>NZ_VPBE01000009.1:0-105352 GCF_013418895.1 Acinetobacter sp. YH12116 | reverse complement strand
AAGGAAAGCGACAGGTCAATATGACTGGCATCCAAGGAATACAAGGGATTCTTAAAGCGAAATTTATGAGCTACTTTTGAGTGTTCATAGTATTTAAGCAACTTGTAAAATAGCTGTTGATACAAGGCAGCAGGCTGCTGCTCATTGATTCGTGCCAGCGTGCTTCGGGGAATAGACTTTGCTCCGAGATGACTCAGCTTTTCCTGTTGGCACTCCAAATTGGATTGAATATCTCTCAGACTTTGCCTACAAGAGAATTGAGACATCAATATGGCAATAAACTGATCCCACCGGGAAGCCGCTCTAAATTTCTGTCCAACATGGTGTACTTTAGCAAGTTGTTCAAAATCCTGTCGCACAACAGGTTTAATTAGCTCATGAAATACGGTATTCTGATGTGACAAAACCTGAATCCTGGTCGTTAAAGTGTTTGTTTACACTCATATTTTAACTGTTAGGACTCAGGTTTTTTTATTTAAAGCAAACTATGGGACAGCAGTGAAAAGCACCATACCTTTTGCAGGCATGATGCTTGAATTTTTAGTTACATTGCGCCAGTGCATCTTTATGGAAATGATCGCGCAGGGTCAGGAAGTTTTTCTGTACCGTGGCATCATGCAGGTCAAAATTATGGGCGGTGCTGGTGCCATCTTGGGCAAAGGTAGCTGAACCGGCTGAAATGAGGGTGTTGCCTTTAAATGCCCATTGTTCAATTGAGCGGCCGGCTTTGAGCTGCCCTCTAAATTCAATCACGCATTTATCAATAAACTTGGTCAGTTTGGCCGAGTTATGCGTGGTGTCTGGATAGACCTCAAGATTTTGGACTTCTTGTAATACCCCCGCTTGTAGTTGTGGAATGACTGGCGCAGAGGTACATGCACCCAGAGAAAGGCAAGTTAGACCAGATAAAATTAAAGTTTTAAGTTTCATAAGCTTCTTTCTTGTTGAGTGTTTTCAGTTTGAGTATAGGGAATATGGAAGGAAAAGCCTATAGGTATGACCTATAGAATAGTGGTACTTAAGAGAAGGAGGAGAGAATTAACTGTAAAGTGAGTAGTGGCGTGTTTGTAAGGTCAGTAATTGAGGTTTTAAATGATTTAAATCTTCATTGAGGCCTACACGTTTTGCCAGAGGGTCAACTAATCTTCTTGTATCATGAGTGCTCGGCAATGGAACGACATTCAAGGCTTGGGAGAGCGCTTTAAGTTGTTGGCGTCTAGAAACACTTGAGCATGAGTATCTGCGGAATTTTTCTAATAGAAAAAACAGTCGGCGCTTTTCTAAGGGGTTTAAACTGGAACTCACAGCAGGTAGTAGTTCTGAATATAATAATGCTTCAGCAACGGGTTTAACCTGCTCGAATGTTGCAGAATTCAATGGCTGCTTTAATAGTGCTTTTAAAGCATGCTCAAATTCCAGCTGATTCATTGTGTCAATCTCCCAGGTCTGAAAGAAGCGAAATCATATATTGAATATTAGAATCTAATTGCTCAGGTGTAACGTAATAGTCTTTAGCATTATTTGCTATTTCTTTGAACTGCTCAAGCGAAAACTTGTTTCTTGCATATAATGCTTGAATATCTTCGATGTCTCTGTCAGACAAGCGTGCCAATTTAGAAACAGCCAAATCTACGCCAGATACGAGATAGACCTCTACGATACTTTCAGCGGTTAAGGGGATAACTCGTTCCCTGTAATCAGGATCGATGGAGGCAAGGCTGGTATTAAATCCACTGTCAAATTCTAAATTTGTTTCAAGATTATTATGATCCAGATATTCAATATCATTATTTTCTAGAAATAAGAAAATATCTTCTTTTTTTAATTGGCTGATCGATTGGATTTCAGCATCAATATCATTACTACCTCGAACATTGGTGTGGATGTGAAACGCACAGCCACCAAAAATAAATGCCTTAACGGCACCATGAGGAAGATATTGATGATTCATTGAAATCCAATCCTCAAGCTCTTGAAAGAGCTTGAGGATTGCAAGGGTGATAGGTGAGTCGTTATAAATACTCATCTTTAGTGTTGAAGCACCGAAATATCCGCCACTTTGGTAAACAAGTCACGCAGCTGAGCAAGCAGACGTAAACGGTTTGCTTTCAGGTCAGCATCATCCGCCATCACCATGACACCGTTAAAGAATGCATCAACAGGCGCACGAAGTGCAGCAAGTGCAGAGAGCGCAGCAGTGTAATCTTTAGAAGCAAACAGTGGCTCAACCACTGGTGTGATTTTCGCAAGTTCAGCGAACAATGCCTTTTCAGCATCTTCAACCAGATTTGCTTCAAGCACAGCGCCTTCATGTGCCGCTTCTTTAGCAAGAATATTGGCAACACGCTTATTCGCAGCAGCAAGTGCAGCCGCTTCAGGCAGTGCACGGAAGTGATTTACTGCATTGACACGTTTGTCAAAATCAAGCGGTGATTTTGGCGACAACGCTTGAACGGCTTGAATCACATCAACAGCCACACCTTGGTCTTCGTATTTGGCACGGTAACGACCTTCAAGGAATGCAACCGCATCGTTTAAAGTCTTATCGTGATCTTTGAGTACATCGCCATACGCAGCTAAAGCAAGTTTGATCAAGTCTTCAATTGATACATCAAGCTCGTTTTCAGTCACTAGACGTAAAATACCAATTGCAGAACGACGCAGGGCAAACGGGTCTTTCGAACCTGTAGGCGCTTGACCAATACCGAAAATACCGGTGAGCGTATCTAAGCGGTCTGCAAGCGCAATGGTTGTCCCAGTTTTGGTTTTCGGTAAAACATCACCAGCGAATTTAGGCAAGTACTGCTCGCCAAGTGCTTCAGCCACTTCATCATTTTCGCCTTCAAGACGTGCGTAGTAAGTACCCGCGATGCCTTGAAGTTCTGGGAATTCACCCACAAGTTCAGAGGTTAAGTCGCATTTCGCAAGAAGTGCCGCTTTTTCAGCATCAGCCGCATTTGCACCTGTAATTGGCGCAAGCGCAACAGCAAGTTTGGCAATACGTTCAGATTTGTTCCAAAGCGTACCGAGTTCTGCCTGGAATACCATATTCGCCAGTTTCTCCTTACGAGAAGCAAGCGGTTGTTTTTGGTCTTGCAGGAAGAAGAATTCAGCATCCGACAAACGTGGACGAACCACTTTCTCGTTACCTTCAATGATCTGTGATGGGTCTTTCGACTCAATGTTTGACACAGTAATGAAGTACGGTTGAAGTTTATTATCGCTGTTCACCAAGCAGAAGTACTTTTGGTTGTCCTGCATGGTTGTGATGAGTGCTTCTTGAGGAACTGCAAGGAAGCGTTCTTCAAAGCTTGCACGAAGCGCAACAGGCCATTCAACAAGAGCAGTTACTTCATCACGAAGGTCGCTTGGTACAATCGCAATGGCATTCACTTCATCAGCCAATGCTTTCACTTGTTGGTCGATGATTGCTTGACGCTCTTCAAAAGATGCCACAACGTGCGCAGCTTTTAACTTGGCAAGATATTCATCTGCATGCGCTAAAGTGATTGCTTCAGGGGCATGGAAACGGTGACCGTAAGTCACGTTACCTGCTTTATGATCTTGAATGGTTGCATCAACAACGTCGTTGTCTTTCAGCAATACCACCCATTTTACAGGACGTACGAATTCAGTACGGCTTGCTGCAGAACGCATGCGTTTTGCGATTGGAAGATTATCCAAAGCCGCTTGTAAAATTTGCGGTAAAAGTACGTCTAGGCTTTGACCTTTGACATCTTTTAAGTAGCAAACTTTTTCAACTTTACCTGCTTGGAAAGTCGATACTTGATCAACCGTAATGCCTTGACCACGCATAAAGCCTTCTAAAGCTTTGGTTGGTTTGCCTTCCGCATCATACGCCGCTTGCACAGCAGGGCCGTCAAAACGTTTTTGTGTGTCGGCTTGCGCGCCATCAACATTGACAATTTTAAGTGCTAAACGACGTGGTGCAGCATAGGCTTCGATTGAATCGAAAGCCAGACCTGCATCTTTTAAGCCTTTAACCGTTTCTGCCTGTAATGCATCACGTAATTTTTTCAGGCTTTTTGGTGGGAGTTCTTCACAGCCAAGTTCAAATAAAACAGTATGTTTAGACATTATTTGTTCTCCGCTGATTTTTCTGCTTGTGCGGCTTCCGCCTCAACCTGTGCTTTTAACTGTGCCAGAACTTCATCACGTAAGTGTGGTTCCGCCATTGGGAAACCAAGCTCTGCACGTGCGGCCACGTAGCTTTGTGCAATGGCACGCGCCAGTGTACGGACACGTAAAATATAACGCTGACGCTCAGTCACAGAAATCGCACCACGCGCATCAAGCAGGTTAAAGCTGTGTGATGCTTTCACCACTTGCTCATAGGCAGGAAGTGGCAGTTTCGCTTCCATCAAACGAGAGGCTTCTGCTTCATAGAAGTCGAACAGTTCAAACAGTTTGTCGACTGGCGCATATTCAAAGTTATAGGTCGATTGTTCTACTTCGTTTTGATGGAACACATCGCCATACGTGACCGTACCGAACTGACCTTTGGTCCAAACCAAATCGTAAACCGAGTCTACACCTTGCAGGTACATCGCCAGACGTTCTAAACCGTAAGTGATTTCACCCGTGACCGGATAACATTCAACACCACCGACTTGCTGGAAATAAGTGAATTGCGTGACTTCCATACCATTCAGCCAAACTTCCCAACCTAAGCCCCAAGCACCGAGTGTTGGTGATTCCCAGTTATCTTCGACAAAACGGATGTCGTGAACCAAAGGATCAATCCCGATGGCTTTTAAAGAATCCAGATACAGCTGCTGGATGTTGTCCGGGTTTGGCTTTAATACCACCTGGAACTGGTAGTAGTGTTGCAAACGGTTCGGGTTTTCACCATAACGGCCATCTTTTGGACGACGTGAAGGTTGCACATAAGCGGCATTCCAGGTTTCAGGCCCTAATGCACGTAGGAAAGTTGCAGTGTGGAATGTTCCTGCACCCATTTCCATGTCGTAAGGCTGCAACACGACGCAGCCTTGCTCCGCCCAGTAATTTTGTAAGGCAAGAATTAAGCCTTGGAAAGTATCAATATGCGATATGGCGCGACTCATGGTCATCCACTTAAAATTAGAGAAAAATTGTGCTCAATTATAAGGATTTTGGCGGGAGGTAGCAAAGGTTATCCATACAATGCTGGCGCTTTGATCAGAAAGCGAAGCCTAACCGAAAAATCGCCATGAAAAATTAGTAGAGAAACCGACATTCGGTTGATCTGTCTATCCACAAAAAACGGATTTTGATCTGTAGGATTCGGGGAAAACCCAGCATTGTCATTTCAGTCATTTTTCTCAAAGATTGGTTTCATCTGGTGTATACAGCGCAATCATCTGCGCTGAACGGTGTATACGCAAAAACGATGTTTTTAAAATGAAGGGCTTATCAATTTTTTCTAAAAAGAGGATGATTCAGTGTGCCTATACTGATATACATCTCAACAGAAAAATTCATAATTATAAGATATAGAATGAATACATCTTATAAGCTGCTTCATTTTATAATGGCGGCCGTCGCCAAAATCACAAAGGATTCCCGTGTTTCATCCGCAATCTGAATGGTTAGAAATCTTAAAACCCAATTTCAAATTACTGCCGCTGAAAGAACGTCTGTTGTGCGGATTGGGTGCTTTGCTGGGCTTAAGTTTATCTTCACTGATCAGCTTATGGATTCTGGGCGATATTAATGCCTGGTATATCGCGCCGATGGGTGCGTCGTCAGTATTGCTGTTTGCGGTGCCGGCCAGTCCGCTGGCACAGCCGTGGAATATGGTGATTGGCAATACTATTGCCGGCATTATTGGTGTGACTTGTGCGCTGTATATTCCGAATCTGACCGAAGCCTTTAGTGTGGCGGTGGCCTTATCTATTATTTTAATGATGTCGACCGATTCGCTGCATCCACCGAGTGGTGCTGTGGCGATTACCGCAGTATTGGGCGGTGAGGCGGTCAGTGAACTGGGCTATTTATTTATCTTTTATCCGGTGCTGTTAAATTCGCTGTTATTGCTGTTGGTGGCAATGATGTTTAACCGACTGACTGGCAAGCAATATCCACACAAGGCCCAGCTGAATCTGCGCTCGCAAGACCCGACCCCGACCCAGAAAGTCACCATTCAGCCGCAAGATATTCATCATGTGCTGGAGCATCAGACCGAGCTGCTGGACATTAGTGAATATGACTTGCAGAAAATTATTCTGGAAGCGCAATATCAGGCCAATGCGCGTATGCAGGATGAAAACGTGCAGGAATGGCGCTGTGAAGATATCATGACCCATGATGTGATTACCTTGCAGCAGGATGATGATATCCAGCTCGCGCTAGACAAGTTCAAGCAGGTCAATTTAATGAGCTTGCCGGTGGTAAATGCCGAGCAGCAACTGGTCGGCACATTGGCACTGTATGAAGTGGTGGAATGGTTTAAACATGCTACCGATGTGCGGATGTCATGGCAGCATCAGGTCAAACACATTATGAACCGCAAGGTGGTGACGGTAAAACCACATCAGAGTATTGCCGATCTGGTCCCGTATTTTGTGGAACGTTCGTTTAACTATATTCCAGTGGTGGAACAGCAGCAGCTGGTCGGGATTATTAGCCGCGCCGATATGATTGCCGCCATGAACCAGCGTCTGATCTGGCTACGCAGCAAAACTACGGAAAGTTAAAGCCAGAAAAAAGAAGCTACGGTAATAGGGGTCCACCGTAGCTTTAAACTGTGCAAGAAAAATGAAGATTAACGGTAACTGTTCTGATCTTCATGAATGGTACGTACCGGATTGCGATAGCCATTCACGTGTTCAATTTCAGCTTTCTTTTTCGGCATCACCAGCCACAGTACCAAGTACACCAGAATACCCGGGAAGGCGGCACTCATAATGGATACCAACACAAAAATAATGCGGAGTAAATTTGCATTCCAACCAAAACGTTCAGCAATACCACCCATTACACCTGCAATCATGTTTGAGCGGTTAGAGCGGTATAAACCAACATTGGCCATTGAGGTCTCCTTAAAAAATAAAATGGTGAGTCAATCAACAACTCATAAAATAAAAATGGCGACCTATTTCCGTTTTTAAAGGGTCAATGCGCTATAAATCGTTAATTTATGTAAATAAAATGACACGGTATAAATATTGCGCTTTAAAATCTTGAAACAGGTCTACAAAAACTGTAGATTTGGGTGAAAATTCATGTAATTTCAATAGCTTCGCTGTGTGCCCATCAATCTGATGCAAAGGCATACGGTGGCTATTTTTATTGATACCCGGGAGACACCATATTGGCTGTGCATTGTTCGAAATGGTTATGGGGAATCTGTTGCCTGTCTTTGGCCGCTTGTGACCCGACGTTTAACAGTCAAGAAGGAGAGGAGGCACAGCCGTTTACACCCGTGGCAGACCTGCAGGTGACAGAAGATGCGCCAAGTAAGCGCCTGAGTGAAGTGGCTGGCCAGCCGGTATTTCCATCTGCAGAAGATGCCGATAAAGCCGTGGTGCCGGAAGCGGCCTTGGCCTATGTCGGCCGGTATCAGGTAAAAATTAGCTGTGAAGATGCCTATGTCAAATGCGAGACCGGTACAGCCGATTTTATTCTGACTTTATTGCCCGATGGCACCGCACATCGTTCCATTGTCTATCTGGGCCGGGTCATGGCCGGTGCACAAATGAATTATCATCTGGATTACTGGATGTATGATGAAACCACACACCAGATTATTGTGCATCGCAGTAATGGGGTGGAAATTTTTTATGATATTGATGACACGCAGAATCTACGCATGGATTTAGAAAAAATTGCCACAGTATCGACGGTAAATCAGCAGTATTTTTCCCGTAATCCTTTACCGGCACATGCTTATTATCTGGAAAAGTCGGCCGATTAAAAAAGCAGATTGAGCGTTCTTTCATCCACATTAATATTGAGGTTGTAGCGCAGATACGATGCAGCCCAGCATATAAATGTGCAATGCAGAGTAGGGAAGCGAAGATATTTATTTTGGAAGATAAATGGTGGGTCGTCCGCGACTCGAACGCGGGACCAACGGATTAAAAGTCCGCTGCTCTACCAACTGAGCTAACGACCCTGAGGAATAAAAAATAAGCTGCTTATTTTTTAAGATGCAAGAACTGGAGTTTTTGCAGAGTTCCTAAGGAAATATGGTGGGTCGTCCGCGACTCGAACGCGGGACCAACGGATTAAAAGTCCGCTGCTCTACCAACTGAGCTAACGACCCATCTTAGGCTTTCAAATGAGTGGTGGGTCGTCCGCGACTCGAACGCGGGACCAACGGATTAAAAGTCCGCTGCTCTACCAACTGAGCTAACGACCCATATCATTTGATGGAGCGTATTGTAGCAAGATCTCGTTTGAGCGCAAGTAAAAAATAAAAAAGTTGTCTATGTTTGATTATAAATGAAACAAATCCATGCTAGGGAATCAAAAAATAGACAACTTTGGGCTTAGAAGCGGTATTGATAGGTTTGAATCTGCTCGAAAATTTCCGGGGTTAGATCAGTATAAGCCGCTGCACCGGGCAGCAACACCAGCAAACGATCCGTGGTAGCTGCCGGATTAAATGCCTGTTCTTTGAGCTTGTTTTTCTGATATTTAAAAGTGCCGGTGGTTTCAACCTGGGCCTGAATCCGTAAAAATACCGGAACCGCATAGCCGGGCAGGGCCTGTTTAAACTGGCTCACCATCTGCTGTAGGTCATGTTCATCCAGTGTTGCATCGGCATTTAAGGTAATGGCCGCCATTCCGGCCCGACCATTGGTTTCTGGAATTTCTACGCCGTAGACCACCGCTTCGGCAATTTTGTCATAATCGCAGAGTATATTTTCCACTTCGGTGGTGGAGACATTCTCGCCTTTCCAGCGGAAGGTATCCCCGAGGCGGTCAACAAACTGGGCATGACGGAAGCCGATATTTCGTACCAGATCACCGGTATTAAAGTATTGATCGCCACGCTGGAAAACACCTTTTAAAATCACCGCCTTGTTTTTTTCCGGATCGGTATAGCCATCAAACGGCGAACGGCGGGTAATTTTGCCAATCAATAAACCAACTTCACCTTTTTTGACTTTCTGGCACCAGCCGCGCGCATCCCGGACCGGTTCATTTTTTTCTTTATCGAAAGCCACAATCGCATAGGGGGTTGGAGAAAAGCCAACGGTATTGTCAAAGTTAAAGATGTTGCTAAAGCCAACATTGCCTTCACTGGAGGCATACAGCTCCAGAATTTCTTCAATCCCAAAGCGCTGTTTAAACTTGTTCCAAATGTTCGGGCGCATACCGTTCCCAATCATTTTGGTAACACGATGGTCCTGATCCAGCGCAGATGGCGGTGCATCCATCAGGTAGCGGCACAGCTCGCCGACATAACCAATGGCAGAGGCATTAAATTTCTGTACATCTTTCCAGAAGCTGGAGGTGGAATATTTACGTCGAATTGCCAGGGTTGCGCTACCGGCAATTACGCCGCACCAGCACACCACAATACCAGTGGCATGATACAGCGGCAGGGTCACATACATGACATCTTTTGGATTCAGATTCAGTACATGGCCGTAGGTGCCATAGGCCAGGGTCCAGCGGCTATGGGTGAACACCACGGCTTTCGGCAGGCCGGTGGTTCCCGAGGTATAGATATAAAACAGGCCATCTTTGCCCTGGACGGAATGCGTGGTCGGCGGATTGAATTTCGGAAAATGGTCGATCTTTTCGGCCAGATTGTTAAAGCCTTTCGGAGCTTTGCCCGCATCGCGCTGGGTTTCCTGATCGGCAAACCAGTCCAGACGATCTGCCGGCAAATCCAGCGCCTGACGAATCTCCTCTACCGCAGCACGGCATTCTTCGCCAACAATTAGCGCGACCGGTTTGACCAGATTGATGCTATGGGTCAGCACCTTGCCGACCTGTGAGGTGTTTACCAGTGCAATGGTGACGCCAATTTTGGCCAGACCGATGACAGTCGCGATCAGTTCCGGGCGGTTTTCCAGCATTACCGCAATCACATCGCCTTTGCGTGCGCCTTGTGACAGATAATAGTGGGCAATCTGGTTGGCCCATTCATTCAGGGCTTTGTAGCTAAAGCGCTGCTCTTCAAACATTAAAGCCAGACCATGCGGATTACGTTTGACCGCTTTTTCAAAGGCAATGCCCAGACCGGCAGGGGTGGATGGCGTTCGTAAATAGGCTTGACTCAGACCCTGAATAAGATTCGGGACTTTGCCGATAAACTTTGGAATTTTGGCGGCGACATCGGCCAGACCAATAAGATCATGTTGTGTTGTATGGCTCATATGAATCCTATTTATTCTCGACATCCAATCTGTAGTTCTAGCGCATGAATATTGCACTTTAAGGTTTTAATCGTTTCGTTGTAGTGTAATCAACCTAATCTGACAAATTAACAAAAAAAATCCAGCCACCGAAATGACTGGATTTTTTTATTCACCTGCAAAAAAGCAAATTATGACTCAGTTGAGGTGTTGGCTTTCTTTGGTGGACGGCCACGTGGACGACGCGGACGTGCCGGTTTTTCTTTCTCGGCCTTGTCTGCTGCGGCTTCTGGAGCTTCGGCTTCTGCATTTGCCGGTGCTTCGCTGGCATCTGCTGCATCAACTGGCAGTTCAGCCTGTACTGGTTGCGCTGCTTCAGCTTTCGCTGTTTCTTTAGCCGGTGCTTCGGCTGCAGCGCTTTCTTCAGTCGCCACTTCAGTTTCAGTCGCAGTGGTTTCAGCCGCTGGTGCTGCTTCAGTTGCTGCTGGCTCGGCAGTCGCTTCTACAGGTGCTGCTGTGCTGCTTGCAGCAGTGGCTTCTGTTGCTTCAGCTGCTTGAGCGTCCGCCGCAGTTTCTGCTGGTGCATCGTTAGCGGATGCTTTTTCTGCTTCGTCGGCATGGGCCTGTTTGGCCTGTTCCAGCGCCTGTTCGGCAGCAAGTTTGGCTAAACGACGACGCTCACGCGGATCATTGGCCACACGTTTGACTGGCGCTGGTGGAGTCAGGTCCAGCACAGGAGCAGGTTCTGCTTCTGGCTCAGCTTTGCTGACTTCAACATCACGGGTCACAGGCTGCTTTTGGCTTTCTGCCGCAGGTGCTTGAGCGACCAGGCTGGCTGCATATTGTTCAGTGAACTTTTGCAGGGCGCGGTTAAAGGTTGGGATTAAACCAAACTGCTCAATCAGTACCGAGCAATCTTCACCATACACATGACGGATCAGGCTGCCTACCGTGTACTGCTGCAAGGCTGGAACCTGAGATGGTGACAGCTTTGGCGGCTGGTTTTGTTGCGCACGACCTTCACGTTGCTGGCGACGACGCTGACGCGGATCGTTGCTGGCGCGTTTCACCGGTTGCGATTTGTGCTCTTCAGCCACAATTGCCGCAGGTGCCACTTCTTCTTTTGGTACTGGTGCTTCTTCTACTGCTTCAGTGCTGGTCGCAACCGGAAGTTCAGCAGTTGCTGCAGGTGCAGCGGCTGCGTTCTGGTTTAGCGCGACAATTTCACTTTGTGCAGCATCAACATTCACCACCAGAGCAGTTGGCATCACGTCCTGACGTGGTGCATCCACCAGGTCCACTTTCAGGCCTTGTGCTTCAGCGGCTGGTGCTGCTGTAGCTGCTGCCGGTGCAGCCGTGTCATTCAGCACGCTGGCATCGCGGTGGCGATTTGGACGCTCTGGACGTTGCTGGTTACGACGGTCACGACGTGGCACAGCATCTTGCTGTTGCGCTTCGTTTTGCGTCTGTTCATTGTTGTTGTGCTGACGGCGGGAGTTGCGTTTGTTTTCACGCGCTTCCTGACGTTGCTCCTGACGTGACAGCTGCACCACTTCTTCGTGTACCTGATGCTGTGCTGGGCTGTTGTCATTCTGGCTGTTTTGCTCGCGCGGCTCTTTGTGCTTGCTGCGCTTTTTGTTGTTGTGACGTGATGATTTTTCTTCACGTTCAGCCGGTTTTTCAGCGTGATCACGCTCATGCTTGGCCACAGTTGATGGGGCAAGATAAGCATTGCTGGTTGCTGCTGGTGCAGCCACAGGCGCCGCAGCTGCAATCTGACCGAACTGGCCACGGCTAACTGCGCCATTATTGACCATTTGCTCAATCGCTGCAGCCGCATTGTTGGCGCTACGTGACTGATCAACCGTGTTGGCCTGTTTTTGCACAAACAGGTTTTCTAACCATGCACATGGGCTAGCACTTGGTGCAGCGGCAGCAGGGGCCACTTGTGCAGGCGCAGCGGCTTGAGCTTTGGCTGGACGCTTCTGTTCCTTTTGCGGTGCTGCAGGCGCAGCTGCATGCTGAGCGTGCTGTTCTTCTTCTAAATGCCATTCAGAGGCTTCATAACCCAGTTCCTGTTCGCTTAAGCGGGTGGCTGCTGTGCGTTCATAGCTGGTTGGGGCAAAGCCTTCCGGATTGTAAGAGATTTCGTAATGTGGGGTTTCTAAATGCGGGTGCGGCAATACCGTTACACGTACATTTGAGGTTTGTTCAAGGTAAACCAGGCTGTGACGCTTTTCATTCAATAAGAATGCTGCAATTTCAACCGGTACTTCAACCTGAACTTCACCATGACGCTCACGTAGCGCAATCTCTTCCACTTTACGCATAATCGACAGTGAGAGAGAACGTAAGTCACGTACCATGCCGGTACCATGACAACGTGGGCAAACATAACCGGTCGCTTCTTCTAAAGATGGACGTAAGCGCTGACGGCTCATCTCCATTAAACCAAAGCGTGACAATTGACCAAACTGGATACGCGCGCGGTCGCTTTGCGTTGCTTCACGCAGCTTGGCTTCCACCATACGCTGGTTACGGTCTTTGGTCATGTCGATAAAGTCGATTACTACCAGACCACCGATGTCACGTAAACGTAACTGGCGTGCAATTTCTTCAGCAGCTTCCAGGTTGGTGTTTAGTGCGGTATCTTCAACGTCCTGACCACGAGTTGATTTTGCCGAGTTAATGTCGATTGACACCAATGCTTCGGTCTGGTCAATCACAATTGAGCCACCTGAAGGCAGTTTGACTTCGCGTTCATAGGCGGTTTGAATCTGGCTTTCGATACCGAAATGCGCGAATAATGGCTCATTTAAAGTATAGGTTTTTAGCTTGTCGAGCTGACGCGGCATCACCGCTTTTACGAAGTTATAGGCTTCGTTATAGGCCTGTTCTGAGTCAATCAGGATTTCAGCCACATCATCACGCAGGTAGTCACGAATGGCACGCGTGACGACACCGGCTTCCTGATGCACTAGCATTGGCGATGGACCAGAACTTGAGGTGCTTTGAATTTGCGCCCACAGATCTAGCAGATGCTGTAAATCGAGTTGTAATTCTTCTTGAGAACGACCAATACCGGCGGTACGTACAATCACGCTCATCCCGCGTGGCACGTTTAAAGAGGCCAGCATTTCTTTCAGTTCTTCACGCACTGAACCGGAAATCTGACGGCTGATACCGCCTCCTTTCGGGTTGTTTGGCATCAGGACCAGGTAACGGCCCGCCAGTGAAATAAAGGTCGACAGGGCAGCACCCTTGTTGCCGCGCTCTTCTTTTTCCACCTGAACCAGCAGTTCGGTGCCTTCAGTAATCAGTTCGCGAATATTTGAGGTTTGACGAGGATCGGCCTTGTAGTAAGAGTTGGCAATTTCGCGCATCGACAGGAAACCTTGACGACCGGCACCATACTCAACAAATACAGCTTCTAAAGATGGCTCTACGCGAGTCACATGACCTTTATAGATATTTGATTTTTTTTGTTCACGGGTACGATTTTCTAAATCAAAATCGTAAAGACGCTGACCAGTGACAAGTGCAACGCGAATTTCTTCAGCATGTGTTGCATTAATCAACATACGTTTCATGGGTGTAACACCTTATAGTGATACACAGCAAAACATCGCTCTATACGTAGCGAGCATCAAACATCACGGATCATGGTTCAGATCTCAAATACAGCGGTCTGAACGTTTCTCTACCGGCCTGATAATCGGGTTTCGGTGGATGATTCACGTATTGATGATGTCAATACGGCTTCAATCTTTAAACGATTAAAGTCACCTGGTCGTTTCACTGGCGGACGAGCGGTACATTGGATGTGAGTAACTTTCACTGTCACATTGCTCAAAGATCATCCCTTCTTTTAGTCGAGTGTCTTGATACGGAATTATCGTCGTATCTTTACAATTTGTGCAGATCCAATGTATCAACGCTGTAGCCTGAATGCGACATCAGGGAACGACTAGTCTGATGTGTATCAGTTTACGTTTAAAAACCAACTTGAGGTTGGCGACATATTTTTTCAGGCAAACTGATTTATGTACCTTAAGTACAATTAAACGCAACAGTTTGCAGTTTTGCCGATATAATAAGCCTTCGGCGTCGGCATAATTCTTTTGGGACCTTTACGTGTTTAGTGGAGTGTTTGATTGAATAATCAACTTCAGTAAAAACCGAAATGACCCAACTTTTACCCACTTACGATGGTTTCCGTGCGCTGACTATATCAAACCTTGCATCATCTGCCTATGGGCTAAGCTTATGTTTCTTGTGTAAAGCATAGCCCAAGTGATCAGTTTTTAATCAATTTTAGTATTTTTTTAGGTCGTCGTAACTGTATGAATTCTACCCAACAATGGCAAAGTGTCACTTGGTTTGAAGTCGATGAGCATCAAGCGGGGCAACGGATTGACAACTTTTTGTTTAGCCGTTTAAAAGGTGTGCCCAAAAGCCGGATTTACCGTCTGATTCGTGAAGGTCAGGTGCGGGTCAATAAAAAACGGGTCAAAGCCGAAACCAAGCTGAATATTGGCGATCAGATCCGGGTTGCTCCAATCCGTTTTGAACAGAAAGATGATACCCCGGCGCCGGTGTCAGACAAAGTCGCTCAAGGCTTGCTGAACCGGGTCATCTATGAAGATGAAGGGCTGATGGTGGTCAACAAGCCATCGGGTATTGCCGTGCATGGGGGCAGTGGTGTGGCCTATGGCCTGATTGAAGGCTTGCGCGCCGCCACCGGGAAAAAATATCTGGAGCTGATTCACCGCATTGACCGCGATACTTCGGGTCTGGTGATGATTTCGAAAAAACGCAGCGTATTAAAAACCTTGCAGGACATGCTGCGCGAACACAAAATCCGTAAAACCTATGCTGCGGTGGTGAAAGGCCAGGTGACGCTGGACAAACAGCTGATTGATGCGCCTTTACATCGTTATGAGCTGGCCAATGGCGAACGTCGCGTGCGTGTGTCTAAAGAAGGTAAAGAGTCAAAAACCCAGTGGAATGTGCAAGAACGCTTTATGCATGCCACACTGGTCTATGCATCGCCGCTGTCTGGACGTACCCATCAGATTCGTGTGCATGGTCTGAGTATTGGCCATCCGCTGGTGGGCGATGAAAAATACGGTCATGAAACCGAATATCGCGGGCCTAAACCACGCCGTTTATGCTTGCACGCCATGCGTCTGGAGATTCCGGGTTATCCAACCATTGAAGCATCATTGCCTGAAGATATGCAGAGTCTGGTCGCACAGCTCCGTGCGCAAAAGGCAGATAAGGTAGTAACACTTGGGGAAGATGACGAATAATCTTTGGCTTTTTAATTCTCGTTCATCTTGCTTTATTTAAGTGGGAAACTTCCCTCTTTATTAAAATTAAAGATGAGGAACATTGTTCCGCAAGGGGAGATTAAATTTCGGAAAAATCCTCTCCCTGAGCAGCACTGCTGCGCAAGTCTCCTTCTTGCACGTCGTTTAAAGCAGTGCTTTAAACTCGTTCAGGAGAGGGAGCGTTGCGATAGTAAATGATATCTGCATCCGAAATGTGCGAAAGGCGACATGGATGTCGCCGTTGGGTAATTAATATCTGTTGTGATCTTGCAATAAAAGTTATTTTCTAATGAAGCTCTCCCTCCTTTTTTAAAGGAGGGTCGGGGTGGATTTAAACCGAATCAAATCGAGGAAACCATATATGAACACAGCTGTAGAACTCATCATTTTCGACTGGGATGGCACCTTGTTTGATTCAGTCGGTCAAATTGTGGCGAGTTTACAGTTCGCTGCGCAGCAGTTCCAGCAACCCTTAACCGATGAGGCCGCCAAAAGCATTATCGGTTTGGGCCTGCCTGAAGTGGCGCAGCGTTTGTTCCCGATGGTACCGGAATTGCATAGCGAGATTTTACAGTGCTATTCCGAACACTATGTGGCCAACTCCAAAACTGATGTCTGGTTTGACGGTGTGGCAGCAATGCTGAATGATTTACAGGACGCAGGGGTAAAACTCGCGGTGGCTACCGGTAAAAGCCGTAAGGGTCTAGATCGTGTGCTGCAGCAAACTCAAAGTATGGGAATGTTTGCTGCGACCCGTGCCGCCAGTGAAACCCGCTCTAAACCGCATCCCTTAATGTTAGAAGAAATTCTGGCAGAAACCGGAGTGCGCCCTGAGCAGGCAATTATGGTCGGCGATACCTCTTATGATCTGGAAATGGCGCAGGCTATTGCCATGCCGCGTGTGGGTGTCAGCTATGGGGTACATACGGTCGAAGTGTTACAGCTGTTTCAACCGCTAAAAATTGCCGGGGATGTCAGCAGCCTGCATCAGTTCCTGTTACAGCAGGTACAAATGAAACAGGCCATCTAGGTGGGAGAGCATCTTTTCAGAAGAAGTGAACCTCTTGCCGCTTCTTCTTTTATTGAAGAGCTCATTTTCTTCCTTCTTATATTGATCTCTGCCTGGGCATGTTGCGTGATTGCAAAGTTTCGTCTTTCTTTTTCTGTTCTAGAGGCTGTATAAACACTGTGCAGCCTTATTGCCTCTAAAAACTGCTGATAAAATCGTCTAATACCGAAGCCTTAAGCGCTGAAACTTCTCATCCAGATTTCCTCAAAAAGTGGATAGAAATACTCGGAAATCTATAGCTATCAGGGGCTTCGTGTCGGTTGAGTTGTGGCTGTGTTATAGGTTCTAGCTATTGTAAAAAATAAAATAAGTATTGGCATAAAAAGTCCATTTTTCCGATTCTAAATCAGTTTATATCTATGCGCGTTTGCTAGAGATCGGCAGCAACAGCCTGTTGCCGCTCTGATCAGTCCCCCCTATATCGGCCGATGTTCAGCTGCATGCCGAAAAATCTAGTCAACAGCATAAGCCCAATTTTTGCAGTTTAAGGAAACATTGATGTCGAATTCTGCTGTTGTTGCATCAGTTGCTCAAGCGTTAAGAGATGCTGAATTATCACAAACTGCGATTGCACCGATTCGCCCACAATTAGGCGGTGAATCTGCTGATGTAGATATCGCGTACGCAGTTCAAGAAGTAAATACCGAACGCGCGTTGAAAGAAGGCCGCCGTTTAGTAGGTCGCAAAATTGGTTTGACCTCGAAGGTAGTTCAGGCACAACTGGGTGTTGATCAGCCAGATTTCGGTATGTTGTTTGCAGATATGGCCTATGGTGATGGTGAAGCCATTCCTGCAGGTTTGCTGATTCAACCGAAAGTTGAAGCAGAAATTGCACTGGTCATTAAAGAAGATTTGACCAAAGAAAAACACACCTATGCTGACATTATCAGTGCAACTGACTACGCACTGCCAGCAGTAGAAGTGGTGGATAGCCGTATTGAAAACTGGAAAATCAGCCTGATTGACACCGTGGCAGACAACGCATCTTCAGCGGCGTTTGTACTGGGTTCTCAACCGGTAAAACTGGAAAACCTGGATCTTGTGAACTGCAAGATGGTCATGACCCGCGGTGAAGAAGTGGTTTCTCAAGGTGTGGGTAAAGCCTGTTTAGCCAACCCGCTGAATGCTGCAGTCTGGCTGGCAGATGAAATGGTACGCCGTGGTCGTCCATTGTTAAAAGGCGACATCATCTTAACAGGTGCATTAGGGCCAATGGTTGTGGCGCAACCAGGCGATGAATTCAAAGTTGAAATTGAAGGCTTTGGTTCAGTTACAGCGGCATTCGCTGCTGAATAAGCCCCAACCTGATCAGAATTTTAAGAGAGTACATTCATGAAAAAGATTAAATGTGCAATGATCGGTCCAGGTAACATCGGTACTGATTTGCTTTACAAATTACAACGTAGCGAATGGTTAGAGCCAGTATGGATGGTGGGTATTGACCCTACATCTGAAGGTCTGGCGCGTGCGGCGAAAATGGGTTTAAAAACCACGGCTGAAGGTGTAGATGGTCTTCTTCCTCACGTAATCGAAGATGACATCAAAATTGCATTCGATGCAACGTCTGCATACGTACACGCAGAAAACAGCCGCAAGCTCAATGAACTTGGCGTATTGATGATTGACTTAACACCTGCGGCGATTGGTCCATTCTGTGTACCACCAGTGAATCTTGAAGCATTGCTTGCGGCTGGCGAAGTACCAAACGTTAACATGGTAACGTGTGGTGGTCAGGCAACCATTCCAATGGTTGCTGCAGTTTCTCGCGTTCAACCTGTTGAATATGGCGAAATCATTGCAACGGTATCGACGAAATCAGTTGGTCCGGGTACACGTAAAAACATCGATGAATTTACTCGTACCACTGCGGGTGCAATTGAAAAAGTGGGCGGCGCGAAACAAGGTAAAGCGATCATCATCATTAACCCAGCTGAGCCACCACTGATGATGCGTGATACTGTTCACTGTCTCGTTGAAGGTGAGCCAGATCAAGCAGCGATTACTGAATCTGTGCATGCGATGATTAAAGAAGTGCAAAAATATGTACCAGGTTACAAACTGGTAAATGGTCCTATTTTTGACGGTAACCGTGTTTCGATCTTCTTAGAAGTCGAAGGTTTAGGTGACTTCTTGCCGAAATATGCAGGTAACCTCGACATCATGACAGCAGCAGCTGCACGTACTGCAGAAATGTTTGCTGAACACGTTTTCAACACTGCTGAAGCTTAAGGAGCAACCTCATGTCTAAGATTATTGTTCATGATATGACTTTACGTGATGGTATGCACCCGCAGCGCCATCAAACCACTGTTGAGCAAATGATTGCCATTTCAACAGCGCTAGATGATGCCGGCGTACCTTTAATTGAAGTGACCCACGGTGACGGCCTGGGCGGTTCATCAGTGAACTACGGTTTTGCTGCTGCAACAGATGAAGAATACCTGTCTGCTGTTGTGCCACGTATGAAGAATGCGAAAGTGTCTGCACTGCTTCTTCCTGGTATCGGTACAGTTGACCATTTGAAAATGGCGCATGAAATTGGTGTATCGACGATTCGTGTTGCAACACACTGTACAGAAGCGGACTGTTCTGAACAGCACATCACTGCTGCTCGTAAACTCGACATGGACACCGTGGGCTTCTTAATGCTGGCTCACATGGCTTCTCCTGAGCGTCTTTTAGAAGAAGCACAGAAGATGGTGTCTTACGGTGCAAACTGTATTTATGTCACAGACTCAGCAGGTTACATGCTTCCTCAAGACGTGAAAGATCGTGTAGGTCACTTACGTCAACACTTAGATCCAAGCATCGAACTCGGTTTCCACGGTCACCACAACTTAGGTATGGGTGTATCGAATACGGTTGCTGCGGTTGAAGCAGGTGCAGTACGTGTGGACTTGGCCTCTGCAGGTCTTGGTGCGGGTGCGGGTAACACACCACTTGAATTGTTCATTGCTGTAGCGAACCGTATGGGTATGGATACAGGCGTTGACCTGTTCAAAGTACAAGACGTTGCTGAAGACCTTGTGATTCCAATGATGCACAACCCAATTCGTGCAGACCGTGATGCGGCAACTTTAGGTTATGCGGGTGTTTACTCTTCATTCCTGTTGTTTGCAAAACGCGCTGAAGCGAAATATGGCGTGTCTGCGCGTGAAATCCTGATGGAACTGGGTCGCCGTGGTACAGTCGGTGGTCAGGAAGACATGATTGAAGACTTGGCGTTGACCATGTCTAAAGCACGTGAAATGCAAGCTTAAGTTTTAATTTTAAAACTGGCTTAAGCAAAGCACTCCAATATATTTGGGGTGCTTTTTTTATTGGTGTGATTGAGTTGCTTAATATCACACTTTAAAAATAAATCCGGATTTAAAATCACACAGATCAATGTATTTAAAACGCATCTTATTTTTATATAAAAAATCTGTTAAATGATCAGCCGGGATTTATTTTAAAAGGATGGAAAAAGGGGGAGTAGAAAACCGATTAATTTAAATTCGAGGAAAAGCTGAATTATTTTAAATATTAAATTTTTTATAAATAATACTGATAGTTAAAAGCTATTAGTTAAAGTGTTAATGTTAAAACCAATAAATAAAGCTTAAAAACTCAAAATAAATAAAAAATACAGTGAAAAATAATATGAATAACAGATGTTTATATTTTTAGGGTGGAGAGTATTTAGCAGGGAAATGATTGCTGAAATATCTTAAAAAAATAAAAAAAGCGCTGTGAAATCAAAAAAATGCCCAAACCGATAAATGTTTAATACTGTGGTCGGATTTTCTATTTGATTATGCTTACGCATGATGACGGCATTGTTTTTATCTGCTGAATGGGAAAATTTACCATGCGTCGTCAAAAATTATGGATAGCAATGCTTGCTGCGACAGCAACTTTAGGAACTTCTGCTACATATGCAGATTTTATTGATGACAGCAATGTTCAACTTAAATTTAAAAATTTCTATTTAGATCGTCAGTATCAAGATAAACCAGAATTGAACTTTGGTTCATGGTCACAGGCGGTAACTTTGGATGCCAAGTCGGGTTATCATGATATTGGTGGTGGCGTGCAAATTGGAGCAGATGTACTGGTTCAACATGCAGTTAAACTCAACGGCCGTGATCAAAATCCGGATTGGGTGTTACCTCACGATGGCAAAGAATCTAAAGATCATTTTGGTAAAGTTGGTGCAACCTTAAAAGTTAAGGTATCTGAAACTGAGTTGAAGGTTGGTGATCTATTACCAATGTCACCAGTGGTATTCTTTGATCCATCTCGCCAATTACTGACTACTTATAATGGTGCCTGGTTAGAGTCTAAGGACCTGAAAGATACCAAGTTAACTCTGGCTTATATTGATGGCATTAATGCACGTTATGAAAATCAATATCATGACCTGAGCTTATTTCCGCAAAACAACTTTGCGACAGCAGTCAGTACAGATGACGGTATGTATATTGCCGGGATTGATCATCAATTCACCCCAAAAGTGGGGGGTAGTTACTGGTATGCAGATGTCACCAACATCTACCAACAGCATTATGCCGCTGTAAACTATAAAACCACCTTGGCTGAAAACACCAAGTTAGACACTCATGTACGTTATTTTGACAATAGCGAGTCAGGTGACCAGCTGTATGGCAAGATTGACAGCCAGGCCGTGTCTGCAGGTGCAAAAATCAACCATGGTATGCACACAGTACAATTAGGCTACCAGCAAATGTTTGGAGAGCATGGTAACAAAGCGCCAATGTTCCCGACATTGGGTGGTTGGGTACCACAGCCTTATCTAGACAACTGGTCGGTGGCAAGCTTTATCCGTAAAGATGAAAAATCATGGAGCTTGGGTTATACCTATAACTTTGCTGATGTGGGTGTACCAGGTTTAACCGCAACTGCACGTCATTTCCGTGGTTGGGATGTCGATAATGGTGCAGGCGAACCGCGTGGCAAAGAAAATGAAAACAACCTGATTGTGAACTATGTGGTACCAGAAGGTAAGCTAAAAGGTTTAGGTTTCAACTACATGTTTATTGATACCAACTATGACAATATCTCAGGTGGTAACGATCTAGAAGAACACCGTATCGCGACGACCTATACCTATACATTCTAATTGGTCAAGATCAAAGAGCAGCTGCACCTCCAGCTGCTCTTTTTTATATAAAAACAGATGAAAGTCCTAATAAAAATAAGGATTTAAAATTAACTAAAATGTTTAAAAACAATGGCTTAAATAATCGTTTTTTTGTAGCTTAAAATCGTAATTTTGTATCAGTTGAAAGCGCAGGAGCGGTTAATATAAGCCTATAGAAAACGCATGTTCAACGAGTCACTTGACGTCCAGACCTTCCAAGATTGAGGGAAACGCAAGCTAAAGACTGTATGAGGAGTAAGTATGAGCACTGTCCAAATCCCTGACTATACAACAGATTCATTCTTTGGCTTAGAAGATAAATGGATTGAAACCGCAGAAGGCGAACTCACCCATTACCATGAAATTGGTGAAGGTACGCCAATTCTGTTCTTGCACGGTTCAGGTACGGGTGTATCTGCAGCGGCCAACTGGTGGTTAAACCTGCCACAAATTGGTGAACAGGCACGTTGTATCGCGATTGATACCATTGGTTATGGTCAAACCGTTGTTGCACCGGGTACCCAATACGGGATCCGTGCCTGGGTTGATCACGCAATCCGTACCTTAGATGCTTTAGGTATCGAGAAAACCTGGTTGGTGGGTAACTCTTTAGGTGGCTGGTTGGCATTTCAATTGGCACTGGATTATCCAGAGCGCGTTCTGGGTATCGTGTCTATGGGTACCGGTGGTGCCAAGCAAACTGCGGCACTGAAAGCGCACGCGAACCCAGTACTGACTGAAGAAGGGATCCGTAAGACACTGTCTATGTTCGTGGTGAACAAAGACCTGATTACAGACGAACTGGTGAAAGTCCGTTTTGACTCGGCTGCAAATGACTATGCATCTGACCGTTTAATGGATGTGGTGGGTGCGCGTGACCGTGACCGTTTCGAATTCCCGTTAGACTTCGAAAAAATGAAAGACATCACCGTACCTGTACTTCTGATTCATGGTACTCAAGACGTGGTGATTCCAGTATCCCGTACCTGGGACATCCTGAATGTGGTGCCAAATGCAGATGCACACATCTTCAGCCAGTGTGGGCACTGGTCACAAGTTGAAAAAGCCGATGAGTTCAACACAGTTATTAAAAACTACCTGGCGGCGCACGGCGTAAAATAAGTCGGTGATAAAAGCGAAAAAAGGATGGTGACAGGCCATCCTTTTTTTATGGGCGGAATTTCTGGCTCAACCGGTTTAGTGTTGAATAAAGCTGGCCACCAGATTAATACAAATCGCCAGAATGGTGGTGTTAAACATATAGGCCAGCACAATATGCAGCGTATTCAGGATACGCATCGCGCGTGAGCTGATGGTGACATCGGCGGTTTGTGCCGACGTGCCAATCACATAACTAAAATAGAGAAAATCCGGATAGGTCGGATAAGGGGTTTTCGGAAACTCCAGACCACCTGCCTGATGCTGTTGCAGCGCCAGATAATAGTCATGCGCATAGTGAATCGCAAAAATGGTATGCATAAACAGCCAGGCACATAAAATAGTGGTAATCGCCAGCAGAAAATGCCCCATGCGTGCAAAGTCGGTTTGGGCAAATAAGTTGATCTCGACAATAATCGCAATAAAACACATCACCAGGGTTAGAAACAGCAGTAACAGAATCAGCCATTTACTGGCATCCTGCTGCTGGGCGCATTGCAGAATATGCTGATGATCACTGTGCCAGAAATTCAGCAGGGTAAAGAGCAGATAGCCGGACACGGCAATATTCCAGCTGATGAGCAGGCAGGTCGACCAGGTCCACGGGCTCAAGCACTGAAAAATACCGTACAGCACCGTGGTGATCAGAAAACTGATAAAAAAATAAGGATGAGACTGCATCCCGGTTTTAATATGGCTAAACGGTGTTTTTATCATTCTTATTCCTTTGATCTGGCCCATGACAGATAAAAGCATGCCTAGCATCCTGCTTCAGGGGCAGAACATAGCGGCACTTCACTGTAGTCTAGCTTATTAGACTTAAGTTGTAGTTTACGGCTGAAAATAAATCTGCGCGGCTAGCAGAGAAAAAGTCGTAAAAGTGCAAAAATGATAAAAAATGGTGCAAAAAATCCTGCGACTTAAGTCTAATCTGATTAAAAAGCCAGCAAATTGGCCATAAAAAAAGCACCATTATTTAGTCTCGAAATAATGATGCTTACAGGCAGTCAGCCAAAGCGCGGCTTAATCGCGGTTAATATCCAGGTAAAACACCCGGGTCAGCAGTTCCATAAACTTGTCGACCGATGGCGAGTTGCTGTTTTTGCGGTAACTGACATACAGGTCCAGATAAGGCAGTTCGATATCCAGCGGACGGATGATGGTGTTGTTCATGGTCAGTGGTGTAATATAGCCTGGAAGGATCGTACAACCTAGACCAATACCAATAGAGTTGATGTTAAACAAGATGTTATCGGCTTTTTGCACGATATTAAATTCAATATTATTAGCTTTGGCAAAATCTAAAATGGTGTTGTGAAGGGTAAGAGATTGCTCTGCTGATGGGATAATAAAATCTATACCATTCAGTGCTTTAACTGGAATTCGTTCGTATTTTGCCAGCGGATGGTCTTTCGGCAAAATGAAAATCAGCGGTTCACGCAGCACGAACTGGCTTTCAATTTCATCACTGTTAAAGTTGTGACGGGTAAAGGTGATGTCCAGTTCACCTTTTTTAATGGCTTTCATCTGATCATTGTTGTTCATACTGAGCAATTCAATTTTCAGATCCGGGTTCTGTACGCGCAGATTCGGCAACACATACGGGAAAATCTTCATTTCCGCGACCGGTACAAAGCCAATGCGTAGCATCTGCTGTTTGGCCTGGGACACCTGACGCGCCATGGCCACGGCTTTGTCGGCCTGCGCCAGGGTCAAGCGCGCCTGTTCCAGAAACACTGCGCCTTCTTCTGTCAGTTCGACCTTACGTTTGGTCCGGTGTAACAGTTTTACGCCAACGTCTTCTTCGAGGTCTTTAATCTGTTGACTTAAAGAAGGCTGGGCTGTGTAGAGCTTCAAGGCAGCCTTACTGAAGTTCAGTTCTTCAGCCACGGTAATGAAATAGCGAAGGTGACGTAATTCCATAAACCCATTCCAAAAGATTAATTCAAAAAATGTCTAACTATCATGTCTTAAGAGTATAATCTATAATCAACTATTAGGTGAAGATTATTCTGCCATTTAGGAAATAAATAGGCTTTCAAATTTTATTAATGCTTTAATAAAGAGAAATAAGCGATAAGTAATTGATAAAATATCTTAATTAAAACAAAAAAAATATTTCACTAAACCCCGCTAAAAAATCATTATCCATGCAAAGTTGAGTCTATTACTTTGTGCCATAACTGGTCACAGGAGAGCTTTTCATGAGTGGAAAAATTGATGTGCGCGAAATCGACGCTTTAGTCGATGCACAAAATGGACGTATCACGCCATCTATCTATACAGATCCTGACATTTACGAATTAGAACTTGAACGTGTCTTCGGTCGTACATGGTTATTCCTTTGCCATGAAAGCCAAATTCCTAAGGCTGGCGATTTCTTCAATACCTACATGGGTGAAGATCCAATCATCGTGGCACGCCAAAAAGATGGCTCAATCAAAGCATTCTTAAACCAATGCCGTCACCGTTCTATGCGCGTAAGCTTCGCAGACTGTGGTAATACACGTGCGTTCACTTGCCCATACCACGGCTGGTCATACGGTATTGATGGTTCTCTAAAAGACATCCCGCTTGAAGATCGTGCTTACCCACATGGTGCATGTAAAGAGCAATGGGGTCTGGTAGAAGTTAACCGTGTTAAATCATACAAAGGCCTGATTTTCGGATGCTGGGATGAAACGACTCCAGATCTAGAAGAATACATGGGCGATATCGCTTGGTACCTGGACGGCGTTGTCGATCGTCGTGAAGGCGGTACTGTGATTGTGGGTGGTGTACACAAGTGGGAAATCGAGTGTAACTGGAAATTTGCAGCTGAACAGTTTGCATCTGACCAATACCACGCCCTGTTCTCTCACGCATCTGCGATTCAGGTACTTGGCGCGAAACCAGACGACGAATCAACCAAGAAATTAGGTGCTGCTCAAACGGCTCGTCCAGTTTGGGAAACTGCAAAAGATGCACTGCAATACGGTTCACGTGGTCACGGTTCAGGCTTCTTCTTCACAGAGAAACCAGATGCAAACGTTTGGGTTGACGGTGAAGTGGCCAACTACTTCCGCGAAACGTATGAAGAAGTAAAAGAGCGTCTAGGTGAAGTACGTGCGCTGCGTCTTGCAGGTCACAACACCATGTTCCCGACACTGTCTTGGTTGAACGGTACTGCAACACTTCGCGTATGGCACCCACGTGGTCCAAACAAAACTGAAGTTTGGGCATTCTGTATTGCCGATGCTGAAGCGTCTCAAGAAGTGAAAGAAGCGTTTGAACGCTCTGCAACGCGTGCATTCGGTCCTGCCGGCTTCCTGGAGCAAGATGACTCTGAGAACTGGATCGAGATTCAGAAAGTTTTACGTGGTTATAAAGCACGTCAAAACAAATTGATCGTTGAGATGGGTAAAGGCAACGAGAAAGTACGTGAAGATGGTATCCCGGGCATCACCAACTACATTTTCTCTGAAACTGCAGCACGCGGTATGTACCGTCGCTGGGCAGATTTATTGATCCATGAAAAATGGGAAGACGTTGAAAAAGCGGCTGACGAATACGAGAAGGAGCTTATGAAATGAGTCAAATCAGCTTAGAACTTCATCACCAGATCAGTCAGTTCCTGTATCAAGAAGCCAAGCTTCTTGATGACTGGAAATTCCGCGAGTGGTTAGACACGCTAGCTGAAGATATTTCTTATACGCTACGTACCACACCAAACGCACAAACCCGTGACCGTCGTCGTTCGGTTGAACCACCGACGACTTGGGTGTTCAACGATACGAAAGATCTGTTGGAACGTCGTGTTGCCCGTCTTGAAACCGGTATGGCCTGGGCAGAAGAGCCTCCATCACGTACGACTCACATGGTGTCTAACGTGATTGTTGAAGCGTCTGAAGTAGAAGGCGAATACGATGTGTACGTGACTTATTTACTGTACCGTACCCAAAAAGAGAAAGACGTTACGATTTACTGTGGTAAGCGTCATGACAAGATCCGTAAAGTTGAAGGCGGCTTAGGCTTCCAGATCTTCAACCGTAAGATCACGCTTGACCAAGTTACCTATAACTCACATAACCTGAGTGTGTTCTTCTAATGAATAAGATTTTTGTTTGCCAAGTTGACGAGCTTGACGAAGGCGAAGCATTGAAAGTGGACTGCGGCGTAAACGGTATCGATGCGCTGGCAGTATTCAACAATGGCGGTGAATTCTTCGCAATGAATGATCGCTGTTCACATGGTAATGCATCGATGTCTGAAGGTTATCTGGAAGATGACGGTACAGTTGAATGTCCGCTGCACTCTGCACGTTTCTGTTTGAAAACTGGTCAAGCACTATGCTTGCCAGCAACAGATCCAATCCAGACATTCCCAGTGATTGTTGAAGATGGCGCGTTATACGTAGAGATGGCAGGAGAGTAATCATGGGTTGGCTAAAAGGCGAAGTTGCACTCATCACTGGTGGTGGTTCAGGTTTAGGCTGGGCTTTGGTTGAGCGTTTTTTGGAAGAAGGAGCACAGGTGGCCGTTCTTCAGCGTTCTCAGTCTAAAGTTGATGCTTTACAGGAACACTTTGGTGACCGAATTCTTGCAATCGCTGGTGATGTTGCCAACTATGAAGACAATGTCCGTGCTGTTCAAGCGACCGTTGAGCGTTTTGGCAAGCTTGACTGTTTTGTGGGTAATGCCGGTATCTGGGATCACTATGCCGATATCGTTAACACCTCGGGTGAGCAACTGGATAAAGCCTTTAATGAAATCATGGGCATTAATACCAAGTCGCTGATTCTGGGTGCCAAAGCAGCGCTAGACGAGCTGATCAAGTCAGAAGGTTCAATCATCTTCACTTTATCGAACTCTGCGCTGTATTCATCGGGCGGTGGTCCTGTTTATACCGCATCCAAACATGCTGGTGTAGGCATCATGAAAGAACTGGCCTATGAATTAGCGCCAAAAGTTCGTGTTAATGCCGTGGCACCGTCTGCCATGAATGTGAATATCAAAGGTGCGGCATCACTCGGTCAGGAAAATGTTGGCCTGCTCGATGCACGTGATCCTGAGAAAATTGCCCGTGGTATGCCACTGAACTTCTTGCCAGAACCAGAAGATATGACCGGTTCATATGTGCTGCTGGCTTCACGTCAAAATAACCGTCCACTGACCGGCGTGCTGATTAACGCGGAATGTGGCTTGGGCATTCGTGGTTTACGTCAACCACGTGCCGGTTTCTTTGACGAGTAATTCACGCCTTAAAACATAATGGACTAACCCGGCAGCCTTTTGGCTGCCTTCCGTTTAGGAGTCACACATGGCCGTTAAACTTATTTGTGCATCGCACAGTCCTTTAATGGAGTTTGCCACTCCGCAAGAACAACGCAAAGAACAAGCTGTTCGTCAGGCGTTTGAAAAACTGTCTGCGGAAGTCAAAGCCTACGATCCAACCCTGATCATTACCTTTGGTCCAGACCATTTCAATGGTTTCTTCTATGACCTGATGCCAAGTTTCTGTGTGGGTATTCGTGCCACTGCAGCAGGTGACTGGGACTATGGTAAAGACAACAACAAGATTGATGTGCCTGAAGAAACTGCACTCAATCTGGTTCGCCGTGTCCTTGATGAAGGCGTGGATGTGGCCTATTCGTATCGTATGCAGGCCGACCACGGTGTGACCCAGCCATTACATTTCCTGTGTGGTGGTCAGCTCGATCGTTATCCTACCATTCCAGTTTTCATTAATGGTGCAGCTGCGCCAATGCCAACCACCAAACGTACCATTGCTTTAGGTCGTGCGGTCGGTCAGTTTATTAAGTCACTGAATCTTGAAAACGAACGCGTACTGGTTCTGGGTACGGGTGGTCTGTCTCACGATCCACCTACACCGCAAATGGGTTCGGTACCACCAGAAGTGGAAGAATTCCTGATTGCCGGTCGCAACCCGACGCCGGAAGCACGTGAAGCCCGTCAGGCAAAAATTATTGCCGTGGGTCAGAAGCTGGCCGCGGGGGATACCTCGGTAGCGGTTCCGCTGAATGCGGAATGGGATATTGCCTTGCTGGAGAAATTCAAGCAGGCAGATTTCGCAGCACTGGAAGCCATGACTGAAGCGGAAATCCGTCGTGATGGCGGCCGTGGCGGTCAGGAAGTCCGTTCATGGATGGCGGCATTTGCTGCATTGCATGAGCTGGGCGAATATGACATGACCACCCACTGCTATGAAGAAATCAGCGAGTGGATTGCCGGTTTCGGTATCGTTTCTGCAGAATTAAAAGGTTAACTGAATGAGCAATGTAAACAGCATCGTGATTGTCGGTGCAGGTCAGGCCGGTGCCAGAGCAATTCTGGAATTACGTGGCAACAAATACGAAGGCAAAATCACCCTGATCGGGGATGAAACCCATTTGCCGTATGAGCGTCCGCCTTTGTCTAAAGATGTGATTCTCAAACCAGCCGAAACCAAAATCGAAATTCTGTCAGAAGAAAAACTGGCGGAACTGGGCGTTGAAACCATCCGTGGTAACGGTGTGGCCAAAATCAATGCCGAGGCAAAAACGGTTGAACTGCAAAACGGTGATGTCGTTGCTTATGACAAGTTACTGCTGGCCACCGGTGGTGCAGCGCGTCGTTTACCCAACTTCGATGCGCTGGGTAAACACGTGTACACCCTGCGTAACCTGGAAGATTCACAAGCGCTGGTGCCGGTATTACAGCCGGGCCGCCGTATCATCCTGATTGGTGGTGGTGTGATCGGTCTGGAGCTTGCATCAAGCGCACGTTTTAAAGAATGTGAAGTGACCGTGATTGAAATGGGTCCAATGGTGATGGGTCGTTCATCACCACGCATCCTGAGCGAGTTCCTGCTGCAGCAGCAACAATTGGCCGGTGTTGATGTACGCCTGTCGACCCAGATTGCAGAATGCAAGCTGGATGGCGAAGAAATTGTGGTAACACTGGAAGGCGGTGAAGAGCTGCGTGCAGATGCTGTGGTCTATGGCATCGGGATTATCCCGAATGCACAGCTGGCCGTTGAAGCCGGTCTGGATGCGGACTTTGCGGTTAAGGTCAATGAAAATTGCCAGACTTCAAATCCGGATATTTATGCAGCGGGTGACGTGGCCACGCAACTGCGTGACTGTGGTAACCACCGCCGCGTTGAAACCTGGGAAAATGCCAACCTGCAAGCCGGTATCTTCGCGCGTCACGTGATGGGCGTTGAACATCCAGCGGCAAACCCGGCCTGGTTCTGGACCGATCAGCTGGACATCAACTATCAGTTTGTTGGTGATATGGCAGCGGCTGAATGGCATGTGCGTGGCGAGATTAAACCTGAACTGCGTGCTGAATCATCATTCGTATTGTTTGGTGTCACCGATGGCGTGATCGTTGGCGGGATTACCGTGAATGCAGCCAAAGACATGCGTCACCTGAAAAAGCTGATCAGCAAACAGGCGGCTTTTGAGGCTGACAAATATCTCGATCTGAGTCAGGATCTTCGTAAGCTGGTAAAATAATCCGGCGATACGGCAGGGCAGACCTTGGGTAACTTTGGTCTGCTTTTTTATGGCTGTTTTATTTTCTTGTTGAGACATGAGCGCAATGTGCATGGTGATTTGTACATGACTTTGTGTCGGTAGGTCTTACTTTTTAAAGCTGATAAGAATCCTCAAAATTTATTTTTGAGTTCGCAGGGCAAAACTCTTTTCATTGTTTGGGCGTCTCTTCGTTCCGTGGTGACATTCAGGTCGTCATCCTCATTATTTCAAGATGGGTTTGAATAAAGATGCTTTCATTTTATGGTTTTCAAATTTAGTTGAGTTGTCTATGAGTTCAAACTCATCTCCCATGATCGTTACCGCAAGTATCTATGCCTTGCTGGTGCTGATCTGGGCCACCACGCCGCTGGCGATTGTGTGGAGTGTGGAAGAAGTCCATCCCATGTGGGTGCTGATTATCCGCTATTTCGGGGCTTCGCTGATTGCGCTGTTTTTACTGAAACTGATGCGTGATCCGTTGCCGCTGGATGAAACCTCACTCAAAAGTTATGTGGCGGGCAGCCTGAACCTGATTGGTGCGCAGCTGTTTATTTATCTGGCAGCCAATTACCTGACTTCGGGTTTAATGGCGCTGATTTTTGGTTTTTCCCCGCTTATTGCCGGTTTAATTGGCCATGTGATTTTAAAAACCCAGAAACTGGTGGCCCTGCAATGGCTGGGCATGGCGGTGGCGGTGGCCGGGCTGAGTTATGTCTTTGCCGACTCGGCAGACAGCAAGATCAACCCGATTGGGATTGTGCTGATGTTAATTAGCATGGTGTCGTATATCAGCTCGATTTTCTGGGTCAAGCAGATTAATGCACCACTGAGTCCGATGTCACAGGCCACCGGTTCCTTGCTGGTCTCGGCACTGGGTTCAATGCTGATGTTGCCATTCATCTGGTCACATATGCCAACCGAATGGCCGGGCATGCAAACCATGATTGGCTTTTTGTTTACCATGATCATGTCTTCGATTGTGGCGATGCTGTGTTATTTCTGGCTGATTCGCCGTCTGGCTGCGTCCACTGTCTCTTTAAGCAATGTGATGACCCCGATTATTGCACTGGTACTCGGAGCGACCCTGAATCATGAGCATATCAGTGCACATGCGGTGGCCGGGATTGCGGTGGTGATGCTGGGCATTGTGATGTATTTCTGGAAAGACTGGCAGCGTCAGTATTTTTCTAAATGGTGACAGCACAGGAAGCCATGCGCTTCCTGCTGTTTTGGCTTTTGCTAAAAACAACAAAAACATAAAACAAAATATTCCACAATTTTGGATACTATGCATATTGCATCGGCACTTGCTGTCCTGTGTAATGAAGACTTAATAAATCACAGGATTTGCTCTACGTGCTTCAATTTTTATCGGACTGACATGAATCAAAACGCGGAACCTAAGCATTTTCAGCTACCAACCGAAACATGTTGGTCACACGCCTGGCGTCAGCCTGCTTTGCAGTTTTTACCTTCCCGGCATTATAACGGTGCCCAGTTTTTCAATCCGGTGCCGGCACCCGAAGGGCGTAGCCGCAGTGATTTGCTGAAATGGCTGTTACAGCGTAAACGCAATAGCTGGACCGCAGAAAACACACCAGAGCAGCCCGCTGAAGGCAAGCGTCCGATTCCGCAGGAACGTCCGAATGCCAGCCTGGATGACTGGCAGATCTGGTTTGTAGGGCATGCTACCGTTCTGATTCAGATTGGCCCCTATAATTTCCTGACCGATCCGGTCTGGTGTGAATATGCCGGACCGCAGCAGGGCAGAGGTCCGAAACGGATTTGCCCGGCTGGAATTGCCCTGGAAGAGTTACCGACCATTCATGCGGTGCTGTTGAGCCATAACCATTATGACCACATGGATCTGGCCACCCTGCGCTGGTTACATGCCCGTTTTGCCATGCCAATTTATACCGGACTGGGCAACAGCTGGTATTTGCCAAAAAACTTTCATGTGGTGGAAATGGACTGGTGGCAATCGGCGCTATTTAATGAATTAAAACTGGTCTATATTCCGGCGCAGCATGGTTCAGGCCGTGGTATGCGCGACCAGAACAGTGCCCTCTGGGGTGGCTTCTCGATTCTGCATGGTGAAGATCACTGCTTCTTTGCCGGAGATACCGGTTATTCCTCGCATTTTAAGGAAATCCATGCCCGTATTGGCGCACCGCGGATTGCACTATTACCGATTGGTGCCTATGAGCCACGGGACCTGATGCGCTATATGCACATGAATCCGGAAGATGCTTTTCAGGCGCATAAAGACCTGCATTCCAAATGTTCGCTGGCCATTCATTACCGTACCTTCCAGCTCACCGATGAAGGCCGTGAACAGCCGGAAGTCGATTTGCAAAATGCCATGCGTAAATCCTCAAAACTGATGAATCCGTTTTATTGCATTCGCGAAGGCAAGAAGCTGATTGTTTAAGTTTAAATCCTGCAACAAAAAACCACCCGAAGGTGGTTTTTTTATGGCTTGAACTCTCTGTGTAGAGGCTTAGAGCACGCCTGGCTGACCCAGCGCAGGGTCGGTGGCTCGAGCGGCCTGAGCATCTGTCACGGTCATCCCCAAGGCTTGGGCTACACCTTCGCCGTAGGCCGGGTCACACATAAAGCAGTTACGGATATGACGGTACTTGATAAAGTCATAGGCATCGCCCATGGCACGCGCAGTATTGTCAAACAGCGCCTGTTTCTGTTCAGGATTCATCAGGTTGAACAGGGCACGCGGCTGGCTAAAGTAATCGCTGTCATCTTGACGATAATCCCAGAAATCGGCATCGCCACGGATTTTCAGTGGTGGTTCACGGTACTGTGGCTGTTCCTGCCATTGCTGGAAGCTGTTTGGCTCATAGTGTGGCAAGCCGCCATAGTTGCCATCCATACGGCCCTGACCATCACGGCGGTTAGAGTGGACCGGACAACGGGCTGCGTTTACCGGAATCTGGGAATGGTTTACCCCCACGCGATAACGTGCGGCATCGGCATAGTTAATTAAACGCGCTTGCAGCATACGGTCTGGTGAATAGCTGATCCCCGGCACCAGAGTACTTGGTGCAAAAGCGGCCTGTTCCACATCCTGGAAATAGTTTTCTGGGTTACGGTTCAGTTCAAACTCACCGACTTCAATTAATGGATAATCACCTTTTGGCCAGACTTTGGTCAGGTCAAACGGATGATAAGGCACGGTTTCCGCTTCGGTTTCCGGCATGATCTGCACGAATAGGGTCCATTTCGGGAAATCGCCACGTTCAATTGCATTAAACAGGTCATTTTGGCTGCTTTCACGGTCCTGGCCAATCAGTGCTGCGGCTTCGGCATCGGTCAGGTTTTTAATGCCCTGCTGGGTACGGAAATGGAATTTGACCCAGAAACGTTCATTGTTGGCATTAATGAAGCTGTAGGTGTGGCTGCCAAAACCATGCATATGACGATAACCATCTGGAATACCGCGGTCTGACATGACAATGGTCACCTGATGCAGCGCTTCTGGTAACAGGGTCCAGAAATCCCAGTTGTTGTTGGCGGAACGGACGTTGGTTTTCGGGTCACGTTTTACCGCTTTGTTCAGGTCTGGGAACTGGCGCGGGTCACGGAAGAAGAACACCGGTGTGTTGTTACCGACTAAATCCCAGTTGCCTTCTTCGGTATAGAATTTTAGTGCAAAACCGCGAATATCACGTTCGGCATCGGCAGCACCGCGCTCACCGGCCACCGTCGAGAAGCGGGCAAACATTTCGGTTTTCTTGCCGACTTCAGAGAAAATTTTGGCGCGGGTATATTGGGTAATGTCGTGAGTCACGGTAAAGGTTCCGAATGCACCTGAACCTTTGGCGTGCATACGACGCTCAGGAATCACTTCACGAACAAAGTTCGCCAGTTTTTCATTGAGCCATAAATCTTGGGTAAGTAATGGACCGCGGGCACCGGCGGTCATACTGTTCTGGTTATCGACCACCGGAGCACCGGCATCGGTGGTGAGGTGGGTGACCGGACATTTTTTAAAGTCTTGGCTCATTATCGTTCTCCGTTATTGTATTCATGTGCTGACGTTGGACACGGGCTGGATTCTCCAGGCAGGTGACATCCCATGAAATTAACCGTTATCAAAGTCATCAATATAAAAAATAAACCCAGCTTATCATTGAAATCTACCTTGCAATAGCTGGCTGGGCAGAATGACGATGGATAAAAAACATAAAAATGCAACTTGGTTCTCATTTAACTTAAACCGAATATAACACTTTTTCAAATAGATAAAACGATTAGTGCTCAAAGGAATAATCGATAGCTTAAAGTTTTGATTTCTGAGTGTTTTAGTCGGATTTTGTTGAGATGAGCCGGGCTAAAAATGGCTGGATGGCCAGTTCAATATCGGCCTGCAGTTGCGGCCAGTCCTGAAATGTGGGCTGGATTAACAGGGTTTGTGAAATAAAGCCATAACTGATGCGATGCAGGTTTTCGGCACAGCGCAAGCGTTCGTGGGTTTCAGGTATATAGCGGCTTAAAATCTGCTGCCAGCTGTCCAGCATCAGCTGATAATGCTTTTGATAGGCCTGTTCGCTCGACAGGCTGCGTTCAAGTAAAAACACACTGGCCCACAGCCGCTGTTCGCTGCGGATACGGTCGAGCTGAAAGCACAGCAGGGCCTGTATATCGCTGCAAATATCACCAGTTGTGGATAACTGTAGCGGTGGCTGGGTATAACTGCGTAGCGCCTCGACATGCTGGATAATCTGCTGGTGGATTACCCAGGCCAGCAAATCTTCTTTCTGGGCAAAGTATTCATAAAAGGTGCCCAGACCGACCCCGGCCAGTTCGGTAATCTCGCGGATGGTCAGCTGTGCGGGTGACTGCTGCTGCAAAAGCCGAACAACACTGTCCAGCAGGGCCTGCTGGGTCTGTTTGGCCCGGGACTGGCGAGGCTTACGCCGCAGCTGTACAGAGGGGGAGGTCATGACTGAAAACCGAACATGCTGTGGGTGAATATTCTTTATACTGAAAGCCTATCATCATAATCAATCAGGAACGATGAACGATGCAGGCATGGATGACCCATTCTATTCAGAATCAGTTTGATGAACGTCAGGATTATAATCTGTTTGCGAGTGACCGCGTGTTGCAGGAAATCTTGCAGCGCTATGGCAGTCAGGATCAGGCACGCCTTAGCGCACTCGGTCAGCAGGCCGGATCGGCAGAGGCTTATCATTCTGCCCATTTAGCCAATAGCCATACCCCGCAGTTACAGGCCTTTGATGCTCGCGGCCGCCGTCAGGATGTGGTCGAGTTCCATCCGGCCTGGCATTACTGGATGGCGCTGAACCGGGAATTTCAGACCCATGCCCATCCCTTTATTGAACCTCAGTCCGCATCTGGCTGGCTCGATTGGGCAGCGCGGTTTTATCTGAGTGGTCAGGTCGAATGTGGCAACCTGTGTCCTGCCTCCATGACCCTGGGCAGTATTCCGCTTATTCAGCGTGAACCTGAACTGTGGCAACAGCTCGGCGATAAACTGCTGTCGAATGAATATGATGCGCGGGATATTCCAATGGCGCAGAAAACATCAATCTGGCTGGGCATGGGCATGACTGAAAAGCAGGGCGGCTCCGATGTACGCGCCAATGAAACCATCGCCACTCCGGTGGGGGCAGCGGGTCGTGGCCAGCCTTATCTGCTGACCGGGCATAAATGGTTTTTCTCAGCGCCGATGTGTGATGCGCATTTGGTGGTGGCCAAAACCGAACAGGATGGCTTGGCCTGCTTCTTTGTGCCGCGCTGGCTGGAAGATGGCCGCAAGAACACGATTCATATCCAGCGTTTAAAAGATAAGGTCGGCAACCGCAGCAATTCCAGCTCGGAAGTCGAGTTTCACGAGGCTTGGGGCATCATGATTGGCGAAGCTGGCCGTGGTATTCCCACTATTATTGAAATGGCCAATTATACCCGCCTGACCTGTGTGGTCGGCAGCAGTGCCATGTTGCGCCAGGCGCTGGTGCAATGTATTGCCTATACCCGGCAGCGTAAAGCCTTTGGTAAGCCGCTGGCTGAACAGCCGCTGATGCAGGCGGTGCTGGCTGATCTGGCACTGGAAACCGAAGCCGCGGTGCAGCTGGGCTTTTATCTGGCGCAGTGCTACCAGTTGGATACGCCGCTGGCGCAGGCCTGGAAGCGGATTATGACCCCGGCTGCCAAGTTCTGGGTGTGTAAGCGTACTGTCGAGCTGAGCGGCGAAATGATGGAGGTCTTTGGCGGCAATGGCTATGTCGACACTGGCATCATGGCGCGTATTTTTAAAGAAGCTCCGGTGAATAGTATCTGGGAAGGGTCGGGCAATGTCATGTGTCTGGATGTGCTACGCGCGATACAGCGTGATCCGGCCTCCATGCAGGTCCTGTTGCAGTCGCTGGCCGACGGTGTGCAACAGCAGCCGCTGTTACAGCAGGAATTACAGGCGCTGATGCAGCTGTTCCAGCAGACAGACCCACAAGCCTTGCAGTTTATGGCACGTACGCTGGTAAGCCGTTTGGTGCTGCTGGCACAAGCGGTCATCTTAAACCAGCATGCACCTGATTTTGTGGCACAGGCCTTTATCCAGAGCCGTTATCAGACCCTGCATGGTCAGGTGGTGGGCATGTTAGACCCGGCCCAGGTCGATGTTGCCCGGCTGTTAGAACGTGCGCTGGCGGTTTAAACATCACGCGTGATAGAGCGTATCCTGATAGAAAAATTCCCCTCTTGACTTCAGCCAAGCGGGGAAATCGGACTGGATGCATGGCGGTCTGCAGTTGCGCAGCCGTGTGATCCCGGCATCAGTCTCACGCTAACGATCAAACGAGCTTGGCTTAATGCGCCGGTTCGTCTGCTTTCACCCCTTTCTGGTACAGGGTGTAGATATAAACCGGAATATTCAGGTCTTCTAAATGCTTGTAAATCAGCGGGCGGACTTCTTCCCAATCCAGACCGCCGACACCGGTGGCCAGACGTGGCAGCGCCAGACTTTCAATATTCTCGGCTTCAACCAGCTGTTTCAGATTTTTCAGGGTGCGGTTGACGTATTCTGTCGATGCTTTACCCGGCTTGGAACCGTTGTCATAGGCCGCTTCCTGAGTCATCAGATTAATGATGCGCTGACCTTCGGCATTGACCCAGGTCCATTGTTCACCCGCTTTAGGATGGTAAATATGGCAATAGTTACGGAAGTCTTTATACAGCGCCGGCCAGTGTTCGCGCAGACTTAAAGCCAGTCCGGTGGCAAAGTTATCATTTGGGGCAACACCGTGGGCAATGGCACGGGCTTGGCTCAATAAAATATCTCCAGAAACTTCATAAATCATGCTGTGAACTCCTGTTTTGGAAGAGGCTGTTTGAATTGATCTTCTAGCTTCATCTTAGCCTATCAGGAAGTTTTTTCTAGCGTGCTATATAACTGCTAAGTCTTTGCAAAATAATAAAAAATATAAGATTTTGTGGTATAATTATAGGGGCGGAGCAGCTGAATCTACTTTCATTTTTTGACTGAAGAATGTTCAGAAAAACACTGCAAAATTTTTCTATACCGTTTCTTTTATTGTTACATGACTGTCGCAAAATTGCTGCTGAATTGTCCAAAAAAATGTATGATTGACTCCCCATTCCAAAGGGATGTCGACGGGAAGCAAAACGCAGTTTTAAGGCTAAAATGCGCTTGAATTTTGCGCAAATGTACCCATCAATACAGCGCAGGAACACCTGCATTCAAATCATGAACTGGAAGGATAAAGTGATGGCAAAGAAAAAACAGCCAGAAGTGATTCAGCATAACTTCGTGGCCAAATATATGCATGAGGTCAACAAGAGCCAGGTTTTTGTCGACCGGAAAAAGAATGCCAAACGCGGCTATAGCAAACACAAACAAGGGCGATATTCTGATGATTATCGCCCTTATTCATTCTGTCTGATTTAAATCAAAATATGGCTTAAGCGCCAACAATCCGGGTAGAGGCCTTGACCATATCGCCCAGACCATGGGTTTTAAAATAATATTCCATCCAGCTTTTCACCATCAGCGAATTATTCATTTTCAGCACCCGTTCCAGCTGCTCCTGTGCTTCGCTCATCGGCACATGGCAAATCGCTTTACGCACGCGCAGAATGTTACTCGAACTCATCGACAGGGTATTAAAGCCCATCGCCATCAACAGCACCGCAGATAGCGGATCACCGGCCATTTCACCACAAATGCTGACCGGTTTATCGTACTTGTGACATTCCTTGACCAGACGGGTCAGCGCGCGCAGCACCGACGGGTGAAAATGCGAATAGACGTTGGCCACGCGTGGATTATTACGGTCTACCGCCAGCAGATACTGGGTCAGGTCATTGGAGCCGACCGAGAAGAAATCGACCAGTTCGGCAAATTCATCAATCTGTAGCAGCACACTGGGCACTTCTACCATAATCCCGATACGCGGCTTGTTGATCTTGACCTGTTCTTCTTCCTGTACCGCATGCCAGTCACGATCCAGCAGATACAGCGCTTCTTCGACTTCATTGACGCTGGTGACCATTGGCAGCAGGATGTGCAGATTGTTCAAGCCAATGCTGGCTTTGAGCATGGCGCGAATTTGCGAAGAAAAAATTTCCGGATGATCGAGGGTGAAGCGAATCCCGCGCCAGCCTAGTGCCGAGTTTTCTTCTTCAATCGAGAAATACGGCAGGTCTTTGTCTGCGCCAATATCCAGGGTACGCATTACCACCGGTTTATTGGCAAAGTGGCTCAGCTGCTGGCGGTAAATGGCACGCTGTTCTTCTTCGCCCGGGAAACGATCCCGCAGCATAAACGGAATTTCAGAGCGGTATAGGCCGACCCCTTTGGCACCACGTTGTACCCCGCGTACCACATCAATCATCAGACCGGTATTGACATACAGTTTGACCGTCACGCCGTCTGGGGTAACGGCGTCCTTGGTTTCATACTGTTTCAGGTCTTTGGCAATCAGTTCTTCTTCTTTCTGAATTTCTTTATAGCGGGTGCGTAAACGCCGTGGCGGATTAATAAACACCCGGCCCTGATGCGCATCGACAATCATTTCTACGTCATCGAGGGTGTTGATCGGCAGTTCAGTCACCCCGACCACGGTTGGAATACCCAGTGCGCGCGCGACAATCACCATATGTGAGTTCATGGCGCCTTCGGTGGTGACAATTGCGGCAATTTTATCGACCGGTAATTCCACCAGTGCCGCGGTCGAGATTTCTTCACCAATCAGAATACTTTCATCGGTCAGTTCGCGGTGGCTGGCATCGGCTTCCTGCAAATAGGCCAGAATACGCCGGCCGAGATCTTTTAAGTCGGAAACCCGTTCACGCAGGTAGTCATCTTCCATCTGGGCAAACTGGGCAATGTGGCTGTCAATGACAATCCGCACCGCACCTTGTGCCCAATTGCCATCCCGAATCAGTTCTTTAATTTCCGCCGGCAGGGCATTTTCATCCAGCATACGCAGGAACACGCTAAACAGGGCGCGTTCTTCGGCCATCAGCGCATCCTGCATTTTGTCATCCAGCGCCTGAATTTCCTGACGCACGGCATCCAGCGCAGTGTCGAGCAGTTTCAGTTCTTCGCTGATGTCATCGGCTTCACGGTCGGGTACCGCGGCCAAATCTGCTGGTGGATAGAGAATGACCGCGCGGCCAAGCGCAATCCCGCCCGAGCCGGAAACGCCCTGGAAGGTTTTGTAGGCCGGCAGATTGCTGGGTTTACGAAAGACATCAATATTGCCAACAGCATGCGCATGCGCAATCACGCCAGAGAGCTGGGCGCAGAGCGTGACCAGAAAGGATTCAGCCGCTTCGCTAAAGTCCTGACATTCCTTGTTCTGCACCACCAGTACGCCCATGACCTTACGACGGTACATGACCGGCACGCCGAGGAAGGAATTATAAATTTCTTCGCCGGTTTCCGGTAAATACAGGAAGCGTTCATGTTTGGGTGCATCATCCAGGTTGACGATTTCTTCGCGCTGGCCGACCAGCCCCACCAGACCTTCACCGGTATGTAGGGACACGTGGCCGACCGCTTCCGGATTCAAACCCTTAGAGGCCATCAGCAGATAACGCTGGTTGCGCTCATCAAGCAGGTAAATAGAGCAGACATCGACATGCATGGCTTCAGCAACCTGATTGACCATAATGTCGAGCGATTCATGCAAACTGGTGGACGCATTAATTTCCTGCACAATGCGTCTTAGGGTATCCAGTTGCATATTCGACATAAAGTCTGCTCCAAATCAGCGTTCCAGTTCTGTTCTCTTTATAGCAAGAGTCGTTTAAAAAATCTGCATGATCATACAGCTTTTTTCAGGCTTTCTTAGATGGCAATTGATGACATAATTCCACCATCGCCTTGCGGTACACATCGCGTTTAAAATTCACGACCTGACCCAGTGGGTACCAGTAACTGACCCACTGCCATTGATCAAACTCGGGCGGATCGGACAGGTTGAGCTGAATCAACTGGGCCGAGGCCGTGAGTTTGAGTAAAAACCATTTCTGTTTTTGACCAATACATACCGGATCGGAATCGGGCCGGATGTAACGGTGCGGCAAACGGTAACGCAGCCAACCTTTCGTTTGTGCGATAATTTGAACGTGTTCGGGCAGTAAGCCAACTTCTTCTCTCAGCTCACGATAAAGTGCCTGCTCAGGGGTTTCTCCATGCTGGATACCTCCTTGTGGAAATTGCCATGCATTGTGTCCAATGCGTTTTGCCCATAAAACCTGTCCAAAGTCGTTTGCCAAAATGATCCCGACATTGGGTCGGAAACCTTCTGAGTCGATCATTTGGCTACCTAAATATTCTGTAAATTATGCCTTTGCTTCCGGGGATTTTTATTTCTGTATCCAACACGAAAAAAAGCAAAGTTTAAAAATGTTAAAATTGCTATGATCTTAACGAATTTCTATCGACTAGCGGAGATAGATTTACAAATTTTTTCTTAAATTTCAGTTTTTACGAGTATTTTCATGAAATTGGCGCTATTTGATCTCGATCACACCTTGTTAAATACAGATTCGGATCATTCCTGGGGTGAGTTTTTAGTCAATGAAGGTCTGGTCGATCCGGTTCATCACCGCGCCATGAATGACAAATTTTATGAAGATTACAAAGCCGGCCAGCTTGACCCGATTGCCTATAACGAATTTGTGTTTGAATTTCTGACCCAGCACGAGTCACACTACCTGACCGAACTGCATGAGTTGTTTATGCAAAAAGTGATTCGTCCACAAATGCGCCCGGAAGGTTTTAAGGCGATTCAGCGTCATCGTGAGGCCGGACATGCACTGGTCGGCATTACCGCGACTTCGGATTTTATTACTGCGCCAATTTTCCGTGAATTTGGCATTAGCGAAATCATTGCCACCAATGCCGAAGTGGTCGATGGCAAATATACCGGTAAGGTCATCAATACTGCCTGTTATCAGCAGGGCAAACTGGTACGTCTGGAACAGTGGCTGGCCGGACGTGAGGTGACCGAATCCTGGGCTTATTCAGATTCAATCAATGACCGTTTCTTGCTAGAATATGCAGACCACGCCATTGCGGTGAATCCGGATGATCGTCTGCGGGCCTTGGCGGTCGAGCAGGGCTGGGAGATTCAGGACTGGTCGATTGCTGCTGAATAAAAGCGCAGTTCATCTACACCAAGATCAGCAGACAGGGCCGCTATAACTGGCCCTGTTTTTTGTCTGAGCTGGTTGTCATCTATCTTGCAAATTTATGAAAAGGTGAAATTTTTTTAACAGCACTAGGATTTGCAGTTTTATATGCTATGGTGAAGACAAGAACAACAACAGGGAGATTCACGCATGCGCCAAACCCGACCAAGAATGACCAATCTGTTTGAACAACTGGGCCTGGACTCCAGCGAACAGGCGATTCAAGATTTTATCGGCCAGCATCAACTGGCGGCGGAAATTCATATTATGGATGCAGAATTCTGGAGTGATGGTCAACGTCAGTTTTTAGCTGAAAAAATTGCCTCGGATGGGGAGTGGGCCATTACGGTCGACCAGCTGAATGAAGCGCTGCATGAAGACTCTGTGCCTCGCCGTTAAATCGTTCGTTCAAATCTCCAGATCATCAGGCCAAATCCGGAATTTGGCCTGATCCCTCACTTTCTTTTCTATCCATTTAGGCAATCCGTTCCCAGAAGCTGACCTGCGCATAGGTATGCTGAAACTTGCGCTGGGTTTCCCGAATCACAAAAGGGATGTCCTGCGGTTCAGTCATTAAACGGAAATGCGGCTCTAGCAAGGCTGTTAAGCCATCCAGACTGCTCCAGTTTTCGCCATCTTTTTTAAAGCCACCCAGCCATTCACTGCGGACAGTGTGTTCTTCCATCCAGGTATAGGGTGAGCTGAGCATCAGAATGCCGCCCATATTCAGCCGTGTATGAATCTGGCTTAAAAACTGCGCCGGATGATGCAGCCGGTCAATTAAGTTGGCTGCCAGAATAAAATCATAGCCTCTGAAAATCGCTTTAAGATTACAGGCATCACCCTGGTAAAACTGGACTTTGTCCCGGACCTCCGCCAGTCCAAGCTGGGCTAAATCACAGGCATGATAATCCACCAGTTCACCTTCGGTGCACATGCTGTAATGCAGGGTTTCGCCCTGTGCCAGTTTGACGCCGTTCTGGATAAAGCGCGCTGAAAAATCAATCCCGACCACTTCATCAAAATAACGGGCCAGTTCAAAGCTGGCGCGGCCGGTAGCACAGCCAATATCCAGTGCTTTACGTCGTGGTCTGTCGGCCAGCTGGGTCAGGGCCAGTTGCACCAGTGTCTGGGCAAAATTGGCCACGCCAAAATATTCACGGCCATACTGAAATTCCAGATATTCAGACACCAGCCGGTCGGTTTCATATTGTGATTGAATCGCCAGCGGCTCCTGATCAGAAACCACATAACGGAAACCGGCATGCTGGAAAAAATGCCGGCGAAAGGCATAGCGTGAGGCCAGTTCGGCTTCATTGCCGGCAGAAATCCAGGAACCGCCTTTGAGCAGATTATGCCGGCCATCAAAGGTCGGGGTGCTGAAATCATCATAAATCGGATGCACCACAAAACCGGGAAATGGATAAATCGGGGTTTCGGTCCATTGCCAGACATTGCCGCGCAGGTCATAAAAATCGCCATGCGGGAAGGTATTGACCGGACAGGAGGAAGCACCATAGGCCAGCGCCAGATTGGCAGGTGCAGACGGCTCATTTACGCCAGCCAGCTGTACCAGCCGATACCATTCCTCTTCGGTGGGCAGTCGTACTGGCTGACCAGTTTGCTTCGCTTTCCAGTGGCAAAAGGCTTTGGCCTCATGATAATTCACCTCCGCCGGCCAGTCCCACGGCATTGGTACTTCTTCGGTCAGCAGCCGGAGTGACCAGTCCGGCCCGTGTTTACGCCAGAAGGTCGGATATTTGGCCTGGGCAAAGCTGCGCCATTGCCAGCCTTCATCTTCCCAATAGTTTGCGTTCTGATAGCCGGCATCTTCAACAAAGGCCAGAAATTCCTGATTGCTGACCAGATAGCGGCTGGCCGCAAACGCCGCTACCTCTGCCTGATATTGGCCATATTCATTGTCCCAGCCGTAAACCGGGTCGTGCCGCTCCTTACCGAGCTGTACCCGGCCGGCTGCCACTGGAAGCAACGCATTCTCTGGTGCGGTGTTAGTCAGGATATTTGGCCGCCATGGTGGCTGTGTCTGGACATAGTCAAGGGCATGCTGGCGAATCAGCACGGAGGAGGTTTCCAGATGAATCCGCTCGTGTTCAATGCCCATCAGAATCGACCACCACGGATGTTGCCAGTCAATTGGCGTGCTGAGCGGTGCCTGTTCAATAATTTCCAGCACCGTGGCACGCACCTGATCGCGGTAGTGTTTCACCTGCGCGGGTGTCGGCCAGTCATAACGGCTGTCATCCAGGTCATCCCAGCTCATCTCATCCACACCCACCGCAAAGATGGATTCAAAATGTGGATTGATACGCTGTTCAATCAGTTTGCTGAGCAGCAGTTTGTTGATGAAAAATGTCGCGGTATGGCCATAGTAAAAAATCAGCGGATGGCGCAGCGCAATCGGCTTGTGATAAAAGGCCTCATCGCCGTTGAGGCAGCTAAACAATGATTCATAACAGTCAAAGGTTTGCAGAAAATACTGCTTGAGGGTGGCACGTAGCGTATCGGCCTGCGTGACATCCAGCCGTGGACTGGGCTGTAAAGGCGGTGCACTGCCGGCTAGGCGCTGCTGGAGCGCCTGGGCTGAACTGAACGAAGGGGAATAGGCAAGCGGGGAAGTGGTCTGGTTCATCACTCTGCTCCTGCATCATTTTTATAAAGATCCTGGTGTCTTGTGCGGGCACCTTGTCTTTTCAAATTACGCCAATTTGGAGCAGCGTGCTGTTTTGTTCAGTAACTGTACAGAAGGATGCGACCGGTCGATGAACCTAGTCCGGCTGCTGCATAAAGTTAACCAGCGCCTGCGCCGCTTTGGACTGTGTGCGTCCCGGATGCCAGACCATGCCCAGCTGGCGGTTCATTTCCAGATTAATATCCAGCTGTTGCAAGTCCTGATTAATCAGGGTTTTCGGTAACACTGACCAGCCCAGTCCAATCGACACCAGCATGCGGATGGATTCCAGCGGGTTATTGCTCATGGTGATCTTCGGCTTCACGCCCTGTTTTTCAAACTCGGCCAGGGTAATCTGGCTGGTATAGGTCTGTGCTGCTGGTAGCAGGCTCGGGAACTGGGTTAAATCTTCCAGTTTCAGTCTTTTCTGCTGGGCCAGCGGATGAAAAGGCGCAGCCACAAACACCAGCGGATCATTCCAGATGGTGACATATTGCAGCCGGTCATCACCTTGCGGTGGCAGGGTTAAAAAGGCCAGTTCCAGATCACCGGCCAGCACCTGTTCATGCGCCTGTTCCGAATCGACAAAATGCACATCTAAGGTGACATCGGGGAAATCTTGGACATAGCGACGCAAATGATCGGGCAGATGATGCAGGCCAATATGATGACTGGTGCCAATTTTCAGGCGACCCTGCACCTGGCCCTGTTCATGGCTTAAAGTATGATGAATATCGCCCAGTTCATTTAGCCAGTTTTTGACTTTGGGTAACAGCGAATGCGCAGCATGGGTTGCCTGCACGCCACGGCCGGCCGACTCAAACAGCTTGACCCCAAAATATTCTTCCAGGCTATGAATCCGTTTGGTGACTGCGGGCTGGGTAATAAACAGCTGATCGGCGGCCAGAGAAATCGAACCGGTTTCCATGACTTTTACAAAAGCTTCAAATGCTGCAAGATTCATCGCAATCACCTATAAAGATTTTTTATGCTTAAAATTATTATTTAGAAATTTTTAGAATTAATCAAAGATTATTTTTCTATAAATTGAAGTTCAACAACCATAACTTGAATATAAATATTTTAAAAACAGTAATTTAAGTTATATTAAAATAAAAAAGATCATCCTGAAGATGATCTTTTGGGAGGAACACCGGGCGAAAAATAGGCTAGGCGGTGATTTCCTCTGTGCCGTCTTGTGCTTTCTTTTCCCACATGCGTTCATGAATAAAATAGGCCACCGCCTGTACTGTTGGTTCCAATAAGCTTAAGGTAATGGCCATCCACAGACTGCCGGTAACGAAATAGCCGACAAGCATGGCCACCGTAATGTGCATCACATAGTAGCTAAAAGTCTTTTTAAACATTCGCTGGTTGTTTGCGACAAAGTTTTGAATATGCGCCATGATGATGTTCCTCGTATCTACAATTCAGTGCTGATAACATCATCATAGTCAGTACGAATTAATTTGTAAAAACGAATATTTTGTAAAATTCAATCGGAAAATTGAATTTTTAATCAGATGTTAATCTGAGCAAAAATCAATTATATTTATTCCATAAAGTTTTTTAACTGATAAAAATGATAAATTAGATTTATGTAATTGTGTGGTTATAATCGAAATTAATGACAGAATTACCCAGTCCAGTGGAGCACATCGACATGGCAGGCGAAACCCAAAAAGCAAAAACATTATATGACAAATTGTGGGATGACCACTTGGTAAAACAGCGTGATGATGGTTCGGCTTTATTGTACATCGACCGTCATTTGTTGCATGAAGTTACCTCTCCACAGGCCTTTGAAGGTTTGCAACTGGCTGGCCGTCAGCCATGGCGTTTAAGTGCCAATATTGCGACTCCGGACCATAATGTACCGACCTCGAAAAAAGAGCGTGAGCAGGGCGTAGCCGGTATTGAAGATGATACTTCGCGTATTCAGGTGCAAACCTTAGACGATAACTGTAAGACTTTTAATATCGTTGAATTTGATATTAACGATATCCGTCAGGGGATTGCTCACGTGGTTGGACCAGAGCAGGGTTTAACCTTGCCGGGAATGACGGTGGTATGTGGCGACTCGCATACCGCGACCCATGGTGCCTTTGGTTGTCTGGCACACGGGATCGGAACTTCAGAAGTTGAGCACGTGTTGGCCACGCAATGTTTAATTCAGAAGAAAATGAAAAACATGCTGGTACGCGTAGATGGTCAGTTGGGTCAGGGCGTGACCCCGAAAGACGTGGTGCTGGCGATTATTGCCAAAATTGGTACAGCAGGTGGTACGGGCCATGCCATTGAATTTGGCGGTCAGGTGTTCCGTGATATGTCGATTGAAGGCCGTATGACCGTGTGTAACATGGCAATTGAAGCCGGTGCACGTGTCGGTATGGTCGCGGTTGATGAAAAAACCATTGAATATGTAAAAGACCGTCCTTATGCACCAAAAGGCGAGCAATGGGATCAGGCTGTGGCGTACTGGAATACCTTGCATTCAGATGCCGATGCGCATTTTGATACTGTCGTGGTATTACAGGGCGAAGAGATTGAACCACAAGTGTCTTGGGGTACTTCACCTGAAATGGTCATTCCGGTTTCTCAGGCAGTACCAACTTTGGAACAGGCCAAAGATGAGGTACAGCGCAATGACTGGACCCGTGCTTATCAATATATGGGCTTAACTGCTGGTCAGGCTTTGGCAGATATCCAGCTGGATCGTGTCTTTATTGGTTCATGCACCAACTCGCGTATTGAAGATATCCGTGCTGCGGCAGACGTGATTAAAGGCCGTAAAGTAGCGCCAAGCATTAAACAGGCGATGGTGGTACCAGGTTCTGGTTTGGTCAAACAGCAGGCAGAAGCAGAAGGTTTGGACAAGGTCTTCCTGGAAGCCGGTTTTGAATGGCGTGAACCAGGCTGCTCGATGTGTCTGGCCATGAATGCCGACAAGTTACAGCCAGGCGAGCACTGTGCATCGACCTCAAACCGTAACTTTGAAGGTCGTCAGGGCAATGGTGGTCGTACCCATCTGGTCAGCCCGGCCATGGCAGCAGCAGCGGCAATTGCCGGTCACTTTGTGGATGTTCGTTCATTCTAAGTTTAAGCCCTCATCCCAGGCCGCTCCTTGCTGGAGCGGATGTGAGAGAGACTACGGATTCATTGGAACATAAATATGAAAGCTTATACCGTTGAACAGGGTATCGTTGCACCTTTAGATCGTGCCAATGTCGATACCGATTTAATTATTCCAAAACAGTTCTTGAAATCAATCAAACGTACCGGTTTCGGTGACAACCTGTTTGATGAATTGCGTTATTTAGATGAAGGCTATCCGGGTCAGGACAATTCAACCCGTCCTAAAAACCCAGATTTCGTCTTGAACCAGCCGCGTTATCAGGGCGCCAGCATTTTAATTTCACGTGCCAACTTTGGTTGCGGTTCCAGCCGTGAGCATGCGCCGTGGGCTTTAAGTGAATACGGCTTGCGTACAGTCATTGCCCCAAGTTTTGCGGATATCTTCTTTAATAACTGCTTTAAAAACGGCATGTTACCGGTGATTTTAACCGAAGCGCAGGTTGATCAGCTATTTAAGGAATGTGCAGCCAATGAAGGTTATCAGTTAACTATTGACCTTGAAGCACAGGAAGTCCGTACGCCAAACGGTGAAGCATTCAAGTTTGAAGTTGATCCATTCCGCAAGCATTGCCTGTTAAACGGTCTGGATGATATTGGTTTGACCTTGCAAGATGCCGATGATATTCGCGCGTATGAGGAGAAAACCAAAGCCGCGCGTCCGTGGGTGTTTGCGGAAATTCAAGCTTAAGTTATTTCGTAAATAGGCATAGCACGGGCGTCGAACTCTTGTTAACATTCAAGGCATAATAATTTAAATATTCTGCTTTTTGATGAGGTTGGGCTCGGGCTATGTTGAAGGTTTTTCGTCGGCTTGCTGTATTGGGGGGAGTGGCTACGCTGTTAACAGCATGTCAAACCTGGGATACAGCACGTCTAAAACAGGTAAAAGAGACACAGGCATCCCAATCCAATGCACGTATTTATTGTTCAGGTACCGAGCATTGCGAGTTTGAGCGCTTGAACCGGGTCATGATCATGGATGCTGAAAGTCAGCGTCTGAGTCGTGAAGCCATCAAGCAGGGATTGGTGCGCTTGCAGGCAGATTCACTACGACAGCCTAATCCGCTATATCTGTCGGTTCCGGCCAAACAGCATGAAGTGGTGATCCGGTTCTATCCGATTTCCCGTGATCAGGCCGAAACCTTGCACGTCATTCATCAGTTTAAGCCGCGTCAAACGTACACTTTTAAAATGTACCGTGACCGCAGCAAGCATAAAGGCAGTCTGCTGAATGTTTCGGCGCCAGAGCCGCTGTGTGTGGATCTTTTACAAAACCAGAAAATTATTCGACGTTTCTGCAAACCTTATAATGTCTTACATGGACTGGGGGAATTTGTGGAACAGAAAATTTAGTCTCCACAGTCGTTGACTGCTACAGGAAATGGAAAAACTCATGTCAAAACATATTTTGATTCTTGCCGGTGACGGTATTGGCCCAGAAATCGTCACAGCAGCGGAGCAGGTGCTTACGCGTGTTAATGAAAAGTTCAATCTGGGCTTGACGTGGGAACAGGGATTGTTAGGTGGTGCCGCGATTGATGCGCATGGTTCACCTTATCCGGATGTGACGTCTGAACAGGCGAAAAAAGCCGATGCTTTATTGCTCGGTGCAGTTGGTGGTCCAAAATGGGATACGATTGAGCGTTCGATCCGCCCGGAACGTGGCCTGTTAAAATTACGTAGCGAATTAAACCTGTTTGCTAACCTGCGTCCAGCGATTCTGTATCCGCAACTGGCTGATGCGTCTAGCTTAAAGCCGGAAATTGTATCGGGTCTGGATATCCTGATTGTACGTGAACTGACGGGTGGGATTTACTTTGGTCAGCCACGTGGTATTCGCGAGCTGGAAAATGGCGAGAAACAGGGCTTTAACACCGACGTCTATGCTGAATCAGAAATCAAGCGTATTGCCAAAGTGGCTTTTGAAATGGCCAAACTGCGTGGTGGTAAAGTCTGCTCGGTGGACAAAGCCAACGTGCTGGAAGTAACTGAGCTGTGGAAACAGACCGTGACCCAGTTACACGCTGAACAATATCCAGAAATCAACCTGTCACACATGTATGTCGACAATGCGGCAATGCAATTGGTACGTGCACCAAAACAGTTTGACGTACTGGTAACCGGTAACCTGTTTGGTGACATCCTGTCTGATGAAGCAGCAATGCTAACCGGTTCTATCGGTATGTTGCCATCAGCGTCGCTAGATGAAAATGGCAAAGGTATGTATGAGCCATGTCATGGTTCAGCACCAGACATCGCTGGCCAGAACATTGCCAACCCGTTGGCGACCATCTTGTCTGTGGCAATGATGCTGCGTTATACCTTCCGTGAAGAAGCTGCCGCGAAAGCGATTGAAGATGCAGTGGGCAATGTGCTTGATCAAGGTTTACGTACGGCTGACATCATGTCTGAAGGCATGAATAAAGTGGGTACTCAGGAAATGGGTCAGGCTGTGGTTGCTGCATTGGGCTAAGTCTCGACAGCAAATCAAAAAACGCAGCTGCAGGCTGCGTTTTTTTATGGCTATTGAATAGCTAGGTCTAGATTCAGCGCTTAACAGGTGCGACCGGTATAGTGTACAGAGTGGGCAATATTCTGTTCCAGCCGGAACACAATCTGGCAGTGCAGGTTAACATTATAGCTGTTGGCTGGGCCAATGGGCGCTGGAATATGGGCTGGACCGGTGGCCGGGGCATTCGATACAGGAATCGGAATGCTGATTGGGCGTATAACGGTGTAGGTGAGCGCCTGTGGGCTGATTTGTGGTGAACTGACCTGTTCGTAACCGAGCAGGCTTAAATCGAGCTGCTGGCGAATCTGCTGGCTGGACTGGCCGACAAATTGGGCCAGATAGGCATCACGTTCAGCTCGGGTACTGGACGGCGTGGTTACACAAGCGGAGAGACTGAACGCGAGGAGCGCCAAAGCAACGGAGCGAGAGACAAACATGCGCGATCTCCATTGAATAAAACTTCATTCTAGGCAAGGACAGCCTAAAAATATGTGTATATTCGATAAGCGGCAGATCTCGACGCCATTCTTGGCTGTTACACAGCATCAGCAGCCAATAAAAAAGCCACTGTTGAAGGTGGCTTTTTGCTTGCGCTAAAACTTAGCGTGCACGATAGGTAATACGACCTTTCGTTAAGTCATAAGGCGTCATTTCAACTTTCACGCTGTCGCCAGTTAAAATGCGAATATAGTGCTTGCGCATTTTACCTGAAATATGGGCAATCACCTCGTGACCGTTTTCTAAACGTACACGGAACATAGTATTAGGAAGCGTTTCGGTGACAACGCCTTCGAACTCGATGAGTTCCTCTTTATTGGCCATAGCCTACCTGATGATCAAATTGGAAAGGCGCAAATTATAGTCAATTTTTTTGAAAAAATCAAGGTGAAACCCGCCGCAGATGAATCATCTGTCAGTAAAATAAGCGAACAAAACATTTAAATTTTTTCTACAAAAAAACGTGGTGGATGGTTGTCAGTTTGGTCAATCACAGTTAATCTAAAATCAATCTTTTTAAGTATAAATGAAGAACATACAAGGAAGGTCTTTGCGTGGGTCAGCTAACTGATGCATCGGTTGTATTGCGATTAGGCTACCAAGCGATTCGTCGTGCCGGTTTGCCAACCGAAGAAATATTAACAAAAGCAGGTGTCGCACTTAATCAGGTTGAGGCCAATGATCGTACGCCTTTGGGCGCGCAGTATGCGTTTTGGGTGGCGGCGGAAGAAGTCAGCCGTGACCCGGATATTGGTTTGCATCTGGGTGAACATTTGCCACTCTATCGGGGGCAGGTGATTGAGCATCTGTTTATTTCTTCGGAAAACTTTGGTGAAGGTTTAAAACGGGCACTGGCCTATCAGCGTTTAATCAGTGATGCCTTTGATGCCAAACTGGTGATTGAAGATGACCGCTGTTATTTAACCAATGGTCAACAGCCGTGGGCTGACAATATTGTCAATCGTCACTTTTCTGAATGTGCCATGTCGGGCATTTTACGTTTCTTCAAGTTTATTACCGAAGGCAAATTCCAGCCGCTATATATCGACTTTAATTTCCAGCAGGGCGCTGCCGATGATGAATATTTCCGGGTCTATGAGTGTCCGGTCAGTCTGGGGCAGAATGAAACACGGTTGTATTTCGATCCTTCCATTTTAGAATACCCGCTGTGGCAGGCCGAGCCGGAGCTATTACAGTTACATGAGCAGCTGGCGCTGGAGAAACTACAGGAACTGGCGCGTTATGATCTGGTCGGTGAAGTACGCCGGGCGATTGGCTCGACCCTGGAAAGCGGGGAAACCACATTGGAAACCGTGGCTGCGCAGCTGAATATCACGCCGCGTCGTTTACGTACCCAGCTGAGCGAGGCCAATACCAGTTTCCAGCAGATTCTCTCGGATTATCGTTGTCGTCTGGCTAAAAAGCTGCTGGCCAATACCAATGAAAGCGTGGAACGGATTGTGTATCTGACCGGATTTTCTGAACCGAGTACCTTTTACCGGGCCTTTAAACGCTGGACCAATGAAACACCGGTCGAGTACCGGAAACGTAAACAGCGTTAAGCATCTCCGCAGTCCCCCTTGATTAAAGGGGGATTTTTTTAGAGTTGCCGCTTGATGCAAGGGTGACTTTCGTTTTTAAAGCTTGGAGTGGCAAGAATGAAACCACTCCCTGAGTAAAAGGGGGGGCGGAATACAATTATTCCGGCATATTCAGCCAATGCGGACCTAAAGGCACTTGAGGCAAGTCAAACTGCTCTGGATAGTGCGCCTGGATAAAGTACAGGCCATCGGGTGGGGCGGTAATGCCAGCCGCTTTACGATCCTGTGCGGCAAAAATTGTATCAATATGGTCAATATCATACATACCTTGGCCAATTTCCAGCAGACAGCCCATGATATTCCGCACCATATGATGCAGGAAACCATCGGCCTGAATATCGAGCACCAAATAATGCCCATGACGGATCAGGCGGCAATGGCTGACGGTACGGACCGGCTGATTGGACTGACAGGCTGCGGCACGAAAACTTTCAAAATTATGCGTGCCTTCAAACTTTTGCGCGGCAGCAATCATCTTGTCGACATCCAGCGCATAGTAGGCATGGGTGACCTGTTTATGCAGCAGGGCCGGGCGCTGTGGATGGTTATAGACCACATAACGGTAGCGGCGCGCACAGGCCTTAAAGCGGGCATGAAAATCCATGTCCATAGCCTTAATCCACTGAATGGCAATGTCTTTGGGTAGCTGGCTATTGGCTCCCATCAGCCAGCCGCGTTCAGGGCGAATGGCTGCCGTGTCGAAATGTGCCACCATGTTGGTGGCATGCACGCCTGCATCGGTACGGCCAGCGCCATGCAGGATAATCGGTTCATTGGCAATTTTGGAGAGGACCTTTTCCAGCGTTTCCTGCACGCTCGGGACGCCTGGTTGCTGGGTTTGCCAGCCCCGGTAGCGAATACCACAAAATTCAATCCCGACCGCAAAACGTTGCATATTCACCTCAAATTGGCCTTAGTCATACCAATGCTGTTGCCATTGTTCTCTGCGCGGGTATTGTAAATACATTTTTAATGCTTTTGCATACAGATCTGCATGTCCAAAGCCATCATTGACTAAAATTTTACTGTTCTGGATCCAGCTGCTGATCGCATAACGCTGATCCAATGGGCCAAATGGCACTTGGGTGGTCAGAATCACGGCACAATCTTGCGTCTGTAAGGACTGTAGCAACGTCAGGAGTGTTTCATTTACAGCCAGATTACCAGTACCAAAGCCTTGTAAAATCAGGCAATGCGGTGGCTGCTGGGCGATCAGTTTCAAATTGGCGAGCTGCTGCTCTAAACCAATCGGCTGCATCATCACACTCATGCAGTTGAAGTGTTGTGCTTTGTCCAGATCTGCAGCCTGTACCAAGTAGGCGGCTTGTTCTTTTTGATTTAAAGCACTGCTGGCGGCCTGACCCTGAAAGGCATCCAGCTCGGTGGTGTGGCATTTTAAGGCGCTGCGACCATGGAAACATTGATGATGAAACGCCAGATACACGCCAACCGGCAATTGCAGCACCGATTCCAGGGCAAAATTCAGGTTATCCAGCGCATCGCTGAAGTCACGGGTGTTCTGTCCATCTATGGTCAGCAGTGGATACTGGCTGCCAGTCAGCACTACATGTGCAGACTGCGCGATAAAGTGTGCCAGCACGGCACTGGCATAGCTTAAAGTATCGGTGCCATGAATGACGACAAAATGCTGAAACTGTTGTAACTGCAGCTGCTGGATAAACTGCACCAGACGTAACCAGTCGGTCGCGGTACAGCGGCTGCTGTCCTGAATCACCGGCGCCACAAAACATTCTACCGACAGATGTAGCGGTAGCACATGACGCAGCTGGGGAAGAAACTGCTTTGCAGGCATGGGGCTGAGTGGCTCACCGACACAGCCAAAGGTACCGCCCATATAAATTAATGCAATTTTTTTCATCATAAAAAAAGCAGCCAAGGATGACTGCTTTATCTTAGTGAGATTTACTTTAAGAAGCTATTTGATTGAGTAACTGCGTGGCGTGTTGCTGCTGTGCTGCAGAATAGTTTGCTTCTTTTTCTGCCAGCAGGGCACGGGCCGCATCATAGGCACCCAGCTCAATATATTGCTGAGCTAGCTCCAGATTCAGCTGGATTTCATTGACTTCGGCCAGTTCAGGGAAGGACTGAATCAGCGGATCATGCGGATCAACCGCGGTTGCCGCCACGGCAGCCATAGCGGGTTCTTCAACCATTGGTGCTTCAGGCGTTGCTGGTGTCGCTTCAATGGTTGGTGCGCTATCTAGGTCAAACTGGAACAGCGGTGCAGTGTCTGTTGGTGCGGTAACCGCAGGTTCTACCGGCTGTTCAGCCACCGGTGTAGGACTGATCGAGAAATCAAAACTAAATTCTGATTTTTCTTCCGCAGGTGGGGTGGTGACAGCTGGTGTGGTCGCAGGTGTGGCTTCAGTTGCAGTCTTTTCCAGCTCAAACGAGAAATCCAGTGCCTGAGGTTCTTGTGCAGCCGGAGTCACTGGCTCAACCGGTGTTACCGGTGCAGCTTGGGTTGGTGTTGGTTCCAGCTCAAACGAGAAATCTAATGCCTGAGGTTCCTGCGCTGCTGCTGGAGCCGGTTCGATCGGTGTAGCTGCTTGTGTGCCGGCAGCCGAGTCAAAAGACAGATTAAATTCAAGAGGTTGAACTTCTTCTGCTTTTGCTGGCGCAGGGGTGTTAACAGGCGCAGCCGAGGTACTTGGGGTAAATTCCAGATCTGGTACCGGAGCGCTTTCGGTTTTTGCGACTGGCGTTTCGGTTTTGAGTGACTGTTGTAACTGGTCAAATGACGTGCTGGCTGTGCTTGAACTGCTGGATTGAATCAGTGCATCAAAATCCGCAGGGGGTTGTGTTTTTGCGCTAACTGGTGTTTCAGAAAATGCTGCAGTAGTTGGCGCTGCAGAGGCCGGTGTTTCTGCTTTGGTTTGAGAAGCTTTCTGTGCTTCGATTTTAGCTTCAGCCTGAGCCAGAATATCTTCCAATCCCAGATTCTTCAGATGATCCAGCAATTGGCGGGTGGCAAATTCATCTTTTTGGGTCAGATGCACGTCCAGTAACAGCAGATACAGTTCATGCAACGACGGGTCACGTTTCAGCGCCTGATTAATCTGCGCTTCGGCCGAGAAAAAGTTACGGTCACGAATCTGGGTCTCAATGGTCTGGCGTAAATCTGCCGGAAGTGGTGTGCTTCCTTGTGGTTCGGCAACAGGCTCGGCCACTATGGCAGTTTTGACCGTAGTTTTCTTCGTAGTGGTGCTTTTCTTGGCCTTGGTTTTACTGGCTGCAGCCGGTTTTTTTGCTGCTGGTTCGGATTCTTTATTGGCTTCACGCTTTTTTAACACCAGCGCGATGACCAGTAACAAAATAAATGGAATCACATAAATCAGCATGTTGCTACCCCTTAGGCAGAGAGGGATAAACCATCTCTCCTGAAAAAAATCATGTTGAGTAATACGTTAGAGTTTTGGCTTATTTTCGGCTTGTTGCTTTTTCAACTGTTGTTGCAATTCAGCAAGACGCGCATTGAGTAATTGAATTCTTTGATCCTTCTGACTTAATGCCAATTCTAACTGTGTTACGTTTCTCTGTAATTTAACGGTTTTCTCACGCGCTGTCATAACTTTTAGTGACAACTCTTCTGAGGTTTGCGCGCTTTGTGTGTTCTTTTTGGCAGAACCTTGGGCAGAATCTTGCTGATTTTCTGCCACCAGACTCATTTCGGCCTGACTGATCCGGTATTTGGCCTTGCCAGACTGGCGTGAAGGCTGGGTTGCCGGGATTGGCACGGTCTTTTTCGCGGCTTTTTGCCCGCTGCTGACGGCCTGTAAATTCAAGGTTGCACCGCGGCGTAAACGGTTGGCATCGCCCTGAATAAAGGCATGTTCATTGTGGGCTTTAATCTGCTGCATCACTTCGCCGACCGGCTGCTGGTTCTCTGCGGCGATACGTGAGGCAATGGCCCATAGCGATTCATTGGATTGCACCACATGCCGTGCTGTGGTTGATGCTGGCGCAGATGGAGCAGGTGCTTTGGGTGCTGTAACCGGTGCCGGCTTTGCCGGTGCTTGCTGTTGCTGCGCTTTTAACTGCTCGGCATATTTCTTGACCAGTGGATCTGCTGAAACCGAGGCAGATGTATTTACGGCAGCTGTGTTGCCCGCGTTATGTGTAGAGGCCGGTTGAGCTGATGTCGCCGGAGTTGATGGCGTAACCGCTGACACAGGGCTTGCAGCCGGCTGTGCTGCTGCGCTGACAGCTGCTGTAGTTGATGGACTTAAAGCCGGTGGCGGGCTGGCTTGAATCGCTAGGGGTGCTTCTACACTGCGCGTGGTGCTGGCAGATGCCGTGGCTGTGGTATAGGCGGTACTGGTCGGCAAGTTTAAGGCAATGTCCCGTTCATTCACGACCATGACCGGTGTTAGTGGCTGCTCTTTCGGTTGCAACTGCGCGCGTTGTTCTGCCAGGGTACTGCGTTTTAGTGAGGTTTTAATATGCTGTAAACGCGTGGCCGAGCCTTCACGAATTTTGACCACAATATTCAGTTCGGTATCGGTCAGTGGCCGAGAAGAGGTAATGGTAATCACCCCGTTGCCGGCACCATCACGTCGGGTAAAGAAATTTAAATGACCCGGTGGACGATGGCTGGCACCAATGGCCATCAAGTCTTCTGCCGAGGCCAGACTGACTTCAATCGGCGCATTGACATTGGACTGACGGAAGTTCATTTCAGCATACAGCAATTCCCCAGGTGCTGACTGAATCTGAACAGGATCGACATTAATCGCATGAATATGTTGTGAGGCAAGAATAGCTAAAATCGCGATCTTTAATTTGTTATATACGGTCATCTTAATCGTTAGCTCGGTCATTTATCGCATAGCGAAAAGAATAGATTAGCGAGTTGTAAGTCGATTGTAAAATATTTACAGGCTAGTTACATAAAAAGCCGATCTTTTCAGATCGGCTTTTGGTAATTTACTTTTGCTTAAAAGGCTTACGCGTTTTTATAGTCAATTAAGATGCGTAGCATACGGCGTAATGGTTCTGCCGCACCCCAAAGCAACTGGTCACCGACGGTGAACGCGCCCAGGTATTCTTTACCCATGTTCAGCTTGCGTAAACGGCCCACAGGAACAGTTAAGGTACCGGTTACTGCAACAGGGGTTAAATCTGTCATAGAGGCTTCACGGGTATTTGGTACCACTTTCGACCAGTCATTGGCGCTGGCGATGATATCTTCGATTTCATCCAGAGGTACATCTTTACGCAGTTTCAGGGTAAGGGCCTGAGAGTGACAACGCATGGCACCAATACGGACACAGTGACCATCAATTGGTACGATTTGCTGGTTGCCTAAAATCTTGTTGGTTTCAGACTGACCTTTCCATTCTTCTTTCGACTGGCCATTTTCCAGCTGTTTGTCGATATATGGAATTAAAGAGCCAGCAAGCGGTACACCAAAGTTGGCTGACGGGAAACCTTCGCCACGTTGCAGTTCAGCAATTTTAGAGTCGATGTCCAGAATTGGAGAACGTGGGTCATCTAGCAGTTCTTTGGTGTTGTTATACAGGTAGCCCATACCGGTGATCAGTTCACGCATGTTTTGCGCGCCTGCACCAGAAGCAGCCTGATAAGTCATCGAGGTTGCCCATTCCACCAGATTGTTCTGGAACAGACCGCCTAAGCCCATCAACATGAGTGAAACCGTACAGTTACCGCCCACAAATGTTTTGGTGCCTTTCACCAGACCGTCTTTAATCACGTTCATGTTCACCGGATCAAGTACGATAATTGCCTCATCATCCATACGCAGGGTAGATGCTGCATCAATCCAGTAACCGTTCCAGCCTTCGGCTTTCAGTTTCGGGAACACGTCTGAGGTATAGTCGCCACCTTGACAGGTAATAATGACATCCATTTGCTTCAGACTGTTAATGTCCGTTGCATCCATAAGTGCTGGGGCAGTTTTACCGCCAAACGCTGGTGCTTCACCACCGGCATTACTGGTAGAGAAATAAAATGGCTCAAAATGAGCAAAATCATTCTCTTCAACCATACGTTGCATAAGGACGGAACCTACCATCCCGCGCCAACCGACCAGACCTACTTTCATGTCACTTTGCCTCGGTGCGTAAAAAAACAAAAAGGAGTATGAGTGTATCAAAAGGGGACACAACTGCAAGCTCTACATAATCAAAACATCATTATTATTGAGTGAAATAACTTGTTTGTGTTACATACAAAATTGATAACGTTAGATTTCTATTTAAAAAAAACGAGAAAAATGAACTTTCTAAGTAGGTGCATATGATTTGGGTGGAAATGCTGGCCATTTTCGTCATCTGGATCAGCTTCTGGTCGCTGATTCCGCGCGATGAATGGTGGTTTCGAGGTGCCGATTTTCCCAGATTGCAGGTTCTGATGCTGGGGATTGTGGCCTTTGTGCTGATGCTGCTGTGGGATGCGGCCTGGGATACGCTGCGCTATGTGATTTTAACCGGCCTGATTGCCGCCCTGGCGTACCAACTGAAAATGGTGCTGCCTTATACCTTTATCTGGAAAAAGCAGGTCAAAAAGGTCAAGCCGGAGCAGTTAAATCCCGATCAGCAAATTTCGTTAATGGTTTCCAATGTATTGACCACCAACCAGAAATATCATCTGCTCATTGCTGAAATCCGGAAATACCAGCCCGATTTGGTACTGACGCTGGAAACCGATACGGTCTGGCAGCAGCAGCTGGCGGTGATTGAACCGGATTATCCTTATCGCGTGCCGGTGCCGCTGGACAATTTATATGGCATGCATCTCTATAGCCGCCTGCCCTTAAAAGAGACTGAAGTGAAATTTATCCTTAGCGATGAAATTCCGTCAATTCATACCACAGTGATCCTGCGTTCAGGCCAGCCGGTGCAGCTGTACTGTCTGCATCCGAAACCGCCGAGTCCGACTGAAGCCAAAGATTCGACCCTGCGTGATGCCGAGCTATTAATTGTCGGCGATCAGATTAAAGATCTGGATGAAAGCTGTATTGTGATGGGCGACCTGAATGATGTGGCCTGGTCCCGCACCACACGTCTGTTTCAGCGCATCAGTGGCCTGCTGGACCCGCGCGTCGGCCGGCATTATGTCAATACTTTCCATGCAGATTATCCCTTATTGCGCTGGTCGCTGGACCATGTGTTTCACAGTACCGATTTTGCCTTGGTGGAGATGAAGCGTTTGCCACATATGGGCTCAGATCATTTTCCGGTCTATGTGGTGTTACAGACCGGTCGGGTGTTTGAGCACATTCAGGAAGAGCTGGAACAGACTGAACCCGATGAAGAAGAAGCGCAGGAGGCGATTCAGGAGGGTATTGAAAAAGCCGAGCGGGAAGAAAAAATCGTGACCGATGATTTGGCTCAGGATTATAAGCAGGGCAGCAAGACGCCATGAAATTTGAGGAAAAGTGTAAGAAATGGCTTACACAGATTTAGGCCGATGGCCAATAGCTGAAACCGAGCAAGCTGCGTATTCTAAGCATATCGGCAGATGGAGTTGGGAAAGGAGAGTCCCGTTAAGGAAGTTGAAGCCGGTGGATTGTCATCATGGAGATGATGCAGGAATGGAAAGCCAGAGATAACAACAAAAAAGTTTTGAAAGCACAACCTCATAAGCCCGAGTTTTGCAGGATGCAGAACTCGGGTTTAACTTTATGGGCTGTCGTGTCCTGGTATTTTAATCAGTATATGGTATTTGGCTTGTAGAAAGATTGGCTTAATACAGCTGCTCATAGCCTTGTGGACGGGTCTTAAAACGGCGATGGAACCACATATATTGAGTCGGCGCGATGCGCAGCTGACGTTCAATAATCAAATTAACACGCGTCGCGTCATCGACTTCATCTTCACTTGGTAAACGCTCAACCGGTGGTTCAATCAAGACATGGTATTTCGGATTTTTAAGATCGCCATGGCGGTAGAAATACAGCGGAATTGCGGCGGCTTTGGTCATTTTCAGTAAACGACGATGCGCAGTCACGGTGGCTGCCGGCACGCCAAAGAATGGCGCCATTACACCTTGTTTCAGGCCAAAATCCTGATCCGGACTGTACCAGATGGCATGGCCATTTTTCAGGTTACGTACCAGACCACGCATATCATCATGGTCAATCTGATGGGCATAAATGGTGGCCCGGCAGCGGTAAATCAGCATATCTAACAGCGGATTGTTCTGCGGACGATAGACCACATCGGGTTCAAAATACTGGGCACATAAATAGCCACCGGCATCAAGCAGGGTCGAGTGGGTGCCCAGCAACAAGACGCCTTTGCCTTCCGCTTGCGCCTGCTGAATATATTCCAGACCTTCAATACTGACCCGGCCCTGGAACCATTTCGGGCTATACCAGGCATTTAGGGTTTCAAATACGCCAATCATCTGGTCAACAAAAACCTGGCGCGCGTTGTCCTGCACCTCTTGCGCAGACCATTCCGGAAAGCAAAGCTCCAGATTGCGGACAGTGGTTTTACGGCGTGAATGCAGATAGCGAAACGCCAGCTGGCCCAGCCACTGGCCTAAACGGTACTGAATGGCCCACGGCAAGATTGCCAAAATCATCAGGAAGATAATACCGATCCAGATGCTCCAGTATTTCGGTAGCAGAAAGGACCATTGAAATTCACCAGGTTGATAATCTTGCGGTTGCGGCATAGTGACGTTTTAAAATGAAGGTTAAATGCAGTGTAGCATGAACGATTTTGAAGATAAAAAGCATCTGCCGCTGTCCGGCAGATGCTGCGGAACGGTTGAATTAACCGCCTTTGCTCATATTTTCCAGCTCATCCCAGCGTTCCAGTTTTTCCAGCAGGATTTCTTCAATTTCTGCCAGACGCTGCGAAGCCTGGGTTGCAGCTTCGGCATCGGATACAAACCAGGAACCATCAGCCAGTTTTTCTGACAGTGCAGCCTGTTCTGTTTCCAGCGCTTCAATTTCAGCCGGCAGTTGGTCCAGTTCACGCTGATCTTTATAGCTGAGTTTCTTTTTCACAGGCGCCGGAGCAGCTTCTACTTTTGCTGCTTCTGCCTTGGCCTGGGCCTTTTTCACCGCCATTTTCTGGTCAACCACGGTTTGATCCGGACGCTGCTGTAAATAGTCCTGATAGCCGCCGACATATTCTTCAATATGGCCTTTGCCATCAAACACCCAGGTCGAGGTGACCACGTTGTCCATAAAGGCACGGTCATGCGAAATCAGCAGCAAGGTGCCTTTGTATTCAGCCAGCATTTCTTCCAGTAGTTCCAGCGTGACCATATCCAGATCGTTGGTCGGCTCATCCATCACAATTAAATTGGATGGTTTCAGCAAGAGTTTGGCCAGTAGCACGCGGTTACGTTCACCGCCGGACAAGGCTTTGACTGGGGTACGCGCACGTTCCGGGTTAAACAGGAAGTCTTGCAGATAGCTGTAGATATGACGGCGCTGTCCATTGACATCAACAAAGTCGGAACCTTCAGAAACGTTGTCCTTGACCGATTTTTCCAAATCGAGCTGGTTACGCAGCTGATCAAAATAGGCAATTTCCAGCTGGGTGCCGATTTTAACGGTACCGCTGTGTTCTACTTCATCCAAAATGGCTTTAATCAGGGTGGTTTTACCGACCCCGTTATCTCCGACCAGACCAATCCGGTCGCCACGCATGACAATGGCCGAGAAGTCTTTGATTAGCGGCTTGCCATCATAGCTGACGCCCAGATGCTCAATATCAAAGACCAGTTTGCCTGAACGCGCAGCTTCCTGTACGCCCATGTTGACTTTGCCTTGCTGGAAGCGACGCGCTTTGGATTCTTCGCGTAAGGCTTTCAGGGCACGAACACGACCTTCGTTGCGGGTACGACGCGCTTTAATACCCTGACGGATCCAGGCTTCTTCTTCGGCCAGTTTTTTCTCAAACAGGGCATTCTGTTTTTCTTCTGCTTCCAGCTGCTGGGCTTTGAGATCCAGATAGCGTGAATAGTTGCCTTCATAACTGCGCAGAATCCCGCGATCCAGTTCGACAATACGGGTTGCCAGACTGTCGACAAAGGTCCGGTCGTGCGAAATAAACAATAAGGTCAGGTTGTTCTGATCGAGCAGGAATTTTTCCAGCCATTCGATACTTTCAACATCTAAATGGTTAGTCGGCTCATCCAGTAACAGGATGTCCGGTTGGGTCAGCAGGGCACGGGCCAGCAGCACGCGGCGTTTACGGCCACCGGAAAGATCTGCCAGATCGGCATTCGGGTCCAGCCCCATTTTGCTTAAAATAGAGTTGACCTTGTTTTCCAGTGCCCAGCCATCAAGCTGATCCAGTTTGTGTTGCAGTTCACCCATGCGCTCGCAGGCGGCCATATCGCCCAGTACGCAGGCATCATTGGCGGCATGATAGGCACGCAGGACCTCTGCTGCTTCACCGGCACCATCGGCGACAATATCGGCAACCTTGCCCGAATCCATCGGGACATCCTGGGTGAGCATGGACACGGTTAAGCCATTTTGAATCGAGACTTCACCGGCATCGGGCAGTAAGCTTCCTTCAATCAGTTTAAGTAAGGTAGACTTACCTTCACCATTACGGCCGATCAAACACACTCGTTCGCCACGTTCAAGAGTAAAGTTCGCGCCGTCGAGCAGGGCGGGTCCACCAAACGCGAGTTGGACATCCCTTAGGGTAATATAGGCCATAGTGTTTCCTGAAAAATCTCAAATGAGGATTTAAAATGACTAAACAACAAAATCTAAATGATCAGGCGTCATTTTCCGCACCCATTGAAGATTTGCAAGTCCGAATTGCATTTTTAGATGATTTAGTTGAACAGCTGAATGAGCAGGTGACTAAACAGAATCTGGAAATTGCCGACCTCAAGAAACAAATGCAGCTGCTTTATCAACGGGTTGAGTCGGCTGACCTGTCAGAAGGCATTGCTCCCTTCGATCCGCTGACCAATATTCCGCCGCATTATTAATCTGTCAATTGCTAGAGCATCCCGCACAATCTATGAATACACCCGCAGCCTGAATGCGGGTTTTATGTTGAGGTATCTATATAAAGCGGGGGCTAGTGGGGCGGTTTAGCTCCAGTCGCTTTTGAGGCAGCGATCACAGCGCCGCAATAAAAAAATTTGACCTTTATCTCACTTCCGGCTCTAATGCCCACTTTCGGCTCTCAGATCCTTTATTTTTTGTCATGACCCAGAAAGTTGTACTTTTAGATCTTGAACAGAATATGCCTACGGCACAACTGCTGCGCGATATTCTGCAGCATTATTCGACACTCTACCTGTTTAACTGTGCCGGACGCTTTGAGTACGCGCTGGATGACCTGACTGAACTGGCCAGCTGGATGAACAGCGCTCAGGTGGTGGTACTGGACACCCCAGAAGCACCGCATAAAGAGTTTGAATATGCCGTGGTGGTCGGGCAGTTAATGGCATTACTTGAGCCAGATAGCCATGTCGAAATTATTTCGGCCCAGGACAGCAGCGATATTCTGGTGCAGATGCTACAGGCCTCGAATATCAGTGCCCATCTGATTTTGATTCAGCCAGAAGATGCGGCGCAGCCACTTCATACGCCAAAATACAGCTTGCCGAGTATTGCCACCATCCAGCAAAAACCGTATTTGCAACTGGTCAAAAAATACTGTGATGCTCTGGCAAAAATGAGCGGTAAACCGAATACGGTCGAGAAGCTGAAAAACTCCATCAGCAATATTTTGCAGGTGGTGCCGGAAAAAGCCCAGCGTCTGGTCGGTTTGTTAATTAATCTAAAAATTATCAAGCGTTATGATGAGCAAATTGCCTTTCGCAAGAAGGTGCTGAAACAGTGGATTCAGCTGGATTTAAATGCCTCTGCTGAAAAAACACCGGTGGCCAGCAGTCTGGATCAGGCCTTAAAACAGTTACAGTCGACAGAAAGCGGAGCTGCTCCTGTTATTGAACAGGACTCTGTCGCCGTGCCGATTCAAAGTGCGCAGCAGCCGCTGTTTAAAAACTTTGACCAGATTGATCCGGTACAGCTGGAAGTGGCGCGTAAACTGCGCGAACTGAAAGCCGATAAACCCAAAGATATTTATGCCTTGCGTGACCTGTTAGAACAGATGTTTCCCCAGTCCGACGTGCGGTTATTGCTCAAGGAACTGCTGGAAAAAGGCTATATCTACTGGAACGGGCATGAAGTGGTCTATAGCCACGAAATGTTCCTGAATTAATTTTATCGTGCAAACTTGCGTTTTATATGGCGCTTATGCAACTCTAATAAAAGAACATAAAGGTTGAGCTATGGAAAATACTGGAATTTGGGTGGCACTGGCCATCATCATTTTTGTGCTGGGCTCGATTTTTGGTTTGCGTGTCAGTCCAAGAGAAAAAGCCCTCGGCCTGATGCGTGAAAAAGCCCGCAAGATGGGCCTGCATCCGCGTCTGGTGGCTGCGCCGGACTGGACCAAAATTCCGATGGCCACAGAAAGCCGTGCCAGTATGGTGGCCTATTATAGCGTATTGATTCCAGAGGCTCGCCTGCCGTTAATGCGCGCCCGGGTGGTCGATCAGAAGCTTGAGCTGGTGCATGGTGAGGAAAAATTTAATCATACACCCGTTGCATTAAAGGGCATTTATGCTATTGATATGCAGGCAAACTGTGTAGGACTCTATTGGGATGAAGAAGCTGACCTGAAAGCCACCCAACTGGATGACATCAAGGCATATTTACATTCTTTGGCTGAACTTTAATTTAAAACATTTTCACAGGAACTACGGTTAACTATGGCGAACGCTCCTCGCTCCACATCGAAAAGCACTACAGCAAAATCTGCCGATGGCGCTAAACGTGCCTTGGTGATTGTGGAGTCGCCTGCAAAAGCGAAAACAATCAACAAATACCTCGGTTCGAATTACATTGTAAAGTCGTCGGTCGGTCACGTGCGTGATTTGCCTACAGGCGCCAGTAAAAGTACAGAAAAGAAAACCACCACACGTGCCAAACTGACCGAAGCACAAAAAGCAGAAAAAGCTCAGCAGGCCTTGGTCAACCGCATGGGGGTAGACCCGGAGCATGGCTGGAAAGCCCAGTATGAAGTGCTACCGGGCAAGGAAAATGTTGTTGCTGAATTGAAAAAACTGGCATCGCAGGTCGATGAAGTCTATCTGGCAACGGATTTGGACCGTGAAGGGGAAGCCATTGCCTGGCATTTAAAAGAAGTCATTGGCGGTGATGATGCGCGTTATCAGCGTGTGGTATTTAACGAAATTACCAAAAATGCCATTCAGGAAGCCTTTAAGCATCCGGCACGTCTAGACACCAATAAAGTCAATGCGCAGCAGGCGCGCCGTTTCCTGGACCGTGTGGTTGGCTTTATGATTTCGCCATTGCTGTGGGAAAAAATTGCCCGTGGTCTGTCAGCCGGTCGTGTCCAGTCAGTAGCCGTCAAACTGGTGGTAGAGCGTGAACGTGAAATTCGTGCCTTCATTCCGGAAGAATACTGGCAGGTATTTGCCGATACCAAATCTGCACAAGATGATATTCGTCTGGAAGCAGTCAAGCAAAATGGCAAGACCCTAAAGCTGCGTAACAAGGCTGAAACCGATGCCTTGCTGAACCTGATTAAAGATGCAGACTATACGGTGGCTGCACGTGAAGACAAGCCGACCAAGGTGAATCCGAGTGCGCCGTATATCACCTCAACGCTGCAACAGGCGGCCAGTACCCGCTTAGGTTTCTCGGTCAAGAAAACCATGATGCTGGCACAGCGTCTGTATGAAGCCGGTTTTATTACCTATATGCGTACCGACTCGACGTTCCTGAGTGATGACGCCGTGAATATGGTGCGTACGCATATTGAATCTGAGTACGGCCAGAAATATTTACCGGCCAAGCCAAACCGTTACGGCAACAAAGCCGGCGCGCAAGAGGCTCACGAAGCGATTCGTCCATCCAATGTTGGTCTGAAAGGCGACAGCCTGGCCGGTGTCGAGCGTGATGCCCAGCGTTTATACGATTTAATCTGGCGTCAGTTTGTGGCCTGTCAGATGACTCCGGCCGAGTATTTATCATCGACCATTCTGGTCAATGCTAACGGGGTAGAACTGAAAGCCAAAGGCCGTACCCTGGTCTTTGATGGTTTTACCAAAGTGCGTGGTCAGAACAAGTCTGATGATGATGTATTGCTGCCTGCAGTGAAAGTCGGCGAAGTGCTGAAACTGCAAAAGCTGGACCCATCACAACACTTTACCAAGCCGCCGGCACGTTTTACCGAAGCCTCGCTGGTGAAAGAACTGGAAAAACGTGGCATTGGCCGTCCATCGACCTATGCGGCGATTATTTCCACCATTCAGGACCGTGGTTATGTCAAGCTGGAAAACCGTCGTCTGTTTGCGGAAAAGATGGGTGAGATTGTCACCGACCGTTTGGATGAAAGCTTTAACAACCTGATGAACTACGACTTTACCGCGGACTTAGAAGGTCAGCTGGATAAAGTGGCCGATGGTGAACGCAACTGGAAAGATCTGCTCGACAGCTTCTATGGCGATTTTAAAACCCGTTTGACCAATGCACAGGGCGAACAGGGCATGCGCCGTAATCTGCCGGTGGAAGTGGATGCCGTGCATTGTCCGGAATGCGAACGTCCAATGCAGATTCGTACCGGTACCACCGGGGTATTCCTGGGCTGTTCCGGTTATAACCTGCCGCCAAAAGAACGCTGTAAAGGCACTTTGAATTTAACGCCAGTTGAATCTCTGGCGGCCCTGTCAGATGATGACAGTGCTGAAACCGCCGACCTGATGTCGAAAAAACGCTGCCCGATCTGTGAAACTGCCATGGATAGCTACGTGATTGATGGTGGCCGTAAATTGCATATTTGCGGTAATAACCCGGACTGTGCCGGTTTTGAGCTGGAAGAAGGCGAGTTCAAGATTAAAGGCTATGATGGCCCGACCATTCCATGCGATAAATGTGATGGCGAAATGCAGCTGAAAACTGGCCGTTTTGGTCCGTATTTTGCCTGCACCAGCTGTGACAATACCCGTAAAGTCTTGAAAAACGGTCAGCCTGCGCCGCCGCGTGTCGACCCCATCAAGATGGAACATTTACGCTCGACCAAGCACGATGACTTCTTTGTCCTGCGTGATGGCGCTGCCGGTCTATTCCTGGCGGCCAGCAAGTTCCCGAAAGTGCGTGAAACCCGTGCACCGAAGGTGGCGGAACTGCGTACGGTTGCTGACCAGCTTGATCCAAAATATCAATTCATTTTGCAAGCACCCGATGTAGACCCAGAAGGCAACCCGACTCTGGTGAAATTCAGCCGTAAAAATCAGGCGCAATATATTGGCTCTGAAACCCCTGAAGGCAAGCAGACCAAATGGAGTCTGGTATATCAGGATGGCAAATGGGTTGAAGCCTAAAAGCTAAAAATAAAAAATGCCGACATCAGTCGGCATTTTTTATGTCAAAATCAACTCCACAATAAATTTGAATAATAAGCGCTTGGGGAACCGGTGGATATCCAAACAAAAAAATTTGCGGTGTTAATTGATGCCGATAACTCTTCGATTCACGCTATTGCTTCGGTGCTTGAAGAAGTCGCCAAATATGGCATTGCCAGCGTGAAACGGGTCTATGGGGACTGGAGCAGTGAAACCCTGAAAAAGTGGCGTGATGTGCTGTTGCCGCATGCCATTACCCCGGTACAGCAGTTTGCCTATACCAAAGGCAAAGATGCCACCGACATGATCCTGATTATTGATGCCATGGATTTGCTCTATGCCGGAGCGCTGGATGGTTTCTGTATTGTGTCCAGTGACAGTGACTTTACTCCGCTGGCCTCGCGGATTCGTGAAAATGGCCTGAGTGTTTATGGTTTTGGCAAAAAATCGACCCCGGAAGCATTTAAAAAAGCCTGTGATAAATTTATTTATATTGAAAACCTGATCTCTGAAAATGAACTGAAAAATGCCGAAGAAGATGAAATCAGCCCGGTTCAGGACAAAAAGAACATAGAAAGTGCAAAAAATTCCGAGCTAAAATCCAGCACTGCGCCGAAAGAAAACCCGGCTGCGGAGATGATGGATCGCGCCACACTGAATCTGATTTATAAAGCAGTCAAAGACAATGCCGATGAAAATGGCTGGGCCAATCTGGGCATGGTCGGGCAATATATCAGCGCGGTAAAACCGGATTTTGATTCCAGAAACTATGGCCGGGCCAAGCTTTCCGGACTCATTAAAACTCTGAATCTGTTTGAAACCAAAATTGAAATGAGTCAGATGTATCTGAGAAAACTCAAAAAACAGAGCGCTTAAGCCGATGTGGAAAAAGATTCGTATCCTGATCCTGTTGCTGATTCTTTTCATTGTGGCGGTAAATGCCTATCGTGACCAGAATCAGGACTGGAATAAACCAGTGCGGGTGCTCTTGCATCCGGTGAATGCTGATGGACATGACAGCACGCAGCTTTATATCCAGCAGCTGTCTAACAGCAGTTTTCAAACGGTGCAGCAGTATTTGCAGCAGGCCGCAGCACAGTATCGCCAGCAACCGGTATATTTTTATCTGCAGCTTGGCCGGGAACTGAAACAGTTGCCGCCACAGGTACCGGAACAGGCTTCTTTACTCGATAGCATCATCTGGAGTCTCAAGTTCCGGTTTTATGCCTGGCGTCAGCATCAGTCAGTTGATGGCGCACCGCATGTGACCCTGTATTTAAACTATTATGATCCAGCTCATCAAAAAGCTTTAAAACATTCTACCGCGCTGGAAAAAGGCCGGATTGGTTCGGTTAACCTGTTTGCCGCCGAGCGTCAGAACCAGCAGAATCATGTGGTACTGGCACATGAATTACTGCATGCTTTTGGCGCCCGTGATAAATATGATCTGGCCACCGGACTGCCGATTTATCCGCTGGGTTATGCCAACCCGCAGCAACAGCCACGCTATCCACAGCAGAAAGCTGAGTTAATGGGCGGGCATATTCCGCTAAGTAGCAGCACCAGCAAAATGCCGGACAGCCTGCAATACACCGTCATTAATGACCTGACCGCTGCGGAAATTGGCTGGCTACGCTAATATGCGGATAAGTCAACACTTATCCACAATGGACACCCACGCTGGGGATAAACCACATGCCACTTCGTTTTGTGATTGCACCAGATTCCTTTAAAGAAAGCCTGAGCGCAGTACAGGCCGCCCAGGCCATGCAGCGCGGAATCTTGCGGCAGTTTCCGGATGCAATCTGTCGCTTAGTACCGCTGGCCGATGGCGGTGAAGGCACCGTCGATGCCCTGTTAAATGCATGTGCCGGGCAGAAAGTTTCGTGTCGGGTACGCGGCCCTTTGCCGCAGCAACAGGTTGAAAGCTACTTTGCCCTGATTGACGACGGCAAAACTGCAGTCATTGAAATGGCCAAGGCCAATGGTATTCATCTTATTCCGTTGGCGCAGCGCAATCCGGCGCTTACTTCTACTTATGGCACTGGCGAGATGATCCGCCAGGCGCTGGATCTGGGCGTGTCTAAAATCGTGATTGGACTGGGCGGCAGTGTCACCAATGATGCCGGCAGTGGAATGGCGCAAGCGTTGGGGGTGAAATTTTTAGATCAGGCTGGCCTGGAGGTGCAACCTTGTGGCGGCAATTTAAAGCAGATCTGCGAGATTGACCTTAGTGCTTTGGATGCCCGTTTGGCAACCACCGAGATGCTGATTGCCAGCGATGTCAATAATCCGCTCTGTGGGGAATATGGTGCCTCGGCCATTTTTGGACCGCAAAAAGGTGCCACACCGGAGCTGGTCAAAATTCTCGATCAGAACTTGGGTTATTTTGCCAATCTGGTTGAAACAACGCTCGGGGTTAATGTGCAACATCAGGCCGGGGCCGGTGCAGCGGGTGGACTGGGCTTTGGCTTGCTTGCTTTTGCACGCGCAAAAATTCAGTCAGGTGTTGAACTGCTGATTCAGCAAACCGGGTTGACTGAAAAAATTACACAGGCCGATGTGGTCCTGACCGGCGAAGGGAAAATTGATCGGCAGACCTTCATGGGCAAAACCCCATTTGGCGTGGCACAGGTTGCGAAAAGCTTGAATAAACCGGTCTATGCGTTTGCAGGAATGATTGGTGAAGATATTGAGCCACTGCTGGAGGCGGGATTTACACAGATTATTGGTATTAATCCACCTGATATTTCAGTGGAAGATGCGATTCGAAATGCAGAAAACAATTTAACCGACAGCGTCGAAAATGTCATGCAATCACTAAAGAAAGCGTGACAAACCCAGATGCCAATAGGGTTTAAAAATAAAATGCTAAATGGGGAAATGATGAAAAAGATCATCTTGGTTTTGATATTAAGCTGCATCACTGTACACAGTTTTGCAAAACCGGCCTACCGCGAAAATATGCAAAATTATCTCAAGAAAAACCCTGTGCAGCAGCACTCACAGCCGAGAGTGCTGTCTTTTCATTTTGATGAGGTGCATCTGAGTGTTTTAAAATCTGCTGGCAATTGAAAAGAAGGTCACGCTGATTGTGGATTCAGATGTCGACATGAATCATCAATTTCCCCTTCATTTACGCAATTCGAACTTTTTTGAATTTTTGGACGTAACGACCCGACAGCTGGGGCTGCAATACGAAGTACTCAATTCGAAAACGATCCGGGTTTACAAATAGGCTAGTTTTTATGTTGATGGGATGCTTATGATAAGATCTCGCTTTGAATTTTCGAGAAATGATTTGGTATGTCACTTGCACAGCTCATCGACGAGTTAAATCCCCAACAGAAAAATGCAGCCACCACTGAAGCAAAGCACAGTTTGGTCTTGGCTGGGGCAGGCTGTGGCAAAACCAAAACCATTGTGGCGCGTGCGGCGTATCTGATTGATCAGGGCGTTCCGGCCAACCAGATTCAGATTCTGACTTTTACCCGCCGTGCCGCTGCCGAAATTGTAGCGCGGGTCGAACTGGCGCTGGGCGAGCAGGCCAAGGGCTTGCGTGCTTCGACCTTCCATACCTTCTGTATGTATCTGCTGCGCCGGATTCCAAAAGCCTTTGGGCTGGAACAGTTCTCGATTATTGATCGTGATGACCAGATCATGATGTTTCGTTTACTGCGTGGTAAAGATGACAAGAAAAATCCAAATGCCTTGCCCAAGCCGCAGCAGCTATGTGACCTGTATTCATTTGCCCGCAATACCCGGCAAAAACTGAGTATTGCCCTGGAAAAGCAGCTGCCGGAATGTCTGGATTATAAAGATCAGATTGCCGAGATCATGAAAGAATATGAAGCGCGCAAGCAGGCGCGTCATTTTCTGGATTATGATGATATTCTGGCAATTGTCGCTTCGGCGCTGGCCCAATCAGAGGGGCTGGTCGATTATGTCGCGTCGTTGTGCCAGCACATGCTGGTCGATGAAATGCAGGACACCAATCCTTTGCAATGGGCCTTACTAGAGCCGTTAAAAGAGCGGGTGCAGCTGTTCTGTGTTGGTGATGATGCGCAGTCGATTTACGGTTTCCGTGGTGCAGACTTTGAAAACATTCATCACTTTAAAGAACGTGTTCCGGGTGCCCAGATTTATAAGCTGGAGCGTAATTATCGTTCAACCCAGGAAATTTTGGATCTGTCGAACTGGTTGCTGGAGCAAAGTCCGATCGGCTATGACAAACGGCTGGAGGCGTATCGTGGCAGTGGCTTAAAACCGCGCATGCATATTTTCCCGAATGAGTTTGATGAAGCCAAATGGATTGCGATTGATATCAAAGAGCGTCACTTTATCCAGGGGGCAGCATGGCAGGAGCATATGGTGCTGGTGCGTTCCAGCTTTGCCGCGCGGCATATTGAAGCGGCCTTTATTGCGGCCAATGTTCCGTATCGTTTTATTGGCGGCATGAAATTACTGGAATCGGCACACGTTAAGGATTTGCTCAGTCTGCTGCGGGTCATTGCCAATCCGGCCGATGATATTGCCTGGATGCGTTTTCTGACCCTGTGGAATGGCGTTGGAGATGTCGGTGCCAGTAAATTGGCACAGCAGTTATTGTTGAATCCGGAAATGGAGCAGATTGCGGAAAAGCTGGAGAAATTTGGCCGGATTCCGGATAAAACCATTTTGATTATGAAGCAAATGGCCGTACTGAAACAGGAAGTCGACGTCTGTGTCAGTCTGGCGATTGAGGCACTGGTGGAGCAGCTGGAACAGAATTACGCCAAAAAAGACTGGTCAAAACGGCTTAAAGATTTTGATCTGGTCAAGCAGCTGGCCAGCAAACACGGTCAGCTCAGCGAGTTTCTGGAAGAATATGTACTCGATCCGATTTCGATTAGTGAAATTGAGCGCCAGTCAGATGATGATGTGGTCACGCTCATTACCATCCACTCGGCCAAAGGCACCGAGCAGAAGGTCTGCTATGTGGCCAATGTCACTGCCGGGCAGTATCCACATGCACGGGCGCAAGGGAATTTTGACGAAGTTGAAGAAGAACGCCGGGTGCTGTATGTGGCTTTAACCCGGGCGCAAAACGAGCTGATTCTGACCAAGCAGAACATCAGCTGGTGGGCCAGAGATACGGTCGATGAACAGGGACGTACTGTAGAAAGCTATTTTCTGAACGATTTGACCCGTAACCTGTGTCAAAGTGAAACCCATTATAAAACCCGTGAACAAACTGTTAAAAGTGCACTGATCGAACGCCAGAAGATTCGTTTAGATTTTGGGATTGATCTCGATTAAACTAGAGCCATGTGTTGTGCAGCTTGATGCACAATCTCCAGAGTAGAGTAGGCGCATGCTTTTGGATGATTTGGCCTATTTGGAAAAAGTAAATGAAAATTCTTGTACGTAATTTAGAGCGTTCTATCACCGATGCTGAACTGCTGGCGCTGTTTCAGCCGTTTGGCACAGTCGAATCTGCGGTGATTGTTAAAGAGGCTGACAGTGGCAAGTCCAAAGGGTTTGGCTTTGTGGAAATGCCGCATGGTCGTGAAGCCGTCAAAGCGATTAAGGGCCTGAATACCCTGAAAGTCAAAGGTGCTGGCATTCGCGTTAAAGCTGCGGAAGACAAGCCGAAAGCTTGAACATCAACAGGAGTCCTTAGTGGCTCCTTTTTTAGCGCTGCATTTTTCTTTATTTAAACCCATCGTAGAAAATATCGGTGCTGATGATAGCGCTCATATGTATTTTTTATTGGGCATTTGGACGCAGAGCGTTTAAGCTTAATGTTGAAATAAAAGCCAAAATTTAGGAACGCTATTCATGTCCCGTGTTGCTCGCTTTCATGCCGACCGTACCAATCAAAAACTGTATTTTGCCCGTCTTTCATGTCAGCAAGCTGAACAAACCGAACATATCCAGCAGGCGCAGGCACATCGCGAAGCAGCGGTGTTTCATCTGCATGGTGCTGTACTGGCCTTTTTGCAGGAACTGATGCGTTACTACCGCCTGAATGAGCTGCAGCCGACTTTAAAATCAATTGAAGAAGCGATGGCGGCCAAAGGTCAGGTATCGCCTGAAGTGGTGATTCTGCAAAAACTGGCCAAAGAAGGCTTTATTGCTGAATTAAAACGCGCTTATCGTCTTTGTCAGTATACGCCGGAGCCAAGCGCACCGGAACCGGAAGATGAGACTTCATCGAACCTGATTATTAAAGTCACTCAAACCCCGCAAGCATGGCTGCCAGATACCAAAATCCTGCGTGAATGGCATCGTGAGCTGATGCAGTTAATTGATGGTTTCAGAAATGAAATGGTGGAATTCTAAACCCGACCAGTGTCCCTTGAATTCTGAAAACCTGACATCATATTAACTATCTAAGCGATGCAAAGAGTCCATCTTTGCCACCATGTTGAACATGGAGGAATTATGTCTATAGAACAGTTAAAAGCCTTATTTGGAAATCAGGACGCGATTTTGGAATTGGTTCAGCTTGAAGGTGGTGAGTTGGCATTGCGTAATGCTGGTTCAGAACAGGAACCTCTGGTCAAAATCCAGTTTAATGATGAAGTCAAAGCCCTGCTGGGAGATCAGACGCCAATTGTCGCCCAGCACATGATTCAGGCCGCATTATTCGGGCTGCTGGAAAAGCAGGTCAATGAATGGCAGGCCGAAGTGGTTGATGAGCAGCCGAAGTATCTGAGCTAGTCGGCTCATGCTCTGGAATGCAAAAGCGCACCTGAAGGTGCGCTTTTTTGTGCCTGAGGCTTAATGTGAGGGTGGTTGATGATGGGCAATTTCAATCTGGTTTAAAATATGATTGCTCATGTTCTTGGCCATTTCTTCTTTGGCAAAGTACACCTCACCGATATTGTCACGGCGAATGACTTCGGCTTCTTCTTTGCTTTCCGCGCAGATCAGCACCTGAATTTGCGGATTCAAAGTAGTCGCAATATCAACAATTTTATGAATATCAATAATGTCCATCGGTGAAATCACCAGTAAACGGGCATGCTGAATATGTGCCTGAATCAGTACTCCAGGCTCAGTGGCCACACCGGATACCGCAGCAATGCCTTTTTCCCGCAGGTTTTCGACAATCTCACGGTTTTCTTCGGCAATCACCACCTTGATATTTTCCGCCATCAGGTTTTTGGTAATACGGCGGCCGACTTCACCATGGCCAATAATCACCACCTGATCCCGCAGATAATCTTGTGAAACTTCATCGGGTAACATCGCCAGCGGGTCGCCACTGCGTTCCAGCAAACGGGCCAGATGTGAACGCTCGCGAATCCAGCGCTGTACCGGTTCAATCGCCGAAAACAGGAAGGTGTTTAAGGTAATGGAAATCAGGGCACCGGCCAGAATCAGGTTTTGACCTTCTAGAGACAGCAGCTGTAACGATACGCCGAGCGTGGCCAGAATAAAGGAGAATTCACCAATCTGCGCCAGTGAAGCACCCACCGTTAATGCAGTGTTAATCGGGTAGCGGAAGAACAGGACCAGGGCCATGGCGGCAATGGTTTTACCAATCATGATAATGCCGACCACTGCCAGCACATGCAGCGGTTCTTCCAGCAGAATCCGCGGGTCAAACAGCATCCCCACCGACACGAAGAACAGGATCGAGAAAATCTCCCGTAGCGGCAGGGTTTCTTCTTCAGCACGATGGCTAAAGTCAGACTCTTTCACCACCATACCGGCAAAGAAGGCGCCCAGTGCCATCGACACACCAAAGACTTTATAGGCACCAAAGGCAATTGACACGGCCGCCGCGACCACAGTCAGGGTAAACAGTTCACGGGAACCTAGACGCGCCACCACCTGCATAATCCAGGGTACCAATCGTTTTCCGACAATCAGCATAAAGGCAATAAAGCCGGTGACTTTTAACAGGGTAATGCCCAGTGTCAGCCAGATGTTTTCATCAGCTGCACTACCGGCAAGTGCCTGTCCACCCAACAGGACCGCAGTAGCCGGTAACAGTACCAGCACCAGTACCATCACCAGATCTTCGACCAGCAGCCAGCCCACGGCAATCTTGCCGTTGACCGAGTCTAGCAGGCCGCGATCCCCCAGTGCTTTGAGTAGAACTACCGTACTGGCACAGGACAGGCTAAGACCGAACACCAGTGCAGAGCCGAAACTCCAGCCCCACATCATCGAGACTCCAATCCCCAGTAAAGTGGCGACAGTAATCTGCAGGATGGCACCGGGCAGGGCAATCCGTTTGACTTGCATCAGGTCATTGAGCGAGAAATGCATCCCGACGCCAAACATCAGGAACATCACACCCAGTTCAGCCAGCTGGTTGGCCAGGTGAATATCACCGACCACGCCGGGCGTATTTGGACTAATCAGGATACCGGCCACCAGATAACCGATCAGGGGCGGTAAACGTAAACGGGCGGCAATATAGCCGAACAGTAAGGCCAGTCCAAAGCCGACAGCCAATAAGATAATAAGTTCTACATCATGCGGCACTAACAACTCCTTAAGCCAAGGTTAAGGGTAAAAAAGACAAGCACAGAGAGTGCCAGATTGAAAAGATCAGGAAATTTTAACAACTGGAAGAAAAAAAGTGCAAAAAAAACGACCTGCAGAGAGGTCGTTTTTTTCAAAAAGCCAAAATTATTTGATTTTAGCTTCTTTGAAGATTACGTGTTGACGGATTTTTGGATCAAATTTTTTGATTTCCATTTTTTCCGGCATAGTACGTTTGTTTTTAGTCGTGGTATAGAAATAACCTGTACCAGCTGTAGAAACTAAGCGAATCTTATCACGCATTGTCCTGACTCCTTACTTAGATCTTTTGACCTTGAGCACGTAGGTCAGCAACAACCTTTTCAATGCCCAATTTGTCGATAATACGCATACCTTTAGTGGTTAAACGAAGACGTACAAAACGTTTTTCGCTTTCTAACCAGAAACGGTGGTGGTGCAGGTTCGGCTCGAACCGGCGCTTAGTTTTGTTGTTGGCGTGTGAGACGTTGTTACCAACGACTGGACGCTTGCCGGTAACTTGGCAAACCTTAGACATGGTGTAACTCCATTGATTTAGCCAACAGCAAATCTGTATGGCCAGTCAAAAATAAACGGATGAATTCATTCAAGGGGCGTTTTATACCAAAAATGCGCTTAAAAGACAAGCGATTTTCAGGAAAACGCAGCATGAGCCATGCTAATAGCTCATGCCTTGATCATTTAGCGAAGAAGCATCTTTGAAATTAGTCTGTGAATCGGCTTATTGAACGGCGGCAGGATGTATTTCAAGCTATACAGCTTCGGATTAGACATCACCGAGCGTTCATGCGACAAACTGAAGAATCCTTCGGGACCATGATATTTGCCCATCCCTGACGCACCGACACCACCAAATGGTAAGTCATCCTGTGCGACATGGGTCAGTACCATGTTTTGTCCGAAATGCCCTGAATGGGTACGCTGTGCGACATAGTCGGCACGCGCCTGATCAAAGTCGAAGTAGTATAATGCAAGTGGACGCGGACGGCTATTAATAAACTCGATTACATCATCAATTTGTTCATATTCCATGATGGGCAGCAGTGGTCCGAAAATTTCCTCTTTCATGATGCGCATTTCGGTGGTGACCCCGGTCAGTACGGTCGGAGCGACTTTGCGTACATCGTCCAGCAGTTCATTTTGCGGATTGATTTCAATCAGTTGGGCGCCCTGTTCACGGGCATTGTCTAAATAGCCCTGCAGCCGGTTGTACTGCTTGTCATTAATAATGGAGGTGTAATCCTGATTGTCGCGCAGACTTGGATACATCTGCTTAATATATTGTTCATAATGACCCAGGAATTCGGCGGTTTTGCCTTTAGGCAGGAACATATAGTCCGGTGCCACGCAGGTCTGTCCGGCATTCCAGAGTTTACCAACCGCAATCCGCTCGGCAACATCGGCCATATCACTTGATGGATGCACCAGCACGGGCGATTTACCGCCCAGCTCTAAAATCACCGGCACCAGATTTTCGGCTGCCGCCGCCATCACGGTTTTACCGACATTGGTCGAACCGGTAAAAATCATTTTATCGAAGGACAGATGACTAAAGGTATCGGAAATCGCACCGCCGCCGGTAATGACCGCCACCAGTTCCTGCGGGAAAGCTTCAGCAATGGCATTTTCCAGCACGCGGCCAAAATGCATCGAGGCACTGGAAATTTTAATCATGGCGTGGTTGCCGGCTGCTAAAGCGCAGATTAACGGACCGACCGACAGTAACAGCGGATAATTCCACGGTGCAATAATGCCGACCACACCCAAAGGCTGGTATTGCACCCAGGCTTTGGCCGGCTGATGAATAATTCCGACATGTCGCTTGGATGGTTTCATCCAGCCACTGAGGTTTTTGCTGTAGTATTTGATATGTTCAAGGCAGGTGAGTAATTCGCCAATTTTGGTCTCGCCCATCGAACGGTTACCATAGTCTTCATTAATTGCTTCGGCAAACTGATCCTGATATTTAACCAGCACCCGTTTTAACCGTGCCAGACGGTCAATCCGTTCTTTGGCGGTTGGCAGCGGATAGCGCTGATAGGCGTATTTCTGCAGGGCCAGAACATCATGTAAACGTTGTGCATCAAGGTTATGGGGCGTGCTGTCGGGAGTGGTCATCGAAGTTGTTTTTGTTTGACTGTTCATGGCGTGTTACCATTCGATTGAATCAATTAATTTAGTTTTTAGAGTATTTACTCTAAATAGTCAAGTTACTTTATCTGTTAGTTTCTTAACAGTTTGAAAGAATGGTTACTTTAGGATGTCACACTCGAAAACGGTGAAAACCAAAGAACGTATTTTGCAGTTAAGCCTGCAACTTTTTAATGAACGTGGCGAACGTGTCGTGACGACCAATCATATTGCAGCTGAATTGGGCATGAGTCCGGGTAATTTGTACTATCATTTCCGCAATAAAAACGAAATTATTAAAGAGCTGATGGAGCAGTATCAGGCCGAAACCCTGAGCATGCTGGCCTTGCCAGATGACCGTCCGCTGGATGCCAACGATAAGATTCATTACTTTCAGGTCCTTAGCAGCCAGTTATGGAACTACCGCTTTTTGCATCGGGATGTCTATCATCTGGTGGAAAATAACGAAGATTTCCGCAAAATGTATCCGCGTTTTGCCGGACAGGTGATGCAGCAGGGACAAAAAATTTATAAAGCTTTCGTGGAAGCCGGTTTAATGGAAATGACCGACTCGGAAATTGAAGCCTTAATTATTAACCTGTGGATTGTGCTGACCAACTGGACCAACTTCCTGTATATGTCGGGGCATATTACCGACTCGAATACGCTGGAAGAGAAGTGGGTCTGGCAGGCGCTGCGTCAGATGGTATTCCTGGAAGGGGCGTATTTGCGTGGTGAAAGCCGTCAAACCTATGAAGGCCTGTTACAGACCCTGGGTTCATCGGAACTGTTTGCCAGCTTATCTTCAAGCAAGAATACAGAAACTGATTCCCCTATTTAGTCTGTTAAGGAAACGCGCTAGAATAGCCGGCTTATTTTTTCAATTTAACTGATTAGTGATATAAACCAACATGAATATGACGACTGCGAATACTGCACGTTTACTGATTACTTGTGAGGATAAGCCAGGTATCGTGCAGGCTGTATCGAGCTTTTTGTATCATCAGGGAGCAAATATTACCGCACTTGATCAATACGCGACTGAAGCTCAGGGCGGGCGTTATTTCATGCGCGTTGAATTCGAGCTGGATCATCTGCAAAGCCGTCGTGAAAGCCTGATCCAGACCTTTGCCAGCAATGTGGCCGAGCGTTATGAAATGCAATGGCGTCTGGCCTTGGTGGCCGATGTGAAAAAGGTCGGTATTTTAGTGTCTAAAGTCGATCATGCCTTGCTGGAACTGTTATGGCGTCATGCGCGTGGTGGTCTGCCGTGTGAAATCACCAAAGTGGTGTCGAATCACGAAACTTTACGTGAAGCGGTTGAGAACTTTGGTATTCCATTTGAAGTGGTGCCGGTTAACAAGGAAAATAAACGCGAAGCCTATGCCAAAATTGATGAATTGATGCAGGGCAATGATGTACTGGTGCTGGCACGTTATATGCAGATTCTGGATGAAGAATTTGTCAGCAAATGGGAAATGAAAGTGATCAATATTCACCATTCCTTCCTGCCAGCTTTCGTTGGCGCCAACCCGTATCAGCAAGCCTATGACAAAGGCGTGAAACTGATTGGGGCAACTGCGCACTATGTGACCGCGGATTTAGACCAGGGCCCGATTATCGAGCAGGATGTGGAGCGTGTTAGCCACGATTTTACGGTCGAGCAGCTGCGTGAACTGGGTCAGGATGTGGAGCGTAACGTGCTGGCGCGTGCAGTGAAATGGCATCTGGAAGACCGGATTATTGTTGATGGCAATAAAACAGTGGTATTCCAATAAGTTGTTGTGAATCACCAGATTTAAAGGCATACTTTTAGTATGCCTTTTTTATTGATTATTTGAAAAAGCCATTAAAATAGCCAAATTAATTGTTGCAAATGAAAACACTTCTCATTTATCATTGCGGTACTTTAATTGTGCTAACCGATGAGCTTGATAGGTCAAATCTGAAACTGGCTATCACCTCTTTAAGGTAACTGAGTTTAATGAGTCCATCTTCTACTCCCATGATGCAATCTCCTCATCCCATGAAAAAGAAAGTGCTGTCTGCACTGGTGGCCGTAGTTATTGGCCATATCGGGGTGTTGTGGGCGGTTAGCCAGATGGAATCACCGGAACTGAAACCGATTGACAAGGAGCCGCTAAAAGTCCGCTTTGTCAAAATTCAGGAACCACCAAAACCTTTACCGCCACAACCAAAAGCAGAACCAAAACCGGCACAGCCTAAGCCACCAGAAGTCAAAGAAGTGAAAGTGGTTGAAAAAGCATTGCCACCACCACCGAAAAAAGTGGAAAAAGTCCAGCAGGTGAAAAAGGCCGAAGCGCCAAAACCTGTGGTCAAACCGGTTGAGCCAACGCCGCAGCCAACCCCAACGGTTACCACCACGGTTTCTGAAACCAAAGTGGTGAAACCGGCACCGCAACCGGTGGTACAGCCTGCGCCAGTAGCGCCGCCTGCACCGGCTGTGCCAGCAACCAAATCGGTATCCATTGGGGGTTCGGGCGTGCAGTGGAGCCGCTCACCAAAACCATCGTATACCAACCGAGATTTACAGGGTGAAACCCGTAGCGTGGTGGTCTTAATTGAAGCCAATGAAAAAGGCTCAATCACCAGTGCGCGGATTACCCGTTCAAGCGGCATTGCTGCTTTAGATGAAAAGATTTTACGCGCTGTGCGTAGTGCAAAATTCAAACCGTACAAGGAAAATGGCGTTGCTTATCCAATTCGTGCCGAGCAACCCTTTGAATTGACATTGAATCCTAACGGCTAACTTTAATCAGGAGTTCGAGTATGAACTTTTCAGTTTATTGGCAACATGCAGATGCAGTCAGCAAAACACTGTATTTCGTGTTACTGGCAATGTCGATTGCGACCTGGACAATTTTTGTGCTGCGTCTGATGGGCACCCGCCAACTTAAACAGCAAGCCTATGCTCAACTCGCTCAAGCGCTGAACAGCCTGAAAGCCAAATTTGCGCCTTTAAGTTTTGAACAGCGCAAGGCCGTGGCAGAGCAGGCGCTGTTACGCCAGATTTCGGCAGAAAAAGCCTCTGCAGAAAAAGGCGTATCGGTACTCGGAACTATTGCATCGCTGGCACCGTTTGTCGGTCTGTTTGGTACCGTATGGGGGATTTTCCACGCGCTGGTAGCGGTGGGTAAAAGCGGTCAGGCTGGCCTTGCTCAAGTGGCGACGCCTGTCGGTGAAGCACTGATCATGACCGGTTTTGGTCTGGCTGTCGCAATTCCAGCAGTTATTGCCTATAACATCTGTAGCCGTTTTAACCGGACCTTGTCACATGAGCTGCAAGATCATGCACACAACCTGTTAATTGACACCATGCTACAGCAGGATTCTGCGACCGCTCAGGCTGAAGTGAAAACTGCACAGCAAGGTTTAGTGGGAGGTCAGGCTTAATGGCATTTCAATTGGGTGAAGACAACGATAGCGGCATGAATGAGATGAACCTCATTCCGCTCATCGACATTATGCTGGTCTTGATGATCATCTTCCTGGTGACAGCGACCGTTGCCAACCCATCAATACCATTAACCTTGCCAGAAACCACGGCAGAAATTATTGATCCACCACCACAGGCGATTACCGTTAGCATTAATGCTTCGGGTGAAGTGGCCTGGGATGATCAGATCATCAGTCTGGATGAGCTGGAAAACCGTTTAAATGCGGCAGGCGAGCAGGAACGTAAGCCAACGGTACAATTACGTGCCGACAAAGATGCCCGTTATGATACCGTTGCCCAGGTAATGTCACGTGCGAGTGAAGCCGGACTCAGTGATATTGCCTTTGTCAGCGATAACTAAACGTGACAGGCCAGACTCAGGACGACCCATCACGGGTCGTTTTTTTATGGCAGCTGTTTATGTGCAAATTGCAGGAAAAGCGTGCAGCACATATTTTAAATGCCTGCCAATTCAATTAAGGTAGGCTAGGGAAAAACGAGAATTTTCAAGGAATTTTGGTGAAACAACGACAGGCACTGGATGCCAGAGCAGCCAGCATAATGTTTGTGCTGTGTATTTTCTGGGGACTGCAGCAGGTGGTGCTGAAAATTGCCGCGCCTGATATTTCACCGCTAATGCAAATGGCGCTGCGTTCCGGGATTTCTGCGCTGCTGGTCTGGCCGTTAATTCGGCTGGCTCAAGGTGTGCATTTATGGACACCGACGTATTTGTATCCGGGCTTGCTGGTCGGGCTGCTATTTGCCGCCGAATTTTTTATGCTGGCTGAAGCCATCCGCTTTACCTCGGCCTCCCATACCGTGGTGCTGCTGTATACCGCGCCAATTTTTGTAGCTTTAGGCCTGCACTGGAAGCTGCCCAGTGAACGGCTTTCCCTGCTGCAATGGAGCGGTATTCTGCTGGCTTTTCTGGGCATTGTAGTGACTTTTTTGGGGCGTGACAGTCAGCTCAGTGCCGCAACCAGTTCCATGCTCTATGGCGACTTTCTGGCTTTATGTGCCGGTATTTTATGGGCGGCCACTACCATAGCGGTGCGCTTAACCCCGCTGGCCGAAGCACCAGCCACCCAAACCTTGTTCTATCAGCTGCTGGGCGGTTTTATCGTGCTATTCCCTTTGGCCTACTGGTCCGGACAGGCGGTGGTGCACTGGAGTCCGGTCGCGATTGGCAGTCTGTTGTTTCACGCCATTCTGATTTCTTTTGCCAGTTATTTAATCTGGTTCTGGTTACTGAAAAACTATCTGGCCTCACGCTTGGGGGTATTTTCTTTTTTAACCCCATTATTTGGGGTGCTGTTCGGCGTGTGGCTGCTGGGTGAGCAACTGGAACACAGCTTTATTATGGGGGCTATCCTGGTGATGCTGGGCGTGGTCATGGTCAGCGCACAGGGCTGGTTCAAGCGGCGCGTGGCCTGATGCTGGGCCAATCACAACGTTTTACTGCGCTGGGCTTGAGCTCGCTGCTGATCTGGGCCAGTCTGGTGGGTGTGGTCAAGCTGATCAGTGAACAGCTCAGTCCGGTGCTGGCACTTGCACTGATTTATAGTGTCAGTGCGCTGGTGATTCTGTTACATCAAGGCTGGCCTAAACTTAGCCAGATGCCGAAAATCTATCTCTGGGGTGGTGGGGCGCTATTTGTTAGCTATGAAATTCTGTTCCTGCTGTCGATTGCCTTATCGACACAGCGCGAACAGGTGCTGATGATTGCCATGATCAATTATCTATGGCCGCCGCTGAGTATTGTGCTGGCGATTCTAGCCAAACAGCTACGTTATCACTGGGCGGTAATTCCAGGCTTTGTGCTGGCCGTACTGGGCTTGATGCTGGTGGTCAATCCGGAGATCTGGAACTTGGCCCAGCTCTGGAGCGTACTGACGGAAAATCCGTTGGCTTATAGTCTGGCATTTTTAGCGGCCTTGTTATGGCCCTGCTACGGGGCGCTGACCCGAGCCTATGCCCAAGGCAGCAATGCAGTGTCACTGTTTTTTGTGGTGACTGCGGGTTTGCTGTGGGCGCTGCATGTAGGACTGGATGAGCCATGGCAATGGCCAAGCCTTTCGCTATGGGGATGGATTGTGCTGGCCGGTGCCCTGATTGGGATGGCCTATCATAACTGGAACCAGAGTATTCAGTTTGGCCGTATTCAGCTGCTAATTCTGGCCACCTATTTTATTCCGGTGCTGTCTTCATTGATCTCGATGTGGCTGTTGCAGCTACAGCCTGGCTGGGTGTTCTGGCTCGGCTGTAGTCTGGTCAGTCTGGGTGCGCTGATCTGCTGGAAAAGCACCAGCGAAATTTCCGCTTAGCTGGCGCTTATTTCCCGGCCTTAAAGATCAGCAGGTGCTACCTCTATTTTTCTTCAAAAATTTTCGACAATGGAATCGACAGCTTGGCTGCCAAATAGTCATCAGCTTCAATCAGTGCCGGTCCGAGTTTCTGCATCCATTCATCATCCGGATGAATATTGCCGACATCTTTGCGCTGCGGCAGCGGATAAGGCAGCTGGGTATAAAAACTCCAGAAATTGACCTGCGATAAATTCCGTACCAGCACCAGTTCATCGTTATCGGTGCGTTTAATCAGGTTTTGCTGCTCCAGCATCCAGATATAATTTGGTAAGCGGCCAATTTCATCGCGGCCCAATACTTCCAGTGCTTCCTGCTCGGTCACGCTTTCGCCTTTTTTCTGCTTTTGATAAAACAGCTCCAGCAGGTCCAGCAGCATAATCATCGGATGGCGTTTCTGGTCTTTGCCGGAATTAAAAGCGGTGAGGGCAAAGCTAATTTCTACGCCCAGCAAAATAATATTCCACGACAGAAAAATCCACAGCAGGAAAATTGGCACGGCAGCAAAGGCGCCATAGACAATTTCATAACTGGTGAAATTCGACATGATAAAGCCGAACAGGTTTTTTAATGCCTCAAATACCACCGCACTAAAGACGCCGGCAATCAGCGCGGCTTTAATTGGTACATTGCGGTTGGGAATGGTCCAGTACAGAATAAAAAAGCCGACAATGGTCAGGGAGAAGGAAATAATCCACAGAATAAAAGCGCCGTTGACCTCATAACCGGCAAAGTTATTGCTCAGCACATTCATCGAGGCAACGGTAGATGACAGCACAAAGGCGCTGCCAAGTAAAATCGGCCCCAGCGAAATAATGGTCCAGTAGCGCATAAAACCCATAATCCCGCCGCGGGTTTCTTTCACTCGCCAAATCCGGTTAAAGGCAGTTTCGATACTGGTCAGCATCAGTACAGTGGTAATGAACAGGAACAGAATCCCGATAATGGTGAGATTGCTGGATTTATCGGTAAAGGCATTCAGGGCCTTATCAAAGGCGATGGTGGTTTTGGGCAGAAAGTTGCTGTAAATCAGCTGCTGTAACTGCTGACGCGCCGGTTCTAAAGCTTTAATCGAGGAGATGATGACCAGAAAAACCGTCAGCATTGGCACCACCGCAAACAGTGTGGTATAGGTGAGCGAGCCGGCCTGTTCACGACAGCGGTCTGCTTCAAAACGGCGTAATACAAACAGCACGAATTGAAACCACTGGTGGTCATAAAAGGGCAGCTTTTTTAAATACTCAACAATCATGCGGCTAAAGTCTCGATTTTTTAGTGATCTTTCTGTGTTTTCCTGTGCCAGCTTAACCAAAAATACAGCAAAATACCGTATAGTTTTCTTTTTTACTCTACAGATAACATTATGCAACCCTATGTTTTAGTTCTGTATTACAGCAAGTATGGCAGCACCCGTGAAATGGCCCATCTGATTGCCAACGGGGTAGAAGCAGCAGGCGTAGCGGTAAAAATACGTACAGTACCGAATATTGCCCCGGTGGTCAAAACTGCCGAGCCGAGTATTCCGGCCGAAGGCGATATTTACTGTAGCCTAGATGACCTGGCCAACTGCGCTGGTCTTGCGCTTGGTTCGCCGACCCGTTTTGGCAATATGGCCTCGGAAATGAAATTCTTCTGGGATCAGACCACCAGTCTGTGGCTAAGCGGCGCTTTGCATGATAAACCGGCCTGTGTATTTACTTCTTCCGGTTCACAGCACGGTGGCCAGGAAAGTACCTTGCTGACCATGCTACCGCCGTTATTCCATCATGGCATGATGATTATGGGACTCAGCAATGCTCATCCGGCTTTATCCAATACCAAAACCGGCGGTACACCGTATGGTGCATCGCATGTCAGCGGCCCGCGTCATGACCAGAGCTTAAGTCAGGATGAAAAGAAACTTTGTGAAGCGCAAGGATTACGTTTAGCAGACGTGGTGAAAAAACTGCACAGCGCTTAAAAAATAGCTTTAAAAAAAATAGCAGCAGCAAGGCCAAAATAGCGCTCAGATCCGTTAATGGCTTTCTGCTGTTGATGCTGGTTTTTTGATTGTTAATTTAAATGAATTTCATGTGAAAATGACTGCTTCTGGTGATTTTCGACCACCCCAATTCGGCGTCTATCTAATAGTCTTTCTATACACAGCCTATGCTGTGACGGTTCTCTCCCTATTCATGATCGGTTGGGTGCTTTCCTGTGGAGGAAAAGAGCACCTTGCCGTCATGCACACTGAGAAAAATCCAAACTACTGAGGAATACGAGATGAAAATGTGGTTCGTTATGGGATTCAGTGTACTGAGTCTAAGTCTGGTGCTGTCCAATGCAGTAGCAAGCGTGGTGCATCATCCGGATTATCCTGAAGAAAAAGCACAAACCAAAGCCAAAGATCAGGCCAGCTCAAAAGAGCCAGCGGCGACTGAACAAGGCGCCCCGACACAGAAGTAATGTATGCGGTGCTCCGTTGGTGAGCTCGCACCCTCCATCGACCTCACCTCAAAGGTGTTAGAGTTTTTCTTTAAAGCGGTGTTTGCAGTTGAGGCACTGAAAATCCAGGAAGATATTCTGGTCCACAATGACCCCGGCTTTTTTACCAAAGCGATGACCCAGAAAACCGCCGGTAATGCCGACACTAATTGCACCCACAAAGGTACCAATGGTGCCGCCCATAATCACCCCTAACGGTCCGGCCACGGTGCCTATGGCAGCGCCTAAAGAGGCACCGGAGGCGGCCCCGCCGACAGTTCCGGCTGCTGTTCCGGCCGACCCGAGCAATACTCCGCCAATTTTTTGTAAGTTTTGTTCATGGTTGCGCTTTTCAACCTGATTTGAGCCACATTTCGGACAGACGATACTGTGTTCCATCAACGGATTGTCTTGTGTCATGAGTGTAGAGTGCCTTCTAAAAATGCTGGGTCAATCCAAAGAGCCAATAGCTTAGGACAAAAGGCGTTAGCTGACCTTGGTCAAAACGCTCAGAATTTGCCGTTAGGCTTATGCTAAGCCATTCGGTCTGGAGCGTGGTAGAGAATTTTGTAAATCACATCGCCATAAAAAAAGAGCACCTGAGTGCTCTTTTAGATATAAATTGCAGGCGAAGTCTTAGTCGCGAACAAATTCAACCGTACCATTGGCCAGTGACTTGACACGCGCCAGAGATTCAACCCGGTAGCCTTTTTCCAGGAGCAGGTCACGACCTGGCTGGAAGGATTTTTCAATCACAATACCAATACCGACCACTTCCGCTTGGGCCTGATGAATCAGGTCAGCCAGACCTAAAGCCGCCTGACCATTGGCCAGGAAGTCATCAATCACCAGTACTTTGTCGCTTGAGCTGATGTGCTTGTTTGAAATCGCAATGGTGCTTTCGACCTGTTTAGTGAATGAAAACACTTTAGAGCGATACAGGTCATCTTTTAGGGTTAAAGACTGATATTTACGTGCAAAAATCACGGGAACGCCCAGCTCTAAACCTGCCATGACTGCCGGTGCAATACCTGACGCTTCAATGGTAATAATTTTGGTGATGCCGGCATCTTTAAACAAACGCGCAAATTCTTGACCAATTTGCTGCATCATGACCGGATCAATTTGATGGTTTAGGAAAGAATCGACTTTCAGAACTTCTTCAGACAGAACGATACCTTCAGCTAAGATTTTCTGTTCTAGTGCGTGCACGGGAGAATCCTCAACAGCAGGTGCTTTTTAAAGCAAAAGCGTATTTTAAAAAGCACCTGAAAAAATGCAAGCAAAAATCGAGAAAATGATTAACTTGTTGGGCCTTTATAGCCGGTTAACAGCAGGCCATAAGAGTTCTTCTTGTCCAGATGGGTCACTTTCACCGGTAAGTAGTCCAGTTTTGGCGCTAACCAGAAAATGGTTTCACGGCCCGGCTTGTCATGCTTAATCGCCACTTTAATGGTGTCAAAGGTGCCATAATTGGTTTTTACGCTTTCACTGCCTTGGCGTACAAATTTACGTGCTTCGACCTCCTTGGCATCGGCCAGGTAATAGGTCGATTTGAGCGAACCATTTTTTAAGTCTTCACGAATCTGCAATTCGGCATTTAGCTCATCGAGTACACCGGCTTTCCAGGCAAATGAACGCGACTCTTTGTCTTTTTTGGTATTAATTTTTTTCGCAGCCGGATTAAAGTGAATACTCATGGTGTTGTTATGAATCAGGATTTTGCTGCTGCGGCTAAAGCTGGAAGAACCAATTTTGCCATTTTCAAAGGTGAAGCGGCTGGTTTCCGTGGCCGAAGCAATCCCGCCGGCTTTGGCGGCAAAAACATAGTTCCACTGATTGCCGGATTTGCTTAAGGTTCGGGTCGCAGAGCCAAGGTTTTTGCCGTTATAGCTGAACTGATAACTGGCCTGGAATGGACTCATGGCAAAAGTCTGGCTTGAGAACCCTGCAAATAACAGTGCAGTCGAAACTCCCGCTGCCATGCCCATCGTTTTCAATACGTGTTTAGCCATAAGTAAATTGTTTCCTATGCTGTAAATAAGCGCACATTGTGCTTTGTTCTATTATGCGCTTGAATGATGAAGAGAAAATTTGCAAATATGCACTTTATGTAAAGCTTGTGTAGCAATCCTGATAGGTATCTGCAATCTCTTTCCCTGAGCTTTTAGCTCTTTTTCTGTTTGATGGGCGTCACTTCTGTGGCCGTTTGTGCTTCTTCGGCTTCTTCACGATCGCGATCTTCAGCAATTTTTCGAAATAGGGCGGTTAGGTTGACATTGCCCATGACCACCAGTTCGGCTTCACGCAACACCGCATGATTGACATGCACTTTGCCCAGAGTGTCAATGATCGAGCGGTTCTTACCCAGCCAGCGGTTCAGGTCTAAATGTAATAGATCATCTTTAACTTTAATTACATTCAGTTTTTCCAGAATCATGCCGAGTGGATCTTTGTTCAGCACTTTCTGATAGAAGAACAGCGCAAACCGAACACCCAGCTTATGCAGGATACTTGGATATTTGGCTTCAATCACCTGGGTATCACTAATCTGTTCAAATACAATCAGCTGGACATTTTTATTCAGTTCCATCTGCACCAGTTTCAAATCTACCGACAAGGTAATATACAGCCCGTTATAATCCAGGGTCGCGTACAGACGCAGCCACTCGTCATGTAAATCGGCATGTAAGTCTTTCAGCATTTTGACATTGTCGGTGACAAAGCGCTGAAAAGTCGCATTCAGAAAAACCTGAGACATTGGAAATTCGCGTTCATCTTCAATAAATCCTTCCGCCTTCTGATACATCTGACGTAAACGTTTTGAAATGAGAGAAATAAGAGGGGACATACAGGGCATTCCAATGGGTTAATCTTTATTAACTTTGCAGAGATCTTGTCGAATTGTATTAAAAATACGCCAATTGAAGCTTGCAGTTTAGCAAAATAAACTGCACCATTTTCAAGATTTTATTTATCGTGACACGACATGTTGACGAGTGTCTCGCTTTTTTTTTAAAAGTAAAAACCAGTCTTATTTTATCTCGTTTTATACGATTTGGGGAATCCGCGATTTTGTCGGATTAATGTGATGTTAAAGAAATTTCATTTTGCACCTTTGACGCAGCAGTGGTGGAAAGATCCACTATTTGGCACCGTACTGACGCTGGCAGCACTTTCGCATCTGGCTGTGTTAACGGTGCAATTTGTCATGCCACAGCAAAGCGATGCCGCGGTCAAGGAAATTGCAGTCAGCTTAAGACCAAGTGCCACCGAAATTAAGGATGCCGACTTTTTAGCACAGGCCGACCAGCAGGGTTCTGGCACCTTCCGGGAAGCGCACCGCATGTCCAGCGATATGCCCGCACCAATGATTGAACAGAGTGCCGGTGATCAGCAGCTGGAAAGTCTGGAGCGTTTGCAGCAGCAGCGTGAACTGAGCTTTGAAGAAAAAGTGCTAATGACTACCTTAAGCTGGCAAAAGCAGGCGGCGGAAAACCAGCGTAAAAAAGCGCTGGAAGAATTAAACAGCCAGTTTCAGGCCAAAGCGGCGATGGTGGCCAGTCTGGAAGCGCAGTATTTACAGCGTCAGCAAAATTTTAGCCGTCAGCAGAAAATTAAAACCGTAGATGGAGTTCAGGCCAAGCAGGATGTCGCGGCCGGTTATCTGGAAAAATTCCGTCAGAAAGTCGAATTTTATGGTAATCGTTATTATCCGGAAGCGGCCAAGCAGCAACAGCTGGCCGGTGAAGTACGTTTAATGGTGATTTTAAATGCCAACGGCGGGATTCGCGCGATTCGTTTAATTGAAAGCTCGGGACATGCCATGCTGGATGAAGCTGCCAAGGCTTCTGTGCGTAAAGCTGCTCCTTTTGGTGCCTTTGATGCCAAGATGAAAGATATTTCCGAGCTACGCATTATCCGGACCTGGCGTTTTGACCCGGCTGAGGCGGAGTTTGAGGTGCGCTAGCGTTTGTAGTGACGTAATACTTCACAAATTTCAACACTGAAATTTTTATACCAAGTGTTATGTCCGAGTTGTTGTGCGACTTGGTGTTCCGCATCTAAATGCCAAGCGTGTATATCTGAAAGATCATGCCAATAGGATAGGGCGATTTCAGATAAACCTTCTGTTAATGTTTTAAAATGAATGCAGCGGAATTGGCTTAAGGCTTTCTGACATAACTGCTGTGCTGTGGCAAAATACAGAAGGATCAAGTTTTTTAATTTTCGCTTTAAAAATAACAACGTATTTCATGATTGTGGCTTATCTATTTTTATTCATCTCATCATAAAATAAACCCTATAAAAAAAGCGAGCCTAAGCCCGCTTCTTCATTGTTTAACTTTAATCGCGTTCTAGATACGGGTTTTCAAAACCGAGCTTATCCAGAATTTCAATTTCAATGCCTTCCATTTCTTCAGCATCTTCATCTGAAGTTTCATGGTCATAACCCATCAAATGCAAGGTGCCATGCACTAGCATATGGGTGAAATGGGTTAGCGGTGCTTTGCCTTGCTCATTCGCTTCGCGTAGCACCACCGGAATACAGATCACTAAATCCCCAATGGGGAAGGCATCAAGAAATTCGGCCATTTCATCGGGCAGTTCACTTGGGAAAGACAGCACGTTGGTCGGTTTGTCTTTCTGGCGATATTCCAGATTCAGTTTATGGCTTTCTTCATTGTCGACACAGGCGATCCCGATTTCACAGTCACTTTGGGTGCCAATATGTCGCAAGGTGGTTTCTACAACTTTTTTGATATAGCCACGTTTCAAGACCAGTTCAGGGGCTTGAACATCCTGTTGTAGAGAAAGACTCAGTTTCAAAATATATCCTTAGATCAGTTTAGTCCTGCGCATCGGCCTTGGCATCGTTTTCTGCAATCAGCGCTTCCTGACGGGCTTTGCGTTCGGCACGGGCTTCTGCACTCAGACGTTGTTGCTCACTGTCCCAGCCTTCGTAGGCTTCAACAATTTTCTGCACCAGTTGATGACGCACCACATCACGTGAATGGAAACGGGTAATATGAATTTCCTTGACGTGCTCCAGCACGCGCAGGGCATGCGCCAGACCAGACTGCTGACCACGCGGTAAATCGACCTGAGTCACGTCACCGGTAATTACGGCACGTGAGCCAAAGCCCAAACGGGTCAGGAACATTTTCATCTGTTCTGGTGTGGTGTTCTGCGCTTCATCCAGAATCACAAAAGAATGGTTCAGGGTACGACCACGCATATAGGCCAGCGGCGCGACTTCAATCACCTGACGTTCAATCAGCTTGGCGACTTTTTCAAAGCCGAGCATTTCATATAACGCGTCATACAGCGGGCGCAAATACGGGTCAATTTTCTGGGTTAAATCACCCGGCAGGAAACCGAGTTTTTCACCGGCTTCAACCGCAGGGCGAACCAGTAAAATCCGCTGGATTTCATTACGCTCCAGCATATCGACGGCTGCAGCTACCGCCAGGTAGGTTTTACCGGTTCCTGCTGGGCCAATCCCGAACGAAATATCGCTTTGTAAAATACGCTGCACATAACGTTTCTGGTTGGCACCGCGCGGGTTAATCCGGCCTTTGCGGGTCTGTAACCAGACCGCATCTAAACCGGTATGTTCCTGCTCTTCATCAATCTGCAATTCACGGTCAGTCTGGCTGCCCTGAATCATCATGTGTAAGGTGTCGGCACTAATCTGGCTGGAATTTTCCGATTCTTCATATAAACGCTGAAGCAAGAGCTCGGCTCTCTCAACTGCATCTATTTCACCATCAATAAAAAAGGCATCACCTCGATGAGAAATTTGCACATCTAGACGCTGTCCAATCTGTTTCAAGTGGCCGTTATAAGCACCGAGCATGCTTTTGAGACGTTCCATTGAAATGCCAGGAAAATTTACTGTACGTCGAATTGCTGCAGTCAAGAGAATTCCTTATTCAGAAGTAGTCGTATTGTTCCCTTACATTACGCCACGTCTGGTTCAAGATTCAAGAGTTCACCATAAACTAAATTTAAAGTTTTAATCTCGGTAATCTCAATCTCCGCAAAGCGTCCGACCCAAGCCGGATCACCAATAAATGTTACCAAACGTGTATTGTCCGCCGTGCCGACCAGTACATTCGGATCTTTGTTCGACACGCTCTCAATTAACACACGTTGCACGGTGCCGAGCATGGCATCAGTTTTGTCAATACTGGACTGTTTAATCCATTGCTGCACTTTGGCCAGACGTTCTTTTTTGACATCTTCCGGGGTGTTGTCCGGCAGTTCAGACGCCGGCGTGCCCGGACGTTTTGAATAGACAAAGCTGTACGAATGGTCGAAGTCCATATCCTGAATAAACTGATAGGTTTCTTCAAAGTTCTCGTCGGTTTCGCCCGGGAAGCCAATAATAAAGTCGGAAGACAAATGCATGTCCGGACGTACTTTACGTAACTTGGCAATTTTTTCGATGTAAACATCAATGGTGTGGTTACGTTTCATGGCCTGTAATACATCATTGGAGCCACTTTGTACCGGCAAGTGCAAATGCGACACCATTTGTGGCAAGTCGCGGTAGCATTGAATCAGGTCATCATTAAATTCTAGCGGATGCGAAGTGGTATAACGTAAACGGCCAATCCCCGGAATTTCGGCGACCAAACGCAACAGGTCAGCAAAGGTACAGATGTTGCCGTCAAAAGTTTCACCGCGGTAACCATTCACGTTCTGACCGAGCAGTGAAATCTCACGCACACCTTTTTCTGCTAAACCGGCAATTTCCGCCAGTACGTCATCGAGTGGACGTGAAACTTCTTCACCACGGGTATAGGGCACCACGCAGAAAGAACAGTATTTGGAACAGCCTTCCATAATCGACACAAAGGCTTTAAAACCTTCGACGCGCGGTTCTGGCAGGAAGTCGAATTTTTCAATGTCCGGGAAGGAAATATCCACCAGCTTGATTTTTTCTTTTTTCGGTTTTTCAACCTGATCATTATGCTGATCCAGCATTTGTGGCAAACGGTGCAAGGTTTGTGGGCCAAACACCATGTCGACATACGGCGCACGTTTTTGAATATTGTCACCTTCCTGAGAAGCAACACAGCCACCCACGCCAATCACCAGATCCGGATTTTTTTCTTTCAGTTTGCGCCAGCGGCCCAGTTCCGAGAACACTTTTTCCTGTGCCTTTTCGCGGATGGAACAGGTGTTCATCAGCAGGATATCGGCATCGGCCGGATTGCTGGTCAGCACATAGCCGTGAGAATCGCCTAAAAGGTCTGCCATACGATGACTGTCATACTCATTCATCTGACACCCTTGCGTTTCGATGTACAGCTTTTTCACTGAACCGTCGGCTGGGGTGTGCTGTGGCTGGGTAACAGTGTTTTCTGAGGCAGCTTTGGCACCATTTGGAATGAAGGTTTGAACCGTCATGTAGGCTCCTGAAGGATAAAATCGAGATCGTCCGTTCTGAAATGTTTGAACGGCAGAGGTGATAGAAAAACGCGTATTTTAACAGGAACTGGGTATAAACTTATAGCCCTAAATGAGGGAAGCAGAAGATTGATTTATCAATTAAAATTGTTCGAAAATTAATATTGTTTAATCATGAGGTTACATAACACAACAATTGAGGTGTTTGAGAATAATGAAACTGTTTTAGTATATTGCGGTAAGAGAGGAGGGGCGAAGTAATGACTGAAAATAGGCACATGCGCACATGGACTGAAAAGAAAAGAATTTTTTGCAAAAAGCTTGTGTTAGGTTTGGCATCACTGAGCATTTTCCCAACCTTGTACGCAGCCGAAGAGCAGTTTAATGATGCGCTGCGGGCAGCCAATGCCAGTAACCTCTCTTTATTGCAGCAATATCAAAGTGCCATGCAAAATGATGTGCTCGGCTATTATCCGGAATACTGGATTTTAAATACCAATCTGGCCACTCAGTCACCCGCCTCGATTGTGCAGTTTGCCCAGCGTTATCCACAGTCGGCCATGGCAGAAAAACTGGCCGCTGACTATGTCGAAGAAAAAGTCAAACAGGCCGATTTTAGCAATGCTGTATCAGTGCTGCCCTATGTGACCAATGCCGACCGTGCCGAAAGCTGTGCCGTGGCGCAGGTGCGTGCCCAGTCAGGTGATCCGCTGGTTTTTGCCGAATTTAAAGATGTCTGGCTAACCACCAATTCGCAGCCGGAATCCTGTACCGGTCTGGGCCGGATGATGTTATCCAGCCCACTGATGACCCAGGAAGATAAACAGCAGCGTTTGTGGGTGCAGCTGCGTGCCGGCCAATCCGGACAGGCGCTTGCCACTGCACAGGGACTAGGTTTAAACCTGAGTCTGCCGCAGCTGAATAGCATTCAGGCCAATCCGCTTAACTATTTATGGTCTGCACCAAAAGCCAGTGCTGAAGATCAGGCTTATCTGATTTATGCCTTGGGCCGCCTGGCCGATACCGACCTGAACTCGGCTCTATCTGCGGTGAAACGTGCTGCAGAAGGTACCCCGCAGTCGGTGCAGCGCGCCTTGTATCGTGCTGTGGGCTATATTGGCGGCACCACCGTCATGAAGAACAATTTTAACCGTGAAGTACTGAATGCGCTGGATGCCAGCTATGGACTGCCATTTAGCCCGGAAGAAGCGGAAATTTATGCCCGTCAGGCGATTCGTTTTGGTGCCTGGGAAAGTGTAATTCGCGCGATTGATGCCATGAGCGTGTCGCAAAAGCAGGAAGACCGCTGGCAGTACTGGCTGGCGCGTGCCTCTGAGCAGCGTGGCGATGCCACTTCAAAACGCAGTGCTGACGCGATTTATAAACGTTTGGCTCAGGGTGATGATTACCACAATTTGCTGGCCAAAGATCAGCTCGGATACAGCTATTCTTCGATTCCTGTGAGCCGTGAGCCAAGTTCGCAGGATATGCAGCGTTTAAATCAGGATATTCACTTTAGACGCGCCTTTGCCTTGCGCCAGATTAATGCACCGGCCAGTTATATTAACCGTGAATGGAACTGGGCTGTGCGTCAGGCCTATTTAAAACATGATGATGGTCTGTTATTGGCTGCAGCCAAACGCGCCACCGATATGGGTTGGTATGACCGGGCCATTTATGCGGCAGACCGCACCACCAAGCAGCATAATTATCAGTACCGTTATGCCATGCCGTACAAGAATTATGTGGTCAGCCACAGCCAGAATGCCGGGATTGATCCGGCCTGGGCCTATGGCTTGATGCGTCAGGAAAGCCGTTTTGTGACTACGGCGCGTTCGCATGTCGGGGCGGGTGGTTTAATGCAGATTATGCCGGATACCGCGCGTTTAATTGCCCGTCAAATGGGAGAAACCTATAATCCGGCGGCACTCACCGATATGAATACCAATATTCGTTATGGCACGTTTTATCTGTCGACCATCCAGGGTCAGCTTAGTAATAACTCGGTTTTAGCAACTGCGGGCTATAATGCCGGGCCAAACCGTGCCCGTCGCTGGCAGCCTGAATTTCAAAACATGGCAGCGGATCAATATACCGAATCCATTCCGTTGCTGGAAACACGCGATTACGTTAAACACGTTATGACCAATGCCACGCACTATGGATTATTGCTGGGTCAGGGCGCGCAATCAATCAGTAAACGTATGCAGCAGATTCCAATGCGCAATACGCAGTAAACAAGATGGGGTGTCTCCTGCATGGATGCTGGAGGATGGGACTCAAAACGACACGAGAAGGTGCTAAGTTTGAGAATGAAGAAATTGACAGCCGGGGGGCAGCCAGCGGGAATCCTCATCCTGATTTCGGGTGGGACGGGGGTATTGCTCAGTAGTGCTGCATGTGCTGCCACGGTGCAGGGCTATGTCATGGATGTACAAATGACACCCGCCGTGTGCATGTTTGACAGCAACCGCGCCAAGCAGCGGAAATGCCTGCAAGGCTACTCGCTGAATATTACCGGGCTGTATCCGGAAACCTCCCGTCGTGACTGCGAAACCAGCTCTTCAGCCAAACTGTCTCCCATTCAGGCCAAAGTGGTGGCACGGGTCATGCCCGATGAACATGCCCGGGTGCAATTGTGGCAGGGTATTGGTGGCTGCGTACCGATGAATGCCAGCCAGTATTTTCGTACCATTATTAACTATGCCGACCGGCTGAAAGTCCCGGCGGTGCTGACCGGTCAGGAAACTACCGTGGTGCAGCAGAATGAACTGAACCGGCTGTTTATTCGCCTGAATCCGGGCATGCATTCCAAGAGCATTCATTTTCAGTGCACCTCGCATCAGGCCAAAAGTTATTTAACCGAATTGAAAATCTGCTATAGCCCGAATGGGCGCTATAAACAGTGCAGCAGTAGCGTGGAAACCCAGTGTCCATCGGCCTTTATTATTAAAGGTTCATACTAAAACCCGACGTTTTTCGGCATTTTATTTATATTTCCTATCAGACTTTTGTTGAAATCCATAGCCTTTTACATGCATCTGACAAAGGATTGGAGTACAATCTTTGCCGTTTATGATTATTAAGATTAGATAGAACAGCTATTTAATCGCATTAACTATCCTCTCAACTGGAGATAATTACATGAAGCAACCTGTTCGCGTTGCCGTTACTGGCGCTGCTGGTCAAATTGGTTACAGCCTATTATTCCGTATCGCTAGCGGTGAAATGTTGGGTAAAGACCAACCAGTTATTCTTCAATTATTAGAAATTCCTGTTGAGAAAGCTCAACAAGCGCTGAAAGGCGTAATGATGGAACTTGACGACTGTGCTTTCCCATTATTGGCTGGCATGATCGGTACTGATGATCCTAAAGTTGCATTCAAAGATGCTGACTATGCACTTTTAGTTGGTTCACGTCCACGTGGTCCAGGTATGGAACGTGCTGACCTTCTTAAAGTCAACGGTGAAATCTTCATCGGTCAAGGTCAAGCGCTGAACGAAGTTGCGAGCCGTGACGTTAAAGTTCTTGTTGTAGGTAACCCTGCGAACACGAATGCTTACATCGCAATGAAATCTGCTCCAGATCTTCCAGCGAAGAACTTCACAGCAATGTTACGTCTTGACCACAACCGTGCGTTGACTCAACTTGCTCAAAAAGCTGGTGTTGCAGTTTCTGACATCAAAAACATGACAGTTTGGGGTAACCACTCTCCAACAATGTATGCTGACTACCGTTTTGCGAACGTAAACGGCGAAAGCTTGAAAGACAAAATCAACGATGCTGAATGGAACAAAGACGTATTCCTTCCAACTGTTGGTAAACGTGGTGCTGCAATCATCGAAGCGCGTGGTCTGTCTTCTGCTGCTTCTGCTGCAAACGCTGCAATCGACCATATGCGTGACTGGGCGCTTGGCACAAACGGCGAATGGGTAACCATGGGTATTCCTTCTGATGGTTCTTACGGTATCCCTGAAGGCGTAATGTTCGGTTTCCCTGTAACTTGCGAAAATGGCGAATACAAGATCGTTCAAGGTCTTGAAATCGACGAATTCAGCCGTGAGCGTATCAACTTCACGCTAAACGAGCTTGAAGAAGAACGTGCAGCAATTGCTGACATGGTGAAATAATTTAGTGTTGAACTAAGTTAGAAAAAGCACTCCATTTGGGGTGCTTTTTTTATGCAGCTGTATGGATTGTTGTATTGATCAGCGCCATGACAAACCTCACAAAACATAACAAGAATACATCGGCTTGTAGCCCTAATGCTGTTCCGGATTTGCTAGTTTATGGACTTCGCCTAGAAAAATACGGAGTCATTCCATGGTACTCGAACAACAGCCGACCTTAGAATTATTATTTGAACAACTGGGTTTAGCCGCAGACGAAGCATCTATTGAGCAATTTGTGCGTGCCCATCAATTGCCGGCAGAAGTGACCTTGCCCGATGCTGGATTCTGGAGTGAGGGACAAAGCGCCTTTTTACGCGAACACTGGCATCAGGATGATGAGTGGATTGTGATTATCGACAAATTAAACCAGTTACTACACGTTGAAAGCGACAAGCTGGCGCAATAAGCCGGAGCCAGTTCAATCAGGCTCATCCGCCTTACATGCTTTGGTACAAAAAAATACAACAAGCGCAGTCACAAGGCTGTGCTTTTGTGCAGAATTCTTATAACGTAAAGCTACAATACAGTAAAAAAATGCTGAGGAGGGCGCCATGTTTGATCAGCAACCCACATTAGAACTGTTATTTGAGCAGCTGGGTCTAGAGTCCAGTTCAGAAGCCATTGATCAATTTATTGAAAGCCATCAATTAACTTCCGATATTCCCCTACATAAAGCCGCATTCTGGAGCAAGGCCCAGCACGATTTCATTATCAGTCACTGGAAAAGTGATGATGAATGGGCCATCGTGATTGATGTCTTAAACGAGCAATTACATACCGAACATAAGCTTTCCGGCTCTTGCGAACTTTAATCACAAATTGAAACAACAAACCTGGTCGCAAAGACTAGGTTTTTTTTGCTTTATCTTATAAGTTAGATGGATAAATAACTACAATTTATCTGATATATAAGGAGGGCGAGATGCTCAATCACAACACACCATCCTTAGCTCTATTATTTTCTCAACTTGGTTTAGCCAATAGTCCGGCGGCCATTGAACTTTATGTACGTACCCATCAACTGCCTTCCCATATTTCTTTGCATGATGCGCCGTTCTGGAATAAATCCCAGCGTGCTTTATTAATCAGTCATCTGGTCCAGGATGATGACTGGGCGATCTGGGTCGATGAATTGAATCAACAATTACATATGGATGCCTATAAAGCCCAAACCGCTTAATCCTGCCTGAAGATTCAAGCGTTTCTGTAGTCCATAAAAAATGCCTCAATCAATGAGGCATTTTTGTTGTTAAATATTTTTTTCGTGCTGAGCTTTAGTGTAAACGCGGCTGAATCAGCTGCACAAACCAGCTTTGACCATGACAGTGTTCAAAGGCAGTATGTTCACGTAGTACATCGGCATCAAACTCGGCTGTTTTACGGTATTTGGTCAGCCAATGCTGAGTCAGTGCATTTTCTTTTTTCGCTGCGCTGGCATAGGCCAGGAACAGGTAAATATCGCCATGATTATAATTGGTCAGCGGTTTTAGAATCTGCTGGGTAATTAAGGCAAAGCGGGTTTCCTGACTGATTTCAAAATACAGCATATAGGCCTTGGCCAGGGTTAAGGACAGATTTAAATATAAGGACAGCGGCATTTCCTCAAATTCAACCCGGCCTTGCTCCAGCAGCACAATCGCTTCTTGCAGGAAATAGGTCTGTTCCTGACGGACCTGACTCAGCATCACCAGTTCTAGGCGTAATGAAGCACGTTCCAGCGCCAGTTCCGGGGTGTTGCCCTGTAAATAGAGCTGGTCAGTTTCACCGATACGCTGAATAATCGGTTGGGTGGTATCACGCATCGGCACAATCCTCAGTTCACAATACGGTTTATATGAGGCCACTTGCCAGGATTTAAAGGATCACCACAACTGTGGATCACTACGCAGCCAGGCAGTAATCGAAAGGCGCTGCTGTTTGGAGAGCAGCACTTCATGCAGCAAATCACTTTGGAATAAGGCCATCCGGTTGGGCTGTGGCGCAATGATCTGCCATTCGCCCTGTTTGTCCTGCAAGCGTAATTCACCGCCCCAATCGGCCTGCCACTGTTCATGCAGATAAAAGACGCAGGAAATCATCCGGCCATTTTTACCTTGCGGATTATCGCGGTGCAGGGCATAAAATTCGCCGGCGTTATAACAGGCAAAATGGGCTTCGACTTCCTTAATGCCCAGAAAAAAGGCACGATTTAATTGCTCGGCCAGCGCCATTAAGGTTTGGGTATGCTGCTCGGCAACCGGCAGGCTTGAATCCAGCCATAAGATATGATCACTGCGAATCTGGCTGACCACACCGTTTTGAATGGCTGCGTTACGAAACTCATTCAAATGTGCGGTACATTCTGCTACCAAAGCTTGTACATAATCCTGTGGATAGGCATCATCAATCAGGGCATAACCGGATTGATCCAGATCATTGAATATCTGTGCCAGATTCCAGGATGGTGGTAGAGAATGTGTTTGCATAGGCAAAACTCGAACAAGGATAAAAAAGCGGGGGAACTATTTTAGAGCAAGATAAGCCTCTGAATGAAACTTTTTTTCATGCTAAAATACCGGTTGATTTCAGGAATTAAAGAAACATGAATTACCGTCACCATTTCCATGCAGGCAACTTTGCCGATGTCATGAAGCATGTGCTTTTGCTTCAGTTACTGACACGTTTAAATGCCAAAGATAAACCTTATCGCTATATTGATACACATGGCGGTGCAGGCAAATACGACTTATCTTTAGCACCTGCACAGAAGTCGGGTGAGTTCTTAAATGGTATTCACCGTCTGGTCAAACTGGATGACTCGATTATCCGCAATGCACCGGAAGGCGTGAAGCAGTATCTGAATCTGGTCGAGCAGATGCGCGAGACGGATGGCAAGGGTGCTTATCCGGGTTCACCATGGTTTGCCTTACAAGGCATGCGTGAGATGGATAAAGCCACGGTGTTTGAAATGCAGCGTGATGTTTTTCAGCAATTGCGCAGCAATATCCGTGACCGTCGTGCTGGCTTGCATGAACGTGATGCTTACGAAGGTCTGCTTGGGGTGATTCCACCGAAAGAAAAACGCGGTCTGGTCATGATTGACCCGCCTTATGAGCTGGAACGTAAAGACTTCCCGCAGCTGGTAGAACTGCTGGTCGCGGCCTATAAAAAATGGCCAACAGGCGTGTTTGCGGTGTGGTATCCAATTAAAGACCGCGCCATGATTGAACGTTTTGAAAAGAAAATGTACAAATCGGGCATTCGCCGTCAGCTGGTTTGCGAAATCTGTGTCTGGCCAGATGATACCCCGGTTGGCTTGAATGGCTGTGGTTTACTGGTGATCAATCCACCTTGGAAATTCTCTGAAGATGCAGATGAAGCCTTACAATGGTTATTCCCGCATTTACGCATGCAGGACAATGGTGGACATGCAGCAGTACGCTGGCTGGTTGGCGAATAAGCCAAGCAGTCACAACAGAGATTAGGTTAGAGTTAGGAATAAAATAATGATAAACACACCGAAGCCCGAGGGTGATTCCGTGACGCGTGAACATGATTACGATGGAATCACATTTGAAGTGGTGGAAGAGGAACGTACCCGCGAGGGGCAAAAGGTCAAACGCCGTGGCATCTACCTGTGGCCTAATCTCATTACCACCGCGGCTTTACTGTCGGGCTTTTATTCAATTATTGCCAGCATGAATGGCGAATATAGCCAGGCCATTTATGCCATTTTCCTGGCGGCCTTATTTGATGGTTTAGATGGTCGTGTTGCGCGTGCCATTGGTGCGCAAAGTCCGTTTGGTGAGCAGTTTGACTCCTTGTCCGATATGCTGGCCTTTGGTGTGGCCCCGGCAATTTTAATGTATAGCTGGAGCCTGAATGATCTGGGCCGGATTGGCTTGGCCTGCTGTTTTGTTTATACCGCCTGTGCGGCTTTCCGTCTGGCGCGTTTTAATGTGCAGATTGGCGTGGTTGATAAACGCTATTTTATTGGCGTGGCCAGTCCATTGGCGGCTTTAATGCTGGTGTCGCTGGTCTGGGTCGGCCGCGATTTTCCTGAAATTTATAATATTCAGGACTTTGGTATTCAGATCATCAACGCCGTGATTATTGTGGCGGTTGGCTTGCTGATGATTTCCAATATTAAATATTATTCCTTTAAGACATTGGACCGTAAGCGGGTGCCGTTTATTGTGCTGCCAATTGCCGTTTTTGTACTGGCGGCCATGACCTATAATATTCCGGTCGGTATTCTGGTGATTTCTATCATCTATGCATTATCAGGTTTTGTGACCACTTATATGGCGAGAAAAACCGCCGAATCATAACAAGATGACACCCAGGAGCTTGCTATGCAGATGTTTCAAGATTTTCTCGATCGATCCAAACAACTGAATCAAGCTCCACATCAACTCAAGCTTGAGCAGCTGCCTTTTCACGCCCCGAACCAGAAATATAAAATCATTCATCAAGGGCTGATGATTCCCAATTTGCCCGCGCCCTTACATTATCTTAATTTCCTGAGCCTGATTGGGCAGCCAAATGCCCCGATGCTGCGTAATGACAGCGCGATTCAAACCCATCCGCTGGATACTGCTACGGTACTGGTCAGTTCCAGTCCACATATGGTGGGGCAGCTCAGCAGTTATTCAGTGGAAAAAGAATGTTATTTCAAGCCGGCACTGTTTCAGTTTGGTGGTCGGGAGCAGCTGGAAGGACATTTTCCGGAGTTTCGGGTCCAACGTCTGGATTCTGAACTCAGTTTTGATCTGAAGATTCGTACTACCCCGGTGATTTCCTATTTTGCCAAGCTACGCATGGGGCTGGCCGATCACTGGTCTTTGCTGTGTGAATGCAGTGGACAGCTTCAATATAAACAGCAACATTATCAGATCCAGCAACTCGGCAGTTTTGAATATGCGCGAGCCATTAATTTTCCTTATCTACCTTTAGCCTTTTTTACCTATCAGGTGATTAATCTGCAGCAGCAACGGCAGTTATTACTGGCCCAAGTGCGGGACCGCTTTAACCGGATTTTGCAGTCGCGGATGTATTTGCGTGACCTGAGCGGTGGCCAAAGCCAGCTGTTTGATGAAGGCGTATATTTTAAAGTGCACCGGGTTTATCCGGCGGTGATGACTCCAAACCGGCAAAGCATGTATCTGCCGCGTGAATTTGAATGGTGTTACAGCGGTGCAGATGGCACGCGTATCCATATTCAGGCACAAAGCCGCGGGGATTTTAAATTTGGCTTGGCTGCAGGTTATGTCGGCAGTTTTCATTATCAGGTCAAAATAAATGATGTCGAAGAACAGGGCGAAGGCGGCTATTGTGAATATATTGATTGTCGCGCCTTAAAATGGCAGGAAAAAAATCAGGCAGAAAAATTAGGTGATCATTTGGCCAATCCGGTCCCATTTTTAGTGAAAAAAGAAAAATAAGTGTATTTTTGTTGAATAAATAAACAGTTGTGTCGTATTTCCCAAAATAATTAAAAATAGGGGTTGCGTCAGGTTTTATTTGCTCTATAATGCACATCCATCGGCGGTGATGTTGATAAAAACTTGTTGATAAACAAGGATTTAGCTAAAATGGTTGAGTTCTGGTTTAGGTGGTAAGTTTAGAAATAAAATCAACATTGCATGTTGACTTTCTAAAAATAGAGAGTAATATAGCCGACCTAGCTTGATGCTGACGAAGCATCGAGAAGATCATTAAGAGATTATGAAGAACAACTTGTGTGGATTTTTACTGATTGATTAATCGAAATATTATCATTGATTGATTGGTTTAAATTACTCGAAGTTTATTTGAGCGAAATTTAAGTCAGAAAATTGATGAGCCAGATTTGGTCACTTCGAATAAAGTGACAAAATGATTTTAACTGAAGAGTTTGATCATGGCTCAGATTGAACGCTGGCGGCAGGCTTAACACATGCAAGTCGAGCGGAGCGAGGGTGCTTGCACCTTAGCTTAGCGGCGGACGGGTGAGTAATGCTTAGGAATCTGCCTATTAGTGGGGGACAACATTCCGAAAGGGATGCTAATACCGCATACGCCCTACGGGGGAAAGCAGGGGATCTTCGGACCTTGCGCTAATAGATGAGCCTAAGTCGGATTAGCTAGTTGGTGGGGTAAAGGCCTACCAAGGCGACGATCTGTAGCGGGTCTGAGAGGATGATCCGCCACACTGGGACTGAGACACGGCCCAGACTCCTACGGGAGGCAGCAGTGGGGAATATTGGACAATGGGGGGAACCCTGATCCAGCCATGCCGCGTGTGTGAAGAAGGCCTTTTGGTTGTAAAGCACTTTAAGCGAGGAGGAGGCGCTCTAGGCTAATACCCTAGATGCGTGGACGTTACTCGCAGAATAAGCACCGGCTAACTCTGTGCCAGCAGCCGCGGTAATACAGAGGGTGCGAGCGTTAATCGGATTTACTGGGCGTAAAGCGCGCGTAGGTGGCTAATTAAGTCAAATGTGAAATCCCCGAGCTTAACTTGGGAATTGCATTCGATACTGGTTAGCTAGAGTATGGGAGAGGATGGTAGAATTCCAGGTGTAGCGGTGAAATGCGTAGAGATCTGGAGGAATACCGATGGCGAAGGCAGCCATCTGGCCTAATACTGACACTGAGGTGCGAAAGCATGGGGAGCAAACAGGATTAGATACCCTGGTAGTCCATGCCGTAAACGATGTCTACTAGCCGTTGGGGCCTTTGAGGCTTTAGTGGCGCAGCTAACGCGATAAGTAGACCGC
>NZ_VPBE01000008.1:0-116926 GCF_013418895.1 Acinetobacter sp. YH12116 | reverse complement strand
CACGGGCAATCAGACCATAGCTGACATAATTTAAACCAGCACCGCCGTATTGTTCCGGAATGGTTGGGCCTAGTAGGCCTAGCTCGCCCATTTCACGGAAAATGGTCGGATCGGTTTTTTCATGACGAAACTGTTCCAGTACACGTGGCATCAGCTTGTCCTGACAATAGGCCGCAGCAGTATCACGGATCATGCGTTCTTCTGCAGTCAGCTGCTGCTCCAGCAGGAATGGGTCTTGCCAGTCAAATCTAATTTTTGTCATGTCTATCATCCTTTCTTATTTCGATTAAGCAGTCGCTTGTTTAATCATTTCACGTGCAATGATAATTTGCTGAATCTGGGTCGTTCCTTCATATAAACGGAATAAACGCACATCACGATAGAAACGTTCAATTGAATATTCGCTGATATAGCCGGCACCACCATGAATCTGCAAGCAGCGGTCAGCAACGCGGCCACACATTTCAGTGGCAAACATTTTGGCACATGAGGCTTCAACCGTGACATTCTGACCGGCATCACGCTTACGTGCTGCATCTAGCACCATACATTTGGCTGCATAAATTTCAGCTTTTGAGTCGGCTAACATACCCTGAATCAGCTGGAAATTTGCAATTGGCTGACCAAACTGTTTACGTTCCACCGCATAATTTAAGGCATCTTCCAGCATACGTTCTGCCATACCGACGCTATAGCCGGCAATATGCAAACGACCTTTGTCGAGTACACGCATGGCTGTCTTAAAGCCAACGCCTTCAACTCCACCAATCAGCTGATCTTTATGAACGCGGCAATTATCAAAAATTACGTCACAGGTATATGAACCATGCTGACCCATTTTTTTATCAATTTTGCCCAGACTTAAACCTGGCGTACCCGCTTCAACCAAGAAAGCTGAAATACCGCTGGCGCCTTTAATTTCCGGATTGGTACGCGCCATGACCGTGAAAGTGGTGGCACGTGGTGCATTGGTAATAAAACGTTTGGTTCCATTTAAAACGTAGTAATCACCATCTTTTACCGCACTGGTTTTTAAAGATGCTGCATCTGAACCAGAATCTGGCTCAGTCAAACAGAACGAGCCAATGATTTCACCCGTTGCATAACGTGGTAAATACTTTTGCTTTTGCTCTTCTGTACCATCAATTACGATACCGCTTGAACCAATACCATTGTTGGTACCAATTAAAGAGCGGAAAGCAGCAGAAGTCCGGCCCAGCTCCATCGCCACCAGAATTTCTTCTTCCATGGTGATGCCTAAACCGCCGTATTCTTCAGGAATGGTCAGACCGAACAGCCCTAGTTCTTTCATCTGATCAACAATGTGTTCAGGAATGGCATTATTTTCTTCTACTTCATGCTCGAGTGGAACGAGCTCGTTTTTCACAAAATCGCGAATCGTTGATAGAAGTTGATCAAGCATTTCTGGATCACGAATCATAGGAATCTCCGTTTTATCTGGTTTGGGTAAATTCCTTCACCCTTATTTTCATTTCGCAATACGAAATAAATAATCACAAAATTAAGATTTCAGCAAGAAATTTTATGAAAAAATTTATTTTTTCTATAAATAAGCAAATTTTTACTGAATTTCTGTTTTGATTAATATAGAATAAAATTTCATAATACGAAATTATTTCTTTAAAAATTTAAATTTAAGGATGAATATTAATCAGAAATGATTAAGGGACCATAAAATTAGGCACTAAACAATAAAATTCATTACTTTATTGGAGGTTTTACTCTAAAAGTACAAACGTTACTTTTATCGTGTTATAAAAATTTATCGCAACCTGTTTGGCCGCGATACAGAATAAAAATCATTTATTTTTTGTGCAATTTATCAATAATTTATGTGTTTTATTTTGTATCGTGAAACTAAGTTGCTATCATATTCATTAATTTACTCTATTTATGCTGAACATGACAAAAAATAAAACAGGTGAAATCCCTAACTTTGATGAAATTCGCTTGGATCCGATTTCGCATATTCACCGCGAAAATAATCCGCAGTTCATTGCCTCTATTGCACGTGGACTTGAGATTTTAAGATGCTTCTCGGCGACCAATCAGTTGTTAGGTAATCAGGAAATTGCGCAAATGACCAATTTGCCCAAACCGACCGTGGCGCGTATTACCAGCACCCTGGTTTCTCTGGGCTATTTAAAACAGTTGCCAAATACGACCAAATATCTACTTGATGTAGGCGTACTGGCATTGGGTTATTCGGCATTAAGCAATATTTCTGCGCGAACGCAGGCTCATCCGTTCATGGAAGAAATGTCACGCTATGCCCAGGCGCCGGTCGCCATGGCCACCCGTGACCGTCTGAATATGATTTATCTGGAAGTAGTCCATACTGACACGACCCTGACCATGCGCCGTTCGGTCGGTTCAACATTACCGATTCATTCCAGTGCCATGGGACGTGCCTGCCTAGCCGCTATGGACGTGAAAGAACGTGAATATCTGTTTGATGCGATCAAGAAAAGACACGAAGAGCAATGGACGACCATTAAACGTAATCTGGAACGTGCGATCCGCGACTATCAGGATTATGGCTACTGTCTGTCTTTAGGTGACTGGGCCAAAGATGTCAACTCTGTGGCGGTGCCATTGATTCATCCTAAACATGGTATTTTGACCTTTAACTGCGGCGCGCCTAGTTATCTGTTAAATCAGGAAAAACTGGAAAACGAGATTGGCCCGCGTCTGATTCATATGGTCAACAATATTGCGATGAATCTCAATAATATCTAAGCACATCATAATCAGGGCGACACAGGTCGCTCTTTTTATTTCGTTCGATATAACCTAATCCAACACCGCCCTTCCCATGCAAAGCAGCTTTTCTCCTGCGCAACAAAGCTCACAAATCTAAACGTTGAATACAGTCCTATTTCAAATAAAAAGTTAAAAAATAAACTTCAAAACCGATTTATATAATGATATAAATATCGTATAGCGAAACAGGATTTCTTATTATGGAAGATATTAACCGAGAAGCCATGGAGTTTGATGTCGTTATCGTAGGTGCTGGCCCTGCGGGTCTGTCTGCGGCGATTAAAATCCGTCAACTTGCAATTGAAAATAACCTGAATGATCTGTCCGTTTGTGTCGTAGAAAAAGGCTCCGAAGTCGGTGCGCACATCTTGTCAGGTGCGGTGCTGGAACCACGTGCCATCAATGAGCTGTTCCCGAACTGGAAAGAAGAAGGTGCACCTTTAAATGTACCGGTGACAGAAGATAAAACGTTCTTCCTGCTGTCTGAAACCACTTCGAAAGAAGCGCCACACTGGATGGTACCAAAAACCATGCACAACGATGGCAACTATGTCATTTCACTGGGCAACGTGGTGCGCTGGTTAGGCCAGAAAGCCGAAGAACTGGAAGTGTCTATTTTCCCGGGCTTTGCGGCGTCTGAAATTCTGTACCATGAAGATGGCACAGTAAAAGGCATTCAAACCGGTGATATGGGCATTGGTAAAGATGGTGAACCGACCCACAACTTTGCCCCAGGTTATGAACTGCATGCCAAATACACCCTGTTTGCTGAAGGCTGTCGTGGTCACTTAGGCAAACGCCTGATCCAAAAATTTAATCTGGACAAAGATGCCGACCCTCAACACTACGGTATCGGCATTAAAGAGCTGTGGGAAATTGATCCGGCCAAACATAAACCAGGTCTGGTGATGCACGGTGCCGGCTGGCCATTGTCTGAAACCGGTTCTTCCGGCGGCTGGTGGCTCTACCACGCGGAAAACAACCAGGTCACGCTGGGGATGATCGTCGATCTGTCTTATGAAAATCCGCATATGTATCCATTTATGGAAATGCAGCGCTGGAAGACTCATCCTCTGATTAAGCAATACTTGGAAGGCGGTAAGCGTATTTCTTATGGTGCGCGTGCCGTAACCAAAGGTGGCTTTAACTCGCTGCCTAAATTCACTTTCCCGGGTGGTTCTTTAATTGGTGATGATGCAGGCTTTCTGAACTTTGCCAAAATCAAAGGCTCTCATACCGCAATGAAATCCGGCATGCTTTGTGGTGAAGCAGTCTTTGAAGCGATTGCTGCTGGTGTCGAAAAAGGTGGTGACTTGGCGATTGCCCGCGTGACTGAGGGTGAAGATTTCTTTGTAAAAGAATTAACCTCTTACACTGAGAAGTTCAACAACAGCTGGCTAAAAGAAGAGCTTTACAACGCGCGTAACTTTGGCCCGGCAATGCACAAGTTTGGTCAATGGTTTGGTGGTGCGTTTAACTTTATCGACCAGAACATCTTTAAAGTGCCATTTACCCTGCATGACTTGGTGCCTGACTTCAGTGCGCTGAAAACCGTAGATGCGGTAAGCTTTAAGCCGAACTATCCAAAACCGGATGGCAAGCTGACCTTTGACCGTTTGTCTTCGGTGTTTGTATCCAATACCGTACACGAAGAAAACCAGCCAGCGCACCTGAAACTAACCAATGCCTCGATTCCGGTCGATGTGAACTTGCCTAAATGGGATGAGCCGGCACAGCGTTACTGCCCTGCGGGTGTGTATGAAATTATGGAAAATGATGATGGTTCCAAGCGCTTCCAGATTAACGCAGCCAACTGCGTACACTGTAAGACTTGCGACATTAAAGATCCATCACAGAACATCACCTGGGTAACACCGGAAGGTGGTGGTGGTCCGAATTACCCGAATATGTAAGGTAATTCCGATGAGTCAGAACGAAGCTTCTGGCTCATTTACCCAATCCTGAAGACGTTATGAATAACTCTTCACTTTAATTTTGTAGGTAATCCCAGTTCCTTCGGGAGCTGGGATTAATACATTTTAAGCGCGGATTTCATCATCAAAATGGGGCTGTATTGAAACGACAATCGCTGAGCCAAGTGGCTCTGATTTTATAATCAGTCCAGCATTGAAAAATCACTGATTTAATTTAAACACTAAACATCAACGCCAAAGACAACAGCAAGCATAAAAATAACATAGCTGAAACCGCCTGCCAGAATCTAACAGGATTTTTATCCAGCAAGGAAGACTGAACCGGCTTTAAAAAATACCGGTTAGGATGCTTAAGATCATACAGAAATTCCGACAATACCTCATAGCGTTCATTTGGCATCAGGGCCAAGGCCTTATGCAAGGCTCCATCAATCCACACCGGAATATCTGGCCGATATTCTAAAATTGAATGATAACGCACCGTTTTTAGCTGTTTAAGCGTCTGACAACGCGCCAGTTCGGTGCCATAGGGTAACTGTTTGCTAAGTACATAATACAGTACCACGGCCAGTGAAAACTGGTCTGAACGGGTGGAAACCGGCCGCGAGCAAAAATATTCCGGCGCCATAAAGGCTAAGGTGCCCAAAGCCGCGGCATGTTGCGGCTGTGATTCGGAAATCCCCTTGACCAGGGTTGCACCAAAATCAATCAGTTTTAGCTCTAACTGTGCATTCAGCATGATATTTTCAGGGCGAATATCCTGATGCAGCATGTCCAGCCGGTGAAAAGCCTGCAAACCTTTAATGATCTGTTCCGTAATCTGGATGGCGGTTTCAAGCGCAATCGGCTGGCGCTGCTGATGCAGCCAGGTATTTAAGGTCTGGCCAGATAAATATTCATAGGTTTGAAAATAATAAGATTTACTGCGCTGATGCGGATAGGCCGCTAAAACTTGTGGATGCTGAATCCGTTTCGCCACCCACTCTTCCAGCAAAAAACGCTCCAGTGCCTGCACATCGTGGGTTAAATCCAGTGACGGAATTTTAATGACCAGTTGCTGCTGCCACGTTTCATCCCAAGCCAGATATAAACGGCTACGATGGTTCTGGTGCAGTACATTTTGAATCCAGTAGCCTTCAAACTGCTGACCTATGCTTAAATCCGGGGCCAGACTTAGCTGGTTGTGACTTGGCTGAAATTGTGACTGGGCCTGTTGTGGCAGCTGCTGTACCTGCACAATTTGCAGGGTTAAATTGTCAGGACTGCCCTGCGCATCGGCCAGATGGACCAGCATTTCTGCTACCTGGTCAAGATCTAAAGTTTCGGGGCTGTGAAGTGCCTCGATAATTTGGCTGTCCGACAGATATTCATATACACCATCGGTCATCAACAGGAAAATATCATCCTGTGCCAACGGCAGACTCAAATAATCCACCTCTACTTTCTGCGCCACGCCCAAAGCCCGGCTTAAATAGCTTTCCCGGGAAGATAACCAGACTCGATGATCGACACTGAGCTGTTCCAGCTGTTGCTCACGCAAGCGGTAAATACGGGCATCACCAATATGAAACAGATGTACAGTTTCATGTTTGAATACCAGCGCGCTAAAAGTGCAGACATAGCCGCGGTCTTTATCGACACGGCTCTGACTTTGCTGGGTCTGGGCATAGAGCCAGGAATTGGTGGCACGAATCACCCGGTCGACCGAAGTTTTGACGCTCCAGGAATCGGGCGTCGAAAAGTAATCGGCCAGAAAACTGGACACAGCGGTTTCACTGGCGATATGACTGACATTGCTGCTGCTAATGCCATCGGCAATGGCGCAGGCAATGCCCTTTTGCTGTGCCAGATAGCCCTCCGGAACAGCCGCGCCGTGAAAATCCTGATTGCTCTCTTTGCGGCCGGCAGCACTATATTGCCCAAGCCGAATTTGAAGTGAAGTCTGGTGTGAAGATGGCAAAGTGGACATGCGCTGATCTCAACTGGCTGGAATCTTCCCTGATTCCAAAATTCATCCTGTGGGCTTAAAACTTAGAACTCGCGTTTTGGTGCAGTGCGGACATGCGTGGTATAAAGCGCAAGACCAGTTAAAGCCAAACCACCTACCAGGTTCCCCAGCGCTACCGGTAACTCATTCCAGATAAAGTAGTCCATCACCGAGAAATCGCCGCCCATCATCATCGCGAACGGGAACAGGAACATATTCACCACCGAATGTTCAAAGCCCATGGCAAAGAACAGCATGATCGGCATCCACATCGCAATAAACTTGCCACTAACGGTGGTCGACATCATCGCGCCAATCACGCCAAGCGACACCATCCAGTTACAGAGCATGCCGCGAATGAAAATTGTGATCCACCCAGCTACGCCATATTCTTTGTAGCCCAGCGTCCGGTCTTCACCAATATGTGCAATCGCCAGACCGACCTTGTTTGGTTCGGTCGAAAAGCCGTAGGTATAGACCGCTGCCATCATCACCGCCACAATCAGCGCACCAGTGAAGTTGCCGACAAACACCACACCCCAGTTTTTCAGGATTCTGGCCCAAGTCACGCCCGGACGTTTATCCAGCCAGGCCAATGGTGTCAGGACAAATACCCCGGTCAGCAGGTCATAGCCCAGCAGATACAGCATACAAAAGCCCACCGGGAATAATAATGCACCAATTAAAGGCACGCCGGTTTGCACTGCAATGGTGACTGCAAAAACCGCTGCCAGCGCCAGAATAGCCCCGGCCATGGTGGCGCGGATCAGCACATCACGGTTTGCCATATGTAGTTTCGATTCACCGGCATCCACAACTTTGGTTGCAAATTCGGAAGGTGCAAGATAAGCCATTGCGAGTACCCCTCAACGATTGAAATTTAGCGGTGGGATGATTTGCAAATAAAAAGCGCCCAAGACGACTTTCACGTCTTAGGCGCCATTGCCTGAATCATCCAGCATGTTTTAAAAAATTATGGCGTCGTTGCCATCAGTTCAGTGGAGATACAGCAAGGAACGTACCAACTTTGTGTGAAAGATAAATTTACGCCATGGTCAGATTCAAGATCTGAGCTGATTTCAAGCTGGCATACATTGTGCTTTTCCCTTCTCAGTGTTTTAGCCATAAGCAGTTGAGGAAATAGATATGATTAGCCATCGCCAACAAGTGACAGACATGATTTTATCTGCCAAGGTGCTGAACAATATTCAGTGGTCCAGCGTGGCGCAGGAAATTGGTTTATCCAAAGAATGGGTAACGGCAGCCTGTTTGGGGCAAATGGCATTGAATAAGGAACAGGCCGAAAAAATTGGTCAGATATTTAACCTGAGTGATGAAGCCGTGGCCTGGTTACAGATTGTGCCGTATAAAGGCTCTCTGCCAACCAGCGTTCCGACCGATCCTTTAATTTACCGCTGGTATGAAGTGGTGAATGTCTATGGTTCTACCATTAAAGAGCTGATTCATGAAGAATTTGGCGACGGGATTATGAGTGCAATTGATTTTAGTATGGATATTCAACGGGAAAGCCATGAAAATGGCGACCGGGTAAATGTGGTGCTATCCGGGAAATTTTTGCCGTATAAATCCTATTAAGATGAGTTTGTGTTGAGCTTAAAACTCTAAGCAATCACAAAAATCTGCGCTTACCTTATTCATAAAGATGATCAAGTAAAGATCAAAACCACATTCATTCCCCCATAAAAATAGGCTTAATCTTCCCGGACAAAAACGATTGCTGTTTTATCCGGTCAGATTAAGCCTATGTTTTTTAGCAAGCTGTACTAGTCCGAGGTAAAGCGTCCATAACGGTCGCGTTTACGTGTGCCCGAAGATGAGCTACGACCACGACCTCTGCCACGGCCACGGTAATCGTCGTCATCATCATCGTCATCGCGGTTGCGACCACGGCGATTGTCATCGTTTATATGACTTCTGGCGCCGGCACGGCGTGCTTCTTCTGACGTAAACTCATGCGCATTGCCGCTGGCATGGGCTGCGCGGCCGGCTTCACGCGCTTCTTCGGATGTAAATTCATGCGCATTGCCGCTGGCATGGGCTGCGCGCCCACCACCACTGGCAATTTCTCTTTGTTCATCTGGATCCATACTCGCAAATCCACGATTTGAAGTACCCTCATTACGTGTATTGGCCATGATTCACCCTTCCTGTTATTTATTTTGATTGTCTATGTTGCGACTCTTTTAAGATAAGAGTGAAAATTAAAATAAACAGCTAGGCTTTGTTTCAGATCATTGGAATGTAGCAGGTCTTTTTTATTTTAAAAAATTAACAGGCTGTATTTAAAATAGTAAAATTTTATTCCTTTAAATATCTTTTTAAATTTTTTACTATTTTTATATTTCAGCTGTTTTTATTTACAAAATTAAATAATAGACGCGTTAAGATGAGGTAGTTTATTTTTCTAAAAATAAAAAATATTTAAATAGATTCTATAAATTTTAAATATATTCTCTAGTCCCTTGATTTCACTTTTTATTGTCTTAGTTATTGCTGCTTAAATATAAAAAAAGCCAGTCAGTGAGCGCTGACTGGCAAAAAAGGAAGACACAGATAAGTAAGTGAATGTCCGATTTAGTCGACCTGGGTAAAGCGATTTAAGACAGCAATCGACAGCAGCAATAAGGCCACCAGCGCAAAGACGGTGCTCAGGCCAATGGCTTCACTTAGGAAACCGACCAGCGCCGGGCCACTTAATGAACCGCTATAGGCAATGGTCGATACCAGCGATAAAGCAGCCGCTTTAGGCATAATATTCTGACGTCCGACACGAGAGAACATCACTGGTACAATATTGGAACAACCAAAACCGAGTAAAGCATAGCCCAGCAGGACCACCGCCCAGTGCGGCGCCATCACAATAATGCCTAGACCCAAGGCCGCACACAGCGCGCTATAGGTGATGATGTTTTTCTCGCCCCACATTCTTAATAAACGACGTCCGGAAAAACGGCCGATGGTCATGGTAATGGCAAAGAAGGTATAGGCCAGACCGGCAAAAGAAGCGTCCATCCCAAAGTTGCTAACCAGATAAATTCCGCTCCAGTCCATTGCTGAGCCTTCTGATAAAAAGGCAATAAAACAGACCAAACCAATTAACAGAATCATCGGGCTTGGGCGAAATTTCTGCTTCGCTGATGGTGCGGTGTCTTCTGGGGCTGTGTCTGATTTTTTCTCAATTTCAGACAGGCTGTTGGGAACGGCCAGAATGGCAATAAAGGCCAGCACCGCGCTCATGATTAAAGCGCTCATTAGCGGTGAAACACCCAATGACAGCAGCACAGTCACAGTCAGCACACCAAGTAAACCGCCCAGACTGCACATACCATGGAAGCTGGACATCATATTTTTCAGGCTGTTCTTTTCAACAATCACCGCCTGTAAATTAATGGCCACACCAAATGCACCCACCGCGGTCCCAAAGATAAACAGCACAATTGCCATGCTTAAGGCAGTACCAAATACCGTCAGTAACGGCAAAATGATCATCGCTGCAACCAGCGCAATCCCGATTAAAATACGGCAGCCAATACGCTGGATTAACAGACCGGCCGCAGGCATGGCCAGCATCGATCCAATCCCCATACAGAGTAGCAACAGGCCAAAGTCTGCATGGTTTAAAGAAAGACGTTGTTGTGCAAATGGAATGAGCGGTGCCCAAGATGCCGTACTTAAACCCAGACCAAAAAAGCTGAGTTTGGTTGCCAGACCTTGTGCATTGAGCTGGGCAGATGCATCGACGACTGTGGTTTTGGAAAACAACATGTATGTGCCACCTTCTAAAAACAGGGCATCCCATTCCAAAAAATTGTCCATAGAAAAACCCCTGCACACTTATAGGAAAATCTATAAACTTGCAGGGGCTTTTGTTGGCGGAATTATACACAATTCACAGCGCTGTACAGCCCTTTTTTGTCTATTTTACAAACAATTTTGTAATGACAAAAAGTACTTCATTTTTCTCGTTTTTTTGAAAAATTCCAGCTGTAATATTTTTATATAATTATTAAGAAACAAACACTTAATACACTTATTGTTTTATTCAATCAGTTTAATGAGTTTTAGTGATTGCCTGAAAATTGGTTTATATACAGAAACACAGCACTACCCCTTCAGTTTTGATTATTCCGACCACTCAACCATCTAGCTGATGCAGGATTAAGCGTTTAAACCAATAAGTAGCTAGAGATCTTCTGTAGTTTATAATTTTTATTTAAAAATAATAAAATGAGATTTATAAATATATGATTTTTGATTATCTCAACTCATCTATTTCAATATAACAATAGCTTTAATTATTTAAATTTAGCCTCAATCATTTAGATATTTCATAATGTGTAATATATATCTGCATGTAGTGAATTGTTATACTCTATGGCGGAGTTGTTTCGATTTTAAATAAAGCTATTTTTATCTCTTTGAGGCGTTTAAATTAAATAGAGATATTTATTTCATCTGAAATGGAGTAATAAAAATGGCTGATATTAATTTAAATAACATTCAGAAACATAGCGAAGTTATTGCCTCCTGCGGCACCCATGTCGGTACGGTCGATCATCTGGAAGGCAGCGATAAAATCAAACTGACCAAGCAGGATTCTGGCGATGGGATGCATCATTACATTCCGACCTCTTGGGTGGAAGAAATTCGTGGCAACCAGATTATCCTGAACAAGAATTCTGAAGAAGTCACCCGTCAGTGGGAAGCGGTATAACTTCTAAAAAGCACGATCTGCCCAGACTCGTGCTTTTTTATCGCTAAAAATTGCATCTGATTGAGCAAAACAATAAATCGACCCTAAAATTTGGAGAACTCCATGAATCATTATCCTGACAGCCCATCTCCGCAAGAGAAACAGGAGCATCAGCCCGGTGTGCAATATAAAATGACGCCCGAACCTGAAATTATTAAAAGCAATTATCAGGGCAGTCAAAAACTCAAAGACAAGGTGGCCTTAATTACCGGCGGTGATAGCGGCATCGGCCGATCTGTGGCGGTGCTGTTTGCCCGCGAAGGTGCCAATATTATTATTCCCTATTTAGAAGAAGATCAGGATGCGCAAGACACCAAGCGACTGGTTGAGCAGGAAGGTCGTCAATGTCTGCTGATTCAGTGTGACCTGCGCCAACATGCGGCAGTACAGCAGATGGTGGATTTGGCCTTACAGCAATTTCCGCATATTAATATTCTGGTCAATAATGCTGCTGTGCAATATCCACAAAAAACCATTGAAGATATTAATCCCGAACAGCTGCATAAAACCTTTGAAACCAACCTCTACCCGCTGTTTTATGTGACCCAGTTACTCATTCCTCAAATGCAGCCCGGTGACAGTATTATCAATACCACCAGTATCACCAGCTATCAGGGCCATAATGAGCTCATTGATTATGCCAGTACCAAAGGGGCTATTACTGCCTTTACCCGTAGCCTGTCGACCAACCTGCTAAAAAATAAAACCGGGATTCGGGTGAATGGTGTCGCACCTGGCCCAATCTGGACGCCGTTAATTCCAAGCAGTTTTGATGAAGAACAGCTAAAAGGTTTTGGTGAAGATACCCCCATGGGCCGCATGGGTCAGCCAAGTGAAGTTGCGCCGGCTTATCTGTTTTTAGCCTCCGATGAAGCCAGCTATATTTCCGGTCAGGTGATTCATGTTAATGGCGGTACCATTGTCAATGGTTAACGGCATTTAAAGGCACACAAGCAATGTAGATAACATTTTGAGTTTTATTGAAACATGCAGATCTATACAGGAGTGAAACTGATGTCTAGAGGTGATAAGTCGGCCTATACCGACAAGCAGAAACGTCAGGCCCGCCATATTATTGAATCGGAAAAAGAGCGAGGCCATTCCGAAGAAGAAGCAGAACGCATTGGCTGGTCTACCGTCAATAAACAGGATGGCGGCGGTAAAAAGAAATCCCACTAAATGCCCTTCTGTTCTGCTGGAACCCTTTTAAACTTCTATAAAAATGCCAATCCTTAGGATTGGCATTTTGTTAGGTGATGACAAGTAGATCATCAGATTTTATTGAATCTGCTGCAGCGCCTGCGGGAATAAAAACTGGGTCAGTTGACGCGTGGCCCATAAACCAGTGGGATTATGATGCTGATGCGGCGCCAAGTAAGGCAATAGCAGATTGATTTTTTCTTCCGCGCTACGCGCCAGTTTTAATTGCTGCTGCAAGGCCTGCTGTTCGCTTGAATTGAAATAATCGACAATATAATCATCGACCTGCTGCACCGGGGTTACTGCCTTAAACGGCACACGGCGTTCGGTATAGGCTTGGGCAATCCAGTCATAAATAATCTGCTGTTCAGCGACTGAAAACACCCCAAACATTTTACCTTCTTCATTGTGAATCAGCTGCCAGAAGCGGCTTTCACTCGGATGCTGGCCGCGTTTAATCCACTGTTTATCCTGTAATACCTGAAGGAACTCGACCACTTTCTGGTCATTGCTGAGCCATTCATTCACCGATGCCTGGGCAAAGCGGCAGCGGTTATTATGAATCAGCTTGCCGACCACGGCTTTTTTCTTGAAAATCTTTTCAATCAGCGGGGTTAAATCACTGTTTTTAATAATTTCAGTCGAGCCTAGGCCAACATCATTCAGAGCATAGCCGCGTTTCAGTTTGTCAATAAACTCTGTTTTATTGGCGGCCTGACTATAGCCATATTCCAGTGCGGCGACTGAACGATGCGCGTGACCATTGTCCAGGTTATCAATGGTAATGTGCACATTAAAATACTGATGATCCAGCCCCAGTTCAGCCAGTTCATAATTACTGATCAGCAAATGCAACGGCAACTGTTCATAGCCTAAATTAAAACCAATCACTTCCGGCAGATATTGCTGCGGCGCATAGGCCAGCGCCAGTTGTACCACGGGCTGATAATAGTATTCATCTTCCAGTCCTTCGACCAGATCTTGCAGATTCAGACTGCTGAGCAATTGCTGATACATCGACACGTGATTGGCTTTGGCTGAACCGAGGCCCAGCTCTTCCAGATAAATCATGATCAGATGCTGAAAATTCGGATCAGACCAATGTTTTAAGGTGCTATACAGCCAGGAACCATCGACATATTTTACTGGCGCGACTTTCACCAGAAAGTCATAGGCTGCTGCTACATGCTGAAAGTATTCACGCTGACCACCAGCCTGACGCCGGCTTAAATACTGCTGATAGCGTTCACAATTCTGCATATTCTGCTGAAAAAGCCAGTCTTTGATCTGGACTGGCTCATCGGGTAAAGGAATAGATGGGGGATCTATCTGGTGAAGCTCGCGCTGTAAAAGCTGGGCCGAAAGCTTTTCTTTTTCTGGTGCTGGCGTGCTTTCATCCAGAAAGAAATGAAACAGCTCCCGATAGCTTTTTTGTCGTTCGAGTTTTAAGGGGCGATAACTGTTCTGAGAGACAACTGACATCTTGTTATTTTCCATTATTTTTCACTCAAACCAGCTTAGGAGATTCGCCAAAATCACCATAGTTCAGTTTTGTTAAACCACGTTAACTTGCCAGCTGCTCAAAAATAAAGCGCAGAGATATCAGAAATTTATAAAGATAATTCAGTTACATAATCGGCAAGACCGGGCGTTTTTCTGTAAAAATAGCTCATGCTCCTGTAGCGCTGTTGCACTCAAGTTTGAGTCTTGAGTAAAAAATGCAGCAGTTATGCAAAATAAAAAAGACCAAAAGACATCTTATCTTCTGGTCTTATAAAAGCTGGCTAAAATCTGCTGTTACTGGAATTTGGCTTTCAGCTGGGCCAGACAGGTACGAATCAGGTGACCGCCCTGCCCGATTTTGTCCTGCCAGTGATTTGGCACCGAACACTTGGCCAGACGCACCCAGACACTGGAAAACTGCTGGATAAAATTGGCTTCATTATAATGAATACCATATTCTGCACACAGCGCTTTAATTTTTGGCGCTACTTCGGCATAACGGTTGGCCGGCATATCCGGAAATAAATGGTGCTCAATCTGATGGCTTAAATTTCCACTTAAAATATGCAGCCACTGGGTGCCACTAAAATTACTCGAACCGCGAATCTGGCGGATATACCATTCAGCCCGGCTTTCATTTTCGGTGTTGTCGGCTTCAAAATTTTCCGCATCTTCAGTGAAATGGCCATTGAAGATGACTGCAGATGCCCACAGGCTGCGAATCACATTGGCGACAGCATTGCCGGCAAAAACCGGAATGGCATTTGGCCCGGCAAGCAGCGGGAAAAAGACATAATCTTTGACCACCTGACGGCGCATTTTCTTTCTTAAACCGGCCGCTTCATCCCAGACCTGTTTCCAGGTTTTGGTTTTATAAACCAGTACATCTTCTAAATGCAGACGTTGCAGCCCCACATACCATTCAAAAAATACCATCAGCTGAATGGCCAGCGGAATATTCATCAAAAAACGCGGTTCCCATTTTTGTGCTTCGCTAACCCGTAGCAAGCCATAGCCGACATCGTGGTCTTTGTCGACAATATTGGTATAGGTGTGATGAATATAGTTATGGGTATATTTCCAGTCGTCTCCGGTGGCAATGGTGTCCCAGTCATAACTGGCACCGTTCAGGGTCGGATCATTCATCCAGTCAAACTGGCCATGCATGACGTTATGACCCAGCTCCATATTTTCAACAATTTTGGATAATCCTAGTAAACCAGTCCCCAATAACCATACTGGCGGAATCCAGCCGCCAAACATCAGCATCCCACGTGAGGCAATTTCACTATAGCGGACAAAATTACGGATTTTATAAATATACTGGGCATCTTTTTCCCCCAGATCGTCCATGACTTCACGGCGGATGGCTTCCACTTTGGCACCAAATTCCTGAATCTGAGCCTCGGTTAAATATTTTGACTTGCTGTTCGGATGTAACGCGGCAGGCATATTCATGTAATGTTCCCTCCAGATTATAAGTTAATCACGACAGGACTGATTGCCTGCGTCACACAAAGTTTGATTTGGGTATTATGGTTATGGTCAATTTCACCGGTCAGCAGATTACGCACGCTGCCGCTGACTTTGGTACAGGAACAGGTATTGCAAATACCCATGCGACAGCCATGGGCCGGTCTTAACCCGGCGGCTTCGGCACTGTCCAGCAAATTGCTGTTGGCCTGAAAATCCTGCTGCGAGCGCAAGAACTGCACCGGCTGCGCCTCCAGAGTTTCATCTGCGGTCATTTGAAAATACTCGGAATGAAACTGCTCGCTTAAATCCAGCTGCTGACAAATCTGCTGGGCAGCCTGCATCATCGAGGCTGAACCACAAGCATAAATATGTCGCTCACCCAGTTGCTCGACCGTGTTTTGCAGTAAGCTCAAAGACAGATGCTGATGCTGTTCTACAGTATTAAAATGATGATATTTAAAATGCGGATACATCAGCGCCAGGGTTTTAATTTCGGCATGGAAGGCATCATCCCGGGTGAAATACAGCAGGTCTATCGGCTGGGTCGAGCTGACCACGGCTTTTTGTAATAAGGAATAAATGGCGGTAATCCCACTGCCCGATGCAATAAAACATAAGGATGGAACTGGTGCCGGCAGTACAAAATTGCCCTGCGGCTGGGACAGCTCCACCACAGCCCCTGCCGGTAACCGGGTCAAGGCATTGGACATTTTGCCTTGCCGTTTGATGGCCAGAATCACATCGCCGTTATCGAGCAAAGTGACAATGGAATAGCTGCGCTGCTGGCGGACCCCATTCATCGCCAGCGTGATCAGAATACTTTGTCCGGCCTGAAAACGCTGTGCCTGAAAATTCTGGTTGGGACGTAAATGAATTTTATAAAAGTCTGGACTTAATGCCTGAATTTCAACAACGCAGGCTTTGACTTTTTTCAATGCCCAGACTGGATTTATTTTTTCTGCAATAAAATCAATAAAATCTTCTCGAATCCACTCGGGTTTATACTCTACAGAAGTGCTCATAACGGCCTCATGATTTTTTCAATGAACGGATGTTCTTTTTTTAATGTTCATGCCCACTATATAGATTCATGATCTCGATTCCATGTGAATGCAGGACAAAACTTGTCTTTTCCTTATGTTTTAGCTGGTTTTGTCTGACAAGATTCTGCACTTTTTCGGTCCCAACTTCGATGGGAGAAGTTTTATTGTTCTGATTTGCTTTTGTGCAGGCGCAGGATTTTTCATGAAAATGTCGTATGCTTTTGTCAGACTCGGTGAAAATGCCTGATATTTTTGCTGTAATTGTCCCCCACATTAGACTTAAGTCCAAAAAAGTCTAAAAACAAAAAAGCCAGAAGTGTCCTTCTGGCTTTTTTAATCTATAGCGTGTAATTAGAAGTTATAGATGGCCACCATATTAATACGGTTGTCTTCGCCTGTACGACCGCTAACTGGTTGATCGTCTTCATCTAAAACAGGACCATAGGCTTTACGTTCACCATAGACATATTCTAGACCGAAGCTAAGTGGTTTACGTGGGCTATAGAATATATTGGCCCATGCCTGCCAAAGATCTTTATTCGCAGCACTCTTGTTACTTAAAGCATTAATGTAATCTTGATCATCATCAAACTTCATATAGCCATAGCCCAAAGTACCACGCAATTTGTCATTAAACTTCTGGGTCAGACCGACAGTAATCGAATCAAACTCGCTTTGGGCTGCGATAGCGCTCGTTGCAGTAATCACACCTTTGTCATCAAGGTTGGTTACAGCAACACCTTTATTGGCAAATGACACAAAGCTGCTATCACCCTTCACATGGTAGTAGTCCGCTTTTAAAGTCGTGCTTGGGGTCACATCATATTTAGCGCCCAAGCCAACGCCCCACGCCATTTCTTCATCAGAATTGATGCGTTTTTCATGGCCCATGGCACGTGCGCTCACGCTCATGTTATCGGCGAACTGATGATTTAAGCGCGCAGTCAAAGCCGGTAAACGCTGGGTGATGCTGTTATCTTTTGGGTCTTCAGCAGCCACCACCAGATTGGTTTGCGGGCTGAATTTCGCGGTATAACGCACTTGCGGGGTACGTTTAACTGCGCCACCGGCATAGGCCAAAGCATCGACTGTTTCCGGCATATAATCCGGTACCGCAAAGTTAGACCAGGTTTGACCAATTAACCAGTTGCCATAATTTAAGTAAGCATGACGAATACGTAAGTTATCAAAATTTGAACCGCCCAAGAAGTCGACTTCAATTTTACCTTTTACGTCTTGATCACCCACAGGGCTTTTGAAATCCAAACCTAAACGTGTAGCAGAAAGCGTTGATCTTAAACGATCACTACTTTCATTATTGCCTTCTAACGCTACGGCATTAATATGGTTATATGGCAAATCTCGGCTACTGCCCTCAACCTGATAAGAACCATCCATACGGACGTTTCCATACAGGTTAAATTCAGCATTACCCAGCGTCATACCCAAGCCGCGCTTTTCAGTGCTGGCTTTTTGTGCAACAGGTGGTTGTACCGCAGTATTGGAAAGTTGGTTTAAATTCGCTTGAACCGTTTGATTTTGTTGAGCATATTGATGAACAAGTGCTTTCAGTTGTTGCACTTCCTGACGAAGCTGCTCAACTTCCTGGCTGCTTTGCGCATTGGCCATTACACTCATTGTTAAACCGACAGCAATTACTAAAGGTTTGATCATCATTGTTTTCATGGGCACACTTATCCTGTGACTATCCGTTTTTGTCGTTCCTGACAAAGTTTCATTGTTTTAAAGTTTGGCTAGCCTGAAGAACTCAAGCTAGCGGTTTGCTCAGAGATTAATGTGCAGAGCTTTTGACTGCTTTGACATTGCTGTTGGCGAAGCTTTCCTGCTTGGCTTTGGCACCATCTACCGAGACTTTCAGATTTACCATAAAGATCGCTACGGCTGCAATTAGACCAGGGATGGCAATCATCATGAAATTCATCTGGTGTGGCAGGTTTAAAGTCAGCAGTGCACCAGTCAGCACAGGCCCGACAATCGCGCCGATCCGGCCAATTCCAGAGGCCCAACCCATACCGGTTGAACGTACTGTAGTCGGGTAAAACTGTGCGACGAAAGTATATAGTAAAATTTGTGATCCAATGGTGGCTGCACCGGCAATGGCAATTAAGGTATACAGCACTGGCTGTGGACTGTTAAAGCCAAGCAGGATTAGCGCAATTGCCCCCACGGTGAACATAATGGTCAATACCGGTTTCAGATGGAAACGATCTGACAAGGCACCGCCACCAATTGCACCGACCATACCGCCAATATTCAGCGCGAACAGGAACAGCATACTTGCACCGAGTGAATAACCGGCCTGAATCATCAGTTTTGGTAACCAGCTGCCCAATGCATAGACCATTAACAGACACATGAAGAACGCAACCCAGAACATTAAGGTACTGAAGGTACGACCTTGCTGGAACAGTGCACGTAATGGGGCTTCATCACCGGCCATCACTTCATTCAGCACAAACTGGGTATTTGGCGCAATATTCTGTTCTGGAGCAATTTTCTGTACAAAGGTGCGGACCTGTTCTGTTTCACCTTTTTTGGTGAGGAACATCAGGGATTCTGGCAAGAATTTCCACAGCAGCGGTAACAGCAATAATGGTATACCGGCTAGGAAGAACATGATTTTCCAGCCATAATCTGCCACCAGCCATGCACCTAACAAGGCAGAGGTCATCCCGCCAATGGCATAGCCACTGAACATCACGGCAACCAGAGTACTCCGAATCCGTTTTGGTGCGTATTCGGTCATCAGTGCCACCACGTTTGGCATCACACCGCCAATGCCTAAACCGGCAAGGAAACGTAAAATACCAAACTCAATCGGGTTACTGGCAAAAGCACCGAGGAAGGTAAAGCCACTGAAAATGGCCACACAGATCATAATGGTCTTTTTCCGGCCCAGTTTATCGGAGAGCGTTCCGAAACTCATGGCACCGAACATCATCCCGAACAGCGCGGTACTGGCCAATAGCCCTGCCTCTACCGCACCAAGTGACCATTCCTGCATCAATAGTGGTAAAGCCACCCCGTAAATAACCAGGTCATAGCCGTCGAAGATAATAATTAATAAACACCATAAAAGTACGCCCCAGTGAAATGGCGTAAATTTCGCGTTATCAACTACCGTATTGATGTTTACTGAATCTGTTGTATTCACGATAAGCCTCCTGCTTGTGAAACCGTCCAAATTTTTGTAAACAATGACCCAATGCGTTATTTTTGTCCAAAACCGATTGCATATATATTCATACCTAAAAAGTTAGGCGAAAAAATTAGTTTTATAAACAATTGTTTATGTTTTAAACAATCTATCTTTATGTAGGAAATATAAATTAAAGTTTATTTTTAAACTGTGAAACATAAAAAAAGGTCTGAACAAAAGCGCGCCGTTCAGACCTGTTGCAACTTTATCTATATAAAGGATGGAAAGAGCTAAACTTCAACGCCCTTAAATTACAGTACGATCATATTTAATCGCTTCCAGATCATAGACCTGATAAATACTGTCAAACAGTGAGCGGATATCTTCGCTTTCATCCATACTGCGAATCGCCAGGAAAATCGGGCTTTTAGCAGCATCATCGAGTAAAGGAATATAGTTCAAATGCGGCAACTGTATGGTACGCGCGCTTTCCGGGACTATACACATACCTTCGCCGGCAGCTACCAGCCCCAAAGCCAGCTGAATTTCACGCACTTCTTTTAAACTGCGTGGCTCCAGACTGTATTCGGAAAACAGTCCGCGCACCTGGGTCGAAAAATTCGGTTTGGGATGGTTTGGATAGAGAAAAATATTTTCTTCGACAATATCTGAAAGGTATATACCCTGCCGCTTTGTTGCAAATATATGACTGTCATGCACTGCCACCATGAGCGGTTCTTCACGTAATAAAATACGTCGAATGGCCGGATCGGAAATGCGTAAACGACCAAATCCGACATCTATACGACCTTCCTTTAAGGCCTGAATCTGGTTGGTGGTAGTCATTTCAACCAGTTCTATCTTTAAATTAGGATGTTGTTGGCGGAATAAATAGACTATTCTGGGGAGTAAACCATAAAGTAAAGAGCCCACAAAACCAATGGTCACGGTTTTCTCGACCATTCCCACCCGCTTGGTCATGGTTTTGATCTCTTCCGCATTAGACAAAAGTTTTACGGCATGCTGATAGAAAAATTGGCCTGCCGGAGTGGTCTGTAATGGGCGGCTACCGCGCTCAAATAGCTGAATTCCAAGCTCACTTTCCAGATTTTGGATCTGACGGCTTAAAGGTGGTTGCGCAATAAACAGTTTTTCAGCTGCTTTGGTAAAACTCTGTTCTTCTACCACAGCAACAAAGTATCTGAGATGTCTAAGTTCCATACCCTTTCCATACCTTTAGAATATAATAAAATGCCAAAATGATCTTCGACAGTGCGTTTCTATTCTTTTAAGGTATATCACATCAGATACACAACGCAAGATTGCGAAGAGTAAAGTGATGTATAAATCCATTGAAACCATGCTTGTCGAGATTCCTACCATTCGTCCACACAAAATGGCGGTGGCGACAATGCAGACGCAAACCCTGGTATTGGTAAAGATCTCCACAGACGATGGTTTTGTGGGCTGGGGCGAAGCAACCACAATTGGTGGATTAGGCTACGGTGAAGAAAGCCCAGAAAGCGTAAAAACCAATATTGATACTTACTTCGCACCTTTACTAAAAACATTGGCTGGTTTGAACTTTGCACAAACCATGCGCGCCCTGAAAAAGAATATTAACGGCAACCGTTTTGCCAAATGTGCCATCCAGACTGCTTTACTGGACATTCAGGCACAGCGCCTCGGTTTACCACTGAGTGAAATTCTTGGTGGCCGTTTACGTGACAGCGTTCCTGTGCTTTGGGTATTGGCTTCAGGCAATACTGAAAAAGACATCGCTGAAGCGCAGAAGATGATTGAAATCAAACGTCACAATGTGTTCAAGCTGAAAATCGGTTCTCGTCCGGTTGAAGAAGATGTTGAACACGTGCTGGCAATCAAAAAAGCATTAGGCAAAGACGTTTCTATTCGTGTTGACGTCAACCGTGCCTGGTCAGAGCTTGAAGCCATTAAAGGTATTCAGCTGCTGCAAGATGGCGGTGTTGACCTGATTGAACAGCCATGCGGCATTGAAAACCTCGATGCGATGCGTCGCCTCACCCGCCGTTTCGATATTGCCATTATGGCAGACGAATCGTTAATGGGTCCAAACAGCGCTTACCAGATTGCCCGTAACAATAGTGCATCAGTTTTCGCAGTGAAAGTTGCACAATCTGGTGGTCTAATCGAAGGATGTGAGGTTGGCAAAATTGCCAAGCTAGCCAATATCGACCTATACGGCGGCACCATGCTAGAAGGCCCGGTAGGAACCATTGCTTCAGCGCATGTGTTCTCGACGTTTGAAAGCCTGGCTTACGGCACCGAACTGTTTGGTCCATTGCTACTGACGGAAGAAATTTTAAAAACACCATTGCAATATCAAAACTTTGAATTGGTGTTACCAACCACTGCCGGTTTAGGTATTGAACTGGATGAAGACAAGCTTGACCGCTTACGTCGTCAATAAAGGAGCTAGACATGCTTTTTCACGTACGCATGGATGTCAATATTCCACTCGATATGCCAGCTGAACGCGCTAATGAAATTAAAGCCGTTGAAAAGGCATATTCGCAGGAATTACAGCGCCAAGGTAAATGGCGTCATATCTGGCGCATTACAGGCCAGTATTCAAACATCAGTATTTTTGATGTTGAAAGCAACGAAGAACTGCACAACCTGCTGCAAGGTCTGCCGTTGTATCCATACATGAATATTGAAGTGATGGCGCTTAACCGCCACCCATCTTCTGTCCGTGATGATGACACCTGATTCACAGTTCATATCGGTATTTTAAGAATTTAAAGCCGCTATCGGGGTAGCGACTTTAGAAGTCCAAAGGGTAAATAAACAAGGATTGTGGCCAGCCAGATCAGCCAGCCAAACAAGCATTCAGGCAGCCACGACAACTATATACATACATTCAAGGAGTAATTGTATGGATCGTCAAACAATTGAAAACGTAGTTAAGGCTTGTAACGTGGACACTTCAGAAGGTCCAGTAAATGCACGTGTACAACAGGTACTTGTTCGTTTAGTTACAGATTTATTCCAAGCGATTGAAGACTTAGATTTAAGCCAATCAGAAGTTTGGAAAGGTATTGAAACTATCATTGATATTGCAAAAGCTGATGAGTTTGCATTGATGGGTTCTGCTGTAGGTCTTGAACACTTCCTAGACTTACGTGCTGACGAAGCTGACGCGAAAGCAGGCTTGACTGGTGGTACGCCACGTACAATTGAAGGTCCATTGTATGTTGCAGGTGCGCCTGAATCTACTGGTTTTGCTCGTATGGACGATGGTTCTGAAGAAGGCAAAATCCCGACTTTAATCATTGAAGGTACAGTAACTGACACTGACGGCAACATCATTCCTGGTGCTAAAGTTGAAGTATGGCATGCAAACAGCCATGGTAACTATTCATTCTTTGATAAGTCACAAAGCCACTTCAACCTACGTCGCTCAATCTTAGCTGACGAAAAAGGTCAATATGTTGCTCAAACAACTATGCCTGTAGGTTATGGCTTAAACCCTGAAGGTCCACTTCAAGGTGTATTGAACCAAATCTCTCGTCACGGTCAACGTCCAGCTCACGTGCACTACTTCATCTCTGCACCTGGCTACCGTAAGCTTACGACTCAGTTCAACATCGAAGGTGATAAATACCTTTGGGACGACTTCGCATTCGGTACTCGTGAAGGTCTAGTTGCTGAAGCTGTAGACGTAACTGACGAAGCTGAAATCGCACGTCGTGGTTTGAAAGGTCCTTTCAAATACATCCAATTCAACGTTGTTCTTCAGAAAGATAAAGAAGGCGCTCCTTCTACTGAAGTTGAACGTCGCCGCGCAAGCGCATAATTTGAATGGAATCGGGATGTAATCATTAGATTCATCCCGATGACTTCCCCTCCTTGGAAAGTCGGAGAAAGGACATGCCTCGTATTCCTGTAATTAACACCAGCCACTTAGACCGCATTGATGAGCTATTGGTTGATGATTTTGAATCTGGTGAATTTAAACTACACCGTTCAGTATTCACAGACCAAGCCCTGTTTGACCTAGAAATGAAATACATTTTTGAAGGCAACTGGGTTTATTTGGCACACGAAAGCCAAATTCCAAACAACAATGACTACTACACCACTTACATTGGCCGTCAGCCAATCATCATTGCACGTAACCGCAATGGCGAATTAAATGCCATGATCAATGCGTGTTCACACCGTGGTGCACAGTTATGTCGTTACAAGCGTGGTAACAAAGCAACTTATACTTGCCCATTCCACGGTTGGACTTTCAACAACTCTGGTAAGTTGTTAAAAGTGAAAGACCCTGCCGATGCGGGTTATTCAGATTGCTTCAATAAAGACGGTTCACACGACTTGAAAAAAGTTGCCCGTTTTGAAAGCTATAAAGGTTTCTTGTTTGGTAGCTTAAACCCAGATGTTCCTTCTTTAGAAGAATACCTAGGTGAAGCAACTAAAATCATTGACATGATTGTGGGTCAATCACAACAAGGTCTTGAAGTTTTACGTGGTTCTTCTACTTACACTTATGAAGGTAACTGGAAGTTAACTGCTGAAAACGGTGCCGATGGTTACCACGTATCTGCAGTACACTGGAACTACGCTGCAACAACTCAGCAACGTAAAGAAAAAGAAGCTGGCGACAATATTCGTGCTATGAGTGCAGGTTCATGGGGCAAACAAGGCGGTGGTTCTTACGGCTTTGAAAATGGTCACATGCTACTTTGGACACAATGGGCAAACCCTGAAGACCGTCCTAACTTTGCCAAGAAAGATGAATACACCGAGCAATACGGTGAAGCGATGGCGAAATGGATGATCGAACGTTCACGTAACTTGTGCATCTATCCAAACGTGTACTTCATGGATCAGTTCGGTTCACAAATTCGTGTGTTACGTCCGCTGTCTGTAGATAAGACTGAAGTGACTATTTACTGTATCGCACCTGTGGGTGAAGAGCCAGAAGCACGCGCACGCCGTATCCGTCAATACGAAGATTTCTTTAACGCATCAGGTATGGCAACCCCAGACGATCTTGAAGAATTCCGTGCATGTCAGGCAGGTTACGCAGGTATCGCACTTGAGTGGAACGATATGTGCCGTGGCTCTAAGCACTGGATCCAAGGTCCAGACGATGCAGCCAACGAAATTGGTTTAAAACCAAAACTTTCAGGTATTAAAACTGAAGACGAAGGTTTATACCTTGCTCAGCACCAACACTGGTTAGAACTCATCAAACAAGGCATCGCAACTGAAAAAGAAATTGCGGCATCTACTGAAGGAGAAAACGCATGAGCGACATCACTTTAGAAAAAGTTGCACAGTTCCTTTATCAAGAAGCTCGCTTTTTAGATGATGAACAATGGGATGAGTGGTTACAGTGCTACGCTCCTACTGCTTCTTTCTGGATGCCAGCTTGGGATGACGATGACCAATTAACTACAGATCCACATTCTGAAATCTCTTTGATTTACTACCCAGACCGTCAAGGTTTGGAAGACCGTGTGTTCCGTATCAAAACTGAACGTTCGTCTGCAACCATGCCAGACACACGTACGAGCCACAACATCAACAACATCGAAATTGTTGAACGTGATGGCGATAAAGTGACTGTACGTTTTAACTGGAACACCTTAAGTTTCCGTTACAAAACCAACTACAGCTACTTTGGTATGTCACGCTACGAAATCGACTTTTCTGGCGACAAACCACAAATTTTAAGCAAGTACGTGGTGCTGAAAAACGATTACATCAACCAAGTAATCGACATTTATCACCTCTAAGACTGTATTGATTTACAGCTAGGTAAAAACCTTTCAGCCAGATGGAATTTTGGCTGAAAGGTCAAGTTTTAAAGATTTCTATAGGATATTCAGCCATGTCAAACCACAATGTTGCACTTCAATTTGAAGATGGCGTTACACGTTTTATTTCTGTTACAGATGGTGAAACACTGTCAGACGCAGCTTACCGTCAAAAGATCAATATTCCTTTGGACTGCCGTGACGGTGCATGTGGAACGTGCCGTGCGTTTTGTGAATCAGGTTCGTATGACATGCCTGAAGAAACTTATATTGAAGATGCATTGACACCAGAAGAAGCTGAACAAGGCTATATTCTTGCATGCCAATGTAAACCAACTTCAGACGCAGTATTCCAAATTCAAGCCACTTCTGATGTATGTAAAACTGAAATTCATGCATTTGAAGGTACATTGGCACGTGTTGAAAACTTATCTGACTCGACTATTACCTTTGATATTCAGTTAGATGAAGGTCAACCAGATATTCACTTCCTTGCAGGTCAATATGTGAATGTGGGTATTCCAGGCACAACAGAAACTCGTTCGTATTCTTTCAGCTCTAAGCCTGGCAACCGCTTAACTGGCTTTGTGGTACGTAACGTACCAAACGGCAAAATGAGCGAATTCTTAAGCCAAAACGCTAAAGCTGGCGACAAAATGACCTTTACGGGTCCATTTGGTAGCTTCTACTTACGTAATGTAGCACGCCCTGTGGTGATGTTAGCGGGTGGTACGGGTATTGCACCATTTATGTCTATGCTGCAAGTGCTTGAAGAAAAAGGTTCTGAGCACCCTGTACGTTTAGTCTTTGGTGTGACCAATGACTTTGACTTGGTTGCAATTGAAAAATTAAACGAACTACAAGAAAAATTCTCTTGGTTCGAGTACCGCACTGTTGTGGCAAATCCAGAATCTGCACACGAGCGTAAAGGTTACGTGACTGGCCATATCGAAAACGAATGGCTCAACGGTGGTGATGTAGACATCTACCTATGTGGTCCAGTGCCAATGGTAGAAGCGGTACGTGGCTGGTTAGATGCAGAAGGTGTTAAACCTGCAAGCTTCCTATTTGAAAAATTCTCTGCCAACTAAGTTTGTTAGACAGTCTAGAAACATAGTCGGAGAATACAATGAATCGCTCAAAAAGATTTGAAAACAAAGTTGTAATCGTGACTGGTGCTGCTCAAGGCATTGGTCGCGGTGTGGCTTTACAAGTGGCTAGCGAAGGCGCACAAGTAGTCATGGCTGACCTTTCTCCTTATGTAGAAGAAGTGTTGGCTGAAATTGAAGAGCTTGGTGGCGATGCTGTTACTGTAAAAGCCAATCTTGAAACTTTTGCAGGTGCAGAATCTGTCGTTGCAAAAGCACTCGATACCTATGGCCGTGTAGATGTACTCATCAACAACGTCGGTGGTGCAATCTGGATGAAACCTTTCCAAGAATTTTCTGAAGAAGAAATTATCAAGGAAGTGAATCGTTCATTGTTCCCAACCCTATGGTGCTGCCGTGCCGTGTTGCCAGAAATGATTAAGAATCAAAAAGGTACGATTGTAAACGTATCTTCTATTGCAACACGTGGTATTAACCGTGTGCCGTATTCGGCTTCAAAAGGTGGTGTGAATGGCTTAACCGCTTCCCTTGCCTTTGAACACGCCAAAGACGGTATTCGCGTCAATGCAATTGCCACAGGCGGCACTGAAGCACCACCACGCAAAGTACCACGTAATGCCAACCCGCTTTCTGAATCAGAACAAGCGTGGATGCAAGAAGTGGTAGATCAAACAATTGATCGTACTTTCTTGGGGCGCTACGGCACCATTCAGGAACAAGTGAATGCGATTTTATTCCTTGCTTCTGATGAATCATCGTACATGACAGGTACGGTTGTACCTGTAGGTGGTGGTGATCAGGGTTAACCTGATCATCTTTTTTGTACAGGATCATTGCCAGACTTGCACGGAGGCAAACAATGAGTCACCTGTTAGATACCTTAAGAAAAGACTGGTCCTTATCAGCCACAGTTGCAGGATTTTTAGCTGTACTGATTTCCTATGCCGGTCCTTTAATCATCTTCTTCCAGGCAGCCCAACAGGCTCAAGTGTCCAATGCCATGATGATTTCATGGATTTGGGGCATTTCTATTGGCGCAGCCGTTGCCGGTATCTTCCTTTCAATTAAATTCAAAGTTCCGGTGGTCACCGCCTGGTCGGCACCCGGAACGGCCTTGCTGGTCACCCTCTTTCCTGATATTTCCCTGAACGAAGCCGTTGCAGCCTACATCACCTCAGCCGTGGTGATTTTCATTATTGGGATTACCGGTTATTTCGACAAATTGCTGGCCTTAATTCCGCAAGCAGTTGCAGCAGGCATGATGGCCGGCATTTTGTGCCAGTTTGGCTTTGGTCTGTTTACCGCCAGTAACAACATGCCGTTTATTGTATTTGGCATGTTGCTGGTGTTCTTACTGGCCAAACGTTTTAGTCCGCGCTATGCCATGCTGTATGTACTATTGACCGGAATTGGCCTGAGCCTGTTGCTCGGCACCATGAATCCGGTCGAAATGAGTTTTAGCCTGGCAGTGCCGCAGTTTATTGCGCCGGAATGGACCTGGAACTCGACCCTTAACCTGGCCTTACCGCTGATTTTAGTCAGCCTGTCTGGTCAGTTTCTACCGGGGATGGCCATTTTAAAGCTCAGTGGCTACGACACGCCGGCTAAACCCATTATTACCACCACCAGTATCGCTTCGCTGGCGGTGGCGTGTGTTGGCGGGATCACTATTGTCCTGGCCTCAATTACCGCCGCGCTGTGCATGGGCAAAGACGCGCATGAACTGAAAGAAAAGCGCTATATCGCCGGGATTGCCAACGGCCTGTTCTACATTTTAGGCGGTTTATTTGCCGGCAGCATTGTGATGCTGTTTAGCCTGCTCCCGAAAGAATTGGTGGCAGCATTGGCCGGTCTGGCACTTCTAGGAGCCATTGGCATCAATTTAAATGCCGCCATGCATCAGGAAAACCAGCGTGACGCAGCACTTATTACCTTCCTGGCAACTGCATCGGGTATGCAGTTTTTAGGTCTCAGCTCAGTTTTTTGGGGAATTTGTCTGGGTATTCTGGCTCATGTCATTTTAAGCAGAACCGGTTTATCAGGACTGACCTCACCTTCAAGCCCAAGCAAAAGCACGGGTCAATGAAGTTTGTTTGACTAGGAAACAACTATGATTGATAAAAGCTCAGCATCTTTAAAAGATGTGCTCTCTCAAATTAAAGATGGTTCAACCATCATGATTGGTGGTTTCGGTACAGCAGGTCAGCCTGCTGAACTGATTGATGGCCTGATTGAACTGGGCATCAAGGATTTGGTCATCGTCAATAACAATGCCGGTAATGGCGACTACGGTTTGGCCAAATTACTCAAAGCAGGCGCTGTACGTAAAATCATCTGCTCGTTCCCTCGTCAGTCTGACTCTTATATTTTTGATGAACTGTATCGTGCTGGCAAAATCGAGCTGGAACTGGTGCCGCAAGGTAACCTGGCTTGCCGTATTCAGGCTGCAGGTATGGGTTTAGGCCCAATCTACACCCCAACTGGCTTTGGTACTTTACTGGCTGAAGGTAAACCGACCTTAAATTACGAAGGCAAAGAATTCGTTCTGGAAAACCCGATTAAAGCCGATTTTGCTTTAATTAAAGCCTACAAAGGCGACCGTTGGGGCAACCTGGTGTACCGTAAATCTGCTCGTAACTTTGGCCCGATTATGGCCATGGCGGCAGATGTCACCATTGCACAGGTCGCAGAAGTGGTTGAACTGGGTGAGATTGATCCTGAGCACATCATCACTCCGGGTATTTTTGTACAGCATGTGGTGTCAGTTGCTGCCAAACAGCCTGAACAATCAGCATAAATACGTGAAGGAGAACACGATGAGCTATACCAAATTAACACGTGACCAGATTGCTGAACGCGTTGCCCAAGACATTCCAGATGGTGCCTATGTCAACCTCGGGATTGGCCTGCCAACCAAAATTTCAAACTACCTGCCTGCAGATAAAGATGTATTCCTGCATTCTGAAAACGGTTTATTGGCCTTTGGTCCAAAACCTGCGCCAGGTGAAGAAGATCCGGAACTGATCAATGCCGGTAAAGAATATGTAACCATGCTAACCGGTGGCTGTTTCTTCCATCATGGAGATTCTTTCGCGATGATGCGTGGCGGTCACTTGGACATCGCTGTATTGGGTGCCTTCCAGATTGCAGAAAATGGTGACCTGGCCAACTGGCATACTGGTGCCCCGGATGCAATTCCTGCAGTAGGTGGTGCAATGGACCTTGCAGTTGGTGCCAAGAAAGTCTTTATCACTACCGATCACGTGACTAAAAAAGGCGAGCCGAAAATTGTAGCGGAGCTGAGCTATCCAGCAACTGGCCTGAAATGTGTAGATCGTATTTATACCGACCTGTGCGTGATTGATGTGACTGCTGAAGGCATGAAAGTGATTGAGAAAGTTGACGGTCTGTCATTTGAAGAGCTGCAATCCCTGACCGGTGCGAAGCTGATTGATGCGACACAGGGTTAAGTAATCCCTCCCAACCTCCCTGAGCGAGTTTTAAAGCACGGCTTTAAAAACTCAGCGCAAGCAAGGGAGGAAAAGTCCCTCTTTTCTAAAGGGGGATTTAGGGGGATTAAAAAAGAATTTAGGAAACAGAAAAAATGAAAAACGCATATATCATTGATGCTATTCGCACCCCATTCGGTCGCTACGCAGGCGGACTTGCCCCTGTACGTGCAGATGACCTGGGTGCCATTCCCATTCAGGCGCTGATGGAGCGTAACCCAAGTGTTAACTGGGAAAAAGTAGATGACGTGATTTACGGCTGTGCCAACCAGGCCGGTGAAGACAACCGTAACGTCGGCCGTATGTCTGCGCTATTGGCGGGTGTGCCGCATCAGGTGCCTGCAACAACCTTAAACCGTTTATGCGGTTCATCACTGGATGCAGTTGCCATGGCAGCGCGTACCATTAAAGCTGGTGAAGCACATCTGATTGTGGCGGGTGGCGTAGAAAGCATGTCACGTGCGCCATTTGTGATGGGTAAATCTGAATCTGCCTATGGCCGTAGCCAGAAAATTGAAGACACCACCATGGGCTGGCGCTTCATTAACCCGAAACTCAAAGAAATGTATGGTGTTGAAACCATGCCTCAAACTGCTGAAAATGTGGCAGAACAATTCAACATTAACCGTGAAGATCAGGACAAGTTTGCGTTTGAAAGCCAGCAACGTACTGCTGCTGCACAAGCCAAAGGTTTCTTTAAAAATGAAATCGTACCTGTAGTGATTCCACAGCGTAAAGGCGAACCAGTTGTGGTCGATACCGATGAGCATCCACGTGCATCAACCACGTTAGAAGGTTTGGCCAAGCTAAAACCTGTGGTCAAAGCCGATGGTACCGTGACTGCTGGTAATGCCTCAGGTATTAACGATGGTGCAGCAGCATTATTAATTGCCTCTGATGAAGCGGTAGCGGAATATGGTTTAAAACCACGTGCCAAAATTATTGGTGCAACTGTGGTGGGTGTGGAACCACGTATCATGGGCTTTGGTCCAGCGCCAGCCATTAAAAAACTGTTGGCCCAAACCGGTCTGACGTTAGAGCAGATGGATGTCATTGAGCTAAACGAAGCTTTTGCTGCTCAAGCACTGGCGTGTACCCGCGACCTTGGTCTGGAAGATGGAGCTGCGAAAGTAAACCCGAATGGTGGTGCCATTTCACTGGGTCATCCACTCGGTGCATCAGGTGCGCGTCTGGTCACCACGGCCCTGAACCAGCTGGAAGCCACTGGCGGCAAATATGGCCTGTGCTCAATGTGTATTGGTGTCGGTCAAGGCATCGCTTTGATTATTGAACGCGTTTAAAGATACGATAACAAATTAAATTTCCCCTCCCTTTTTTAAAGGGAGGTCGGGAGGGATTCAATGCCAACATTTACATCTCAAGATGCTGAAATTAATTACCAAACCTTTGGTGATGCGACAAAACCTGCGCTGGTATTTTCTAACTCGCTAGGTACCAACTTTAAAATGTGGCAACCGCAAATTGACCACTTCCAGCAGGACTTTTTTGTCATTTGCTATGACACCCGTGGTCACGGCGCATCTTCTGCTCCACAAGGTCCATATACGCTTGACCAGCTCGGCCAAGACGTGGTGAATCTGCTCGATCATTTAAATATTGAAAAAGCAGCCTTCTGTGGGATTTCGATGGGTGGTTTGACCGGTCAGTGGCTAGCAATTAACAAGCCTGAACGTTTTAGCCATGTTGTGGTCTGTAATACGGCCGCTAAAATTGGTCAGGAACAGGCCTGGAATGAGCGTGCCGCACTGGTCCGTGAACAAGGTTTGGCCCCTATTGCATCAACGGCGGCGGGTCGTTGGTTTACCGAACCCTTTATCCAAAGTAACGCAGCAACTGTAGCGACTCTTTCAAACGACCTGGGAGCTGGCAGCCCTGAGGGTTATGCAAGCTGCTGCGAAGCTTTGGCTAAAGCGGATGTACGTGAACAGTTAAAAGACATTCAGGTACCGGTATTCATTGTTGCTGGTCAGCAAGACCCGGTAACAACTGTAGCCGATGGTGAATTTATGCAACAACGCATTGCCAACGCTGAACTGTTTGAAATTAATGCTTCGCATATTTCCAATATTGAACAGCCAGAAGCCTTTAATCAGGCGGTGCAGGCGTTTATTCAACGCTAAACCCAGCTCGGTTGAAAGCATTTAAAAAAAGATAATCTCCGGATTATCTTTTTTGTTTTTAGGCAATTTTTAAAAAGATTGATGATTCTACTGAGATGCCCTGCCCATCTACTTCAACTTTAAGCCCAGATCACCAGCATCGCGGCAATCACCACCAGTACCAAGCCCAGATGATCGGTTCGGGCCAGTTTTTCCTTAAAGAAAAAGGCAGAAATCAGCAAGCTAAATAGAATTTCAATCTGTCCCAAAGTTTTGACCAAGGCCACAGTCTGCATACTCATGGCACTAAACCAGCCAAGGGAGGCCAGAAAACTGCAAATACTCACCTTAAAGGTCAGTCCCAGTCGCTGCCACATGGCCTGTAAGGTATGCCGGCTAAACAGCCCCAAATACAACAACATGCTGATACATTGCAGCCCGATCACAAAACATAATACCCAGCCGGCACGATGTAAAAAGGGTAAATTCTCCAGTTCCAGACTCGCTTCACGCACCAGCAGTGAGGTAATGGCAAAACTGAGACCACTGCCCACCCCAATCGCCAACGTGCTGACAGAAAGCTTGGTATTGGCCGGCCCTTTACTGAGTAAAAAGACTGCCACGCCGCCTAATACGACGCCAACCCAGCCCAGCAGACTTAAATATTCGCCCAGTAGTGCCACGCCAATTAAAGCCGCCAGAATCGCCTCGCTTTTGGCCAGTCCGACCCCAATGGCATAGTTTTTCTGCTTGAACAGCTGCACCATGAGAATGGTGGCCAGAATCTGGCAAAAAGCCGCCACAGCAATATACAGCCAGAATTTCCCGCTAAAGCTAACCGGCGTTGCGGCAGGCTGCTGCAGATATAAAAAACTCAAATAACCGACCGCAAACGGCAAGGCAAAAATAAAGCGTGCCAGCGTGACGCCATAAACGTCGACCGTCATGCTGAGCTGTTTTTGAAAGGCATTGCGCCAGGCCTGCATAAATGCAGCCATCAGGGTAAAAAGAATCCAGGTACTGGCCATGCGAGTATGAAAAATATGATCGGGAATAAGGTTTAATCTACTCCTTTCATGGCGCATATTCGACCATTTTTCATTCATTTACCGTGGCTTTGCTGAATAAATCTCCAATTCTGTCTATTTGCAGCTTTTATGTTCCTTTTAATCCGGAATGCAATGACTGCAAGGCACATGCTTGCCGTTTGCATCCACCTGGTTTTTCGACTCAAAATGAGGCTAAGCGACTGATCGCATCAGGCAACTTTGTAAATCTGCTACAATTTTATAGCGGGTTTCAAATACCCTCCTGACTCAATCTATGTTTAGATAAATGGACGTATCCTGCAGGCTGAGGACCAAGAATGAAGTATTTTGAATGTGCGGTATGCCATCAGCAGATTTTTTTTGGTGCCTCATTTTGTGAATATTGCAAGGCGCCCATTGGCTTTGTTGCCTCCGAAAAAGATATGGGCACCTTTCGTAAGGATAGCGAAAATGAATGGGGCAGCCTGAATGAAAGCTATCGTAATCAGAAATTTAAGCCCTGTTTTAATTATAGTCACTATCAGGTCTGCAACTGGATGATTCCTGTCGATGATGAAAATATCTATTGCGAATCCTGCCAGCTTACCCACACCATCCCCAATTTAGATGAACCGGAAAATATCCAGTACTGGCGTTATCTGGAACAGGCTAAACGGCGGTTTTTATATCTGGCGCAGCGCATGAATATTATGCCGCGGCCAAAACGTTCTGAAGATGACCGCTATGGCCTGCGCTATGAATTTTTAATGCCCATGGAAGGCCAACCGGTGCTGACCGGCCACGCCAATGGTCTGATTACCCTCAATGCCATTGAAGCCGATGTGGTGTACCGGGAAACCACGCGCGTAACCATGGGAGAAAACTACCGCACCCTGCTTGGCCATTTTCGCCATGAAAGCGGCCATTATTATTTTGATGTGATGCAAAACCGCCATCCGGAACTGGTCGATGAATTCCGCTACTATTTTGGTGATGAACGTCAGGATTATGGCATGGCACTCAAACGCCATTATGAACAAGGCCCGCCCTCCGACTGGCAAGACAGCTATATCAGCACCTATGCCACCACCCATCCCTGGGAAGACTGGGCTGAAACCTGGGCGCATTATCTGCACATGATGGATACTTTGGAAACCGCCTATTTTGCCGGAATCCGGGTGCAAGGTAACGGCCGTACCCTGGCCAATCTGTACTTTACCGAATGCCCGATTGGCGGCAAGGATATTGAACACATTTTAGAAAACTGGATTGCCCTGACCTTTAATCTGAATGCGCTGAATCGCAGTATCGGGCTGGATGATGCCTATCCGTTTAAACTGACCGAGCCGGTAAAAGACAAACTGCGTTTTATTCACCGGCATGTGCTGGATAAAGCCTTTAAATCCAATCAGGCCAGTCGTCCTGCTTAAGCTCACTTTCAATTCCTCGCTTTCAATTCAATGAGATTTGCTACACGATATAGCGTTTACTTAGGCCCCATTCGGCCAGAATCCGGCGGTATAAGGCCGATGCGCGATCTGCTTCAAAATGGGCTTCCATGCTTAAATCCAGCGGCAGTTCTTCCGGTTTCTGGCTTTCTACCATGTCCTGATCTTCGGCAAAAATCTGCGCATTAAAATCGTAAACTGCTTGCAGGTCGCCGGTGGTATCAAAATTCCGGGTTAAAGGCACAAATAACCGGGTCTGATGGGCCGATACCGGACAACAGGCATTTAAGATTTTCAAGATGCCATCATTCGGAAAATAAATGGTCAAGGTCGCTGCAAAAGGTGGATAAACATCAAATTCACGCGTCCATAAAAAGCCTTCGGGTGCTAAATGCTGCATACCATGCGGATAATTGCTGACATTGGAAATATAGATACTTTTCAGGCCATAGTCAGTGCGTTCGGTATGATATTTCGGTACCACCGGATTGTCCCGATCAGCAAAGGCCTGATGATGCACCCAGGCAAAATGTGCAACATCAATAAAACCTTCTAACTGACGGCCGCTAGAACCGGCAATATCCACACTGGGTGGTAAAATGGATTGATGCTCAGCATCTTCCCAAGTATCCAGCACCGGAAAATTGGCTGCCTGTTCATCCCGCCCGAACAGGCTGGTCCAGACCAGACCATATTTCAGCACCACCGGAAACGTGGTCAGGCTAAAACGCTCCGAAATCTGGGTCAGGTCGGGCTGGGCCGGAATTTTGGTGCATTTGCCGGCCCGGTTATAGTGCAACCCATGGTAAGGACAGACAATTTCATCGCCCTCCACCCAGCCTTTGCTTAAAGGCACACCGCGATGCGGGCAAATATCCCGTACCAGCTGGATGTCACCGCTTTCTGTCCGGTACAGCGCCATTTTCACATCCAATAAAGTCACCTGTTGCGGCTGGCTGCTGACATCCTGAATTCGTGCCACCGGATACCAATGCTGCGCCAGAATATGCCAGTCACTGGCATCAAAGCGGCTGTCATGGGGTTGGGCAAACAGGTTGATTACAGGAATCGCATTCATAGGCTGGCTCACTTTTAAGCTATACAGGGTCAAGAACAAACGGAAATCCGCGGTTTTCTCATGTCGTTTATTGTTAATTTCCTGTTTTAAATTAAGAGCTTCTGCTTTTTCTGTCTATTAGAATGTTTTTGATGATCTGTTCTAAAAATTCGAACACTTTAGTCAAAATTGGCCTGAACTGGCGCAGATCTTGCTCTTTTAAAATCTATCAATATCACGCTGGCCAGGTTTTAAATAGTGAATACCCCGTTTTCGCGTTTTTCAGACTATTTTATTGCGGTGGCGCAAACCGGTAGCTTGCGCAAGGCAGCCGAGCAGCTGTTTATTTCGGTATCTGCCGTGCATCGGCAAATTGTACTGGCCGAACAGGAACTCGGGATTGCGCTGTTTGAACGTCTGAATCATGGGCTACGGCTGACTTTGGCCGGAGAGTTGCTGTATGCCGATCTATTAAAATGGCACAAAGAATTTCAGCAGACCCGCATCCGTTTTGATGAAATTCAGGGCCTGCATCGTGGCAGCATTGAATTTGGCTTAATTTCAGCGCTCAGCGAAAGTTTTGTGCTGCAGTCGATGCAACACATGAGCCAGCATTATCCCTGGATTGATTTTCATGTGCATGTGCTGGACAGTGAAAAAGTCGCGCAGATGATTCAGGCTGCGGAGCTGGATTTTGGCCTGCTGCTGAATCCGCAAGCGCATCCGCATTTAGAAGTGGTGGCTTTTGTGGAAATTCCGCTGGGTTTTGTGATTCCGGTTGAGCATCCTCTGGCAGAACAAACACTGCTGTATTTTTCCGATACCTTGCCTTATGCCCATTTAATACCAGCACCCCCACTGATTATTCATGAATATGTCAGCGCGCTGTATAAGCACCATCAGTTTAGTCCGCGTAGCCGCATCGAATGTAATGACATTCGCATGTTAATGTCATTGTTAAAGCAGAATTTGGGGCTGGGGCTAATGAGTTATTTAGATGCACTGCCGCTCCTGGAACATCAAACAGCCATCTTTAAACCGGTTCAGGACAAAGGTTTATATCCACTGACGCTGGCCCTGTGTGTGGCACCGAAACGGCAGCTTTCCCGGATTGCGCAAATCATGATGAAACAGTTAACCGAGCAGATGGAGCAGCTACAACAGCAAATTGCCCAGCTTTAAAAAACCGGCTGAATCAAAGGTACTACATTGTCCCGTTGTAAACGGCTGATGCCCTGCACTTTTTGCATTTGATACACCGTGGCCTGAAGTTCCAGCAATTCTTCCGGATGATGGGTCACATAGATCATGCCCAGCTGCAATTCGCGCTGAATGCGTTTTAAAAATGGCAGTATCTGCTGTTTTAACTGCTGATCCAGTCCGCTTAAGGGTTCATCCAGCAGCAATAACTGCGGTGCAGATAATAAAGCCCGGCCAATCGAAACGCGCTGTGCTTCCCCGCCGGATAATTGATGCGCTTTGCGTCGAATCAGCTTAGATAGTTCTAACAACTCAACAATCTGCTCAAACTCAAATTTACGCTGTGCCAGCGGCTGTAAACCTTCTGCATATCTTAAATTCTGCTCAACATTCAAATGCGGAAATAACAGGGCCTTTTGAAAAATCAGGGCAATTTTACGTTGATGCACGGGCACAAACACCTGCTGCTGGGTATCGAGCAGTAAACGGTGATTCAGCACAATCCGGCCCTGTTGCGGCCGTAACAGTCCAGCCAGCAGATGCAGAAAGCTGGTTTTCCCGGAACCGGAGGGCCCCAGAATCCCGACAATCTGCTCTGCACAGGTCAGCTGCAGCTGTAATTTGAACTGCGCATTCTGATAATCGATCTGACAATCCAGCATCAGTTTTGCCCCAATTTACGTTGATATCTGTGCAAAATAAAATAATTGGCCAGCAAGGCGGCAAAAGCCAAGCCGGTAGATAACAGCACCAGACGCATGGCAGCAGCTTCGCCATCAGGCTGTTGAATGAGCGTATAAATAGCGATGGGAATGGTGCGGGTTTCATCCGGGATATTGCCAACAAAGGTAATGGTGGCGCCAAATTCACCCAGACTGCGGCTAAAGCCCAGAATACTGCCCATAAGAATCCCGGGCAGCACCAGCGGTAAGCTAATACTGAAAAAGACTTTCAGCGGTGCAGCCCCAAGTGAGGCTGCCACCTGTTCCAGCTGTGGATTTAACATTTGAAAAGACAAACGAATCGGTTGAACCAGCAAGGGAAACGCCACCAGCATGGCAGCCAGTACTGCGCCTTTCCAGTTAAACGCCAGCTCAATGCCCCAGTGGGCCAAAACCTGTCCAATCCAGCCTTGCGGGCTAAACAGCACCAGCAATACATAGCCCAGCACTACCGGTGGTAAAACCATCGGCAGTTGTAACATGGCTTCAAGCAAAAACTTGCTGCGAAATTCATAGCGTGCCAGCATCCAGCCCAGACAAATTGCAAATGGCAGGCAAAACAAGGTCGCGACACTGGCCACTTTAGCAGACAGATATAAACCACTTAGTTCTTCGGGACTGAGCATCAAAGCAGCAACCTAGGGACGAAAACCATGTTGAACAAAAATCTTGTGAGCCGCGACGCTACCCAGATAGCGCCGGAACTTGACCGCCTGACGATTCTTTTCACCCTGTTTGGTTAAAGCCGCGGTATAAACAATGTCCGGATGGGTCTGTACCGGAAACGCACCCAGCACTTTTACTTTATCGCTACTGACGGCATCGCTGCGATAAACAATGCCGACCTGACAGGCACCGCGCTCGACAAAGGCCAAAGCAGCCCGGGCATCCGACGCGCCAATAATGCGTTTTTCCAGCCGTTTATACCAGCCCAGCTTGGTCAGACTATGTTTGGCATATTTTCCAACCGCCACCGAATCGACCTGTCCGGTACACAGCCGGCCCGTAAAGGCCTGAGGAAAATTAAAGGTAGGATGCGCCCGAAACGGAATCCGCGCATCTTTCAGGGCAATTGCCACCAGCTGGTTATAAATAATTGGTTTGACCTGACTGGCTTTGACCTTGTTGCGTTTCACCAGATAGGTCATCCAGTCCTGATCGGCCGGAAAATAAAGATCGACTTTTGCACCGCGGACAATATGTTTGGCCAAGGTCGATGAAGTGCCAAAAACCGGTACAATCTTGGCTTCTGGATGTTGCAGCTGATAATGCCGAATCACATCCGTCAATGCCGGGCCCAGACTTGCAGCTGCATACACCTGAACGGAATTGGCTCGACTGAATGTGCTTAAGCACAAGGCGACACAGATTAAACCCAGTTGGATGGTCTTCAAAACGCACTCCCTCAATGCTGTATGAATATTCCCTTTAAGCATTGGCCTTTTTGAATCGGCTGATGGGCCGGCACACGCACCAGACAGTTGGCATACATCAGATTACTGAGCATATGCGACTGCTGCTTGGCTAAACTGTGCAGTTTCAACACCCCATCTTCAAAACAGGCGGCCATTCTTAAAATCCTTTCTCTCGCATCGGGCTTTAAGTCATGTTGTATTTGCCCTGTCCACCACGCGGGCGGCTGACTTTGCCCTTGTAATACTTCTAATAAAGTTTGCGTATAGATCGAGATTCCAACATATACCGCCGCAGGATTGCCCGGCAATGCCAATAAGTGACAAAATTTGTTAGCCGATTTTCGGTATCTGGCGAAAAAAACCGGTTTCCCCGGCTTCTGTTTCACTTTCCAGAACACCTGCTCAAAGCCTACATTTAAAGCCACCGGACGGATAAAATCATAATCACCAACCGAAATTCCGCCAGTGCTGATGATGACATCATACTCCTCCTGAAGTTGCTGAAAGTATCGGATTAAGGCAATTTCATTATCTTCCACATGCACAATATGCACAGGTTGATGCCGTGCCTGACACCAGGATGCAATTAAAGGCGCATTGGCATCAAAAATTTTTCCTGCTTGCAGATCTGCAGCCGACTGCGCGACTTCATCGCCGGTAATCAGCACGGCAACTTTAGGCTGCTGATAGACCTGTACCTGATCAATACCGGCCATGCTTAAGGCGGCAATTGCGCCGATATTTAAATATTGTCCGGCTGATGCCAGTAACTGACCTTGGCTAATTTCTTCGCCCACATCCCGGATATCGGCATGCAGTTTGAGCGCAGTCTCTAGCTGAATCAGATGGCTAGACATCCGCTGCACAATTTCCTGACGTGCCACCGTGGTGGTACCGGCAGGAATGGGCGCGCCGGTAAAAATACGCATCGCCTGTCCACGCTGCAGCGTCACATCGGCTGATTGACCTGCCCGGATTTCACCGACCAACTGGAACTGCGCGCCTGGCGCTATCTCTCCATCGCTACACAGGGCATAACCATCGACTGCACTTTGGGAAAATAAAGGCAGATCAATCCCCGCATAAATATCTTCAGCTAAATAGCGATGCAGGCCCTGTTGTAGTTGCAGGGTTTCCACCTCCAGACAGGGTGTTGCCGCAATCATCTTATCTAGTGCTTGATCCAGACTGATCAACCCGCTTTCTACACCACAACCTGACATTATTGATAGCCTCCTGCATGTGGAATATTTTTCTGCACATCAAAGACATGCACCAAGGCCGGTAATACCGCCAGCAAGGATTCCTTCGCCCCCTGACGACTGCCCGGTAAAGTCATCACCAGACTATTTTCGATATAGCCGGCGACTCCACGGCTTAAAGCCGCATACGGCGTGCGTTTCTGGCCAAAACTGCGCGAGGCTTCCATCAGCCCCGGAATTTCCCGTTCTAATAGCGGAGCCAGGGTTTCTACGGTTAAATCTTTCGGGCCAAGACCGGTGCCGCCGACGGTTAAAATCAGCGGATACTGATTTTTCTGCTGTTCAATTAAAGCCAGCAGCTGTTCCGGGCTATCCGGAATCACCTGATACTGAACCTGCTGGAAATTGGCCTCTGCCAATATTTCCAGAATATTCTGGCCGGCGGTATCCGGTTTTTTACCCGCGGCGACGGTATCGGACAGCACAATCACCGAGGCTGGCATCGGCTGCGCCAAGACCCGGCTAAAATGGGATTTACCGCCTTTTTTCTGCTGTAATTTGCATTGATCCAGACACAAATCTTCCGGTTCACAATGCGGTTTCAGCATGTCGTATAAGGTCAGTCCGGCCAGACTGGCTGCGGTTAAGGCTTCCATCTCGACACCGGTCGGACCAATAGTTTCTACCGTGGCAATAATCTCGACATGCTGTTCATGCAGTTCATAATCCACATCGGCCCGATAAATGGGTAAAGGATGGCACAGCGGAATCAGCTCATCGGTACGTTTGGCTGCCAGAATACCGGCAATACGCGCAGTTTTCAGCGCATCGCCTTTTTCAGTATTTCCCTGACGCAGCAGCTCGATACAATGCGGCGGCGCATATAAAATGGCACTGGCCACCGCAGTACGATAGGTTTCGGCTTTCATGCCTACATTTTTCATGACGGTATTCCGGAATTATTGATTTAAAAAAATTAGGCTTAACATCGGATTTAAAGCGGCCATTGATAGGCGTTTTCGCCTGCATGGGAGTGATTGCAGCAATCGGTTTGCGTATTCGCTTCCACTGGTGGATGATCTTTACGAATACAACAGCCTTCGACATACTGGCTGCTGCCATCGCAATAAAATTCTTCTTTCCAAACCGGGACTTCATGTTTGACCCGCTCCACCGCCACCTCGCAGGCCTGAAAGGCTTCACGGCGATGCGGCGCATACGCCATGGCAATAATTGCGGTTTCACCAATGGCTAAATCCCCAATCCGGTGGATGACCCGCACATAAGACACGCCATATTGCTGCTGAATTTCCTGCTCAATCTGCCGGATCATTTTTTCTGCCACCGGTGCATAGGCGGTATATTTCAGCGACTGCACCGCTTTACCTTCATGATGGTTGCGAACTGTGCCCACAAAAATGCCAATGCCACCACATTCAGGAAACTGCTGAATCTCATCGAAGCTGGACTGGCTGAGTGGCATATCCTGAATCCGGGCAAACTGTTTTATATGCTGCATCGTTTAACCTCCTGCCACCGGTGACAGCAACACCAGCGTGGTACTGTGCTGCAAGGTCTGCTGGCGCGGCACAATATCTTCACCAATCGCGCAGGCACACCGCTCGACCAGAGACGCTGCCGCTGGATAACTGTGGTTTAACTGCAGCAACAAGTCCGCAATGGCCGTACCGGGCAGGCACTGCATCTGAATAGTTTCTGGCAGCGCCTGTTTTACAGCGCCAAAGGCTTCAATCTGAATCAGGATATCGTGCATACTTAACCTCCAATCATATACATGCTGATTTTCCGGGTGCTCCCGGCAGTGGTTGTGGCTTGAGAATGAATGGCATGAAAGCCGGCTTTTTTCTGCCAGATATAGCTTTGTAATTGCTGCAGTAACTGCTCACGTGCCGCGGGCGCCATGTGAGTCTGCAGCTGTTCAATCAATGCTTTTAAGGGTACAGGCTGTTCGGCAAACAGACAGTTATACAGTTCACCCTGGGCGCTTAAACGCAACCGGTCACACTGGCCGCAAAAGGCATGGCTGATGGTGGAAATAATCCCCACCGGGTGGCCATCGACCCGATATTCCCGTGCCGGATTCGCGCCTTGGCTGTGGATGGCTTCGACCGGAAAATGCTGGCTTAAGCGCTGCAAAATTTCCTGCTCGGTGACTACATGCGCGGCGCTCCAGTGACCATCACCATCCAGCGGCATAAATTCAATAAAACGCAGCGGAATCTGCTCGGCTTTGCTCCACTGCAAAAGTGGCACCATCTGGTCGTCATTAATGCCTTTGATTAGCACGCTATTCAGTTTGATGGGCAAATGCGCCTGCTGCGCGGCCTGAATCCCGTCGAGTACCGGCTGTAACTGTTTTTGGGTTAGCGTAAAAAACTGCTGCGGATCTAAACTGTCCAGACTGATATTTAAATCATCCAGACCGGCCTGTTTTAATTCCTGCGCATAGCGGCTCAGATAATGGCCATTTGTGGTCATGGAAATTCTCGCCAAACCCAATTGGCGTAGTGGCTGTAAATCCCGGATAAAATGCACCACACCCTGGCGCATCAGCGGTTCGCCGCCGGTAATGCGGATATGCTGAATACCCTGCTCAACCATCAACTGGCAAAACTGCAGCAAGGCCTCAAAACTCAGCAGCTGATGTTTCTTCATCCATTCAGGATGTTCAGGCATGCAGTAGACACATTTAAAATTGCAACGATCGGTCACAGAAATCCGCAGCTTGCGTTTGCTCCGGCCAAACTGATCCTGAAAATATGCGGGTCTCACGGGAATCTGGGGATTGATCACGCCTGTTATCCTCTGGGCAATTGCTTCATGGCTGTGCAATGGGCAATAGGTTTGCACGGATCACATGCCGCGCTTTAGGCTTGAATTTGCAATTAATGTTCCAACTTTGAGCTTTTGATAAAGAGAGTGTTTAAATTCTGCCCAGCACATGCTAGAAGCGAAGAAATGAGATGATTTTTAAAGAAATTTCAGCTGACGATACTGTTGCAGTTCATCCAGCGAGTTAATACTGTGAAAAAATAGCGCACGATTTTTAAATTTTGCCACCTGAGCATGCATTTCTGCGAAACAATGCTTTAAACTGCGCTGATGTTGTGCAAGATGCGCGCGAAGTGTGGGCAAACTGCTGCGTTTCATCAGACAAAATGGATACAGCGCCTGCCCGTTCATCATCACATAGGCCACGTCGGCCTGCGGCTGTCTGGCCAGACGCTGATGCAACCGTGGCAGCACATCGGGCGGAATATAGGTCACATCACAGGGAATAAACAGCACATAGTCGGCCTGTACATGGCCCCAGGCGCTTTTCATGCCCATCAACGGGCCTAGAAAACCGCCTTCATCATCATGATAACAATGCAGATGCGGCAGCAATCTGGCATAAATGGAACGATCACGATGGCTATTGATCCACAATTGCTGAATTTCCGTTTTAAAGCGCCGCTGGATTTTGAGCAGCTGGATATCATCATCAAACTTTTGTAGCAGCTTGTTCATGCCATTCATGCGGCGGGCTTGTCCGCCCGCCAGAATGACCAGATCCGTGGCAGGATAATCCATCTGAATGGTGGTGGAGTTGCGACTCATGGCATTTCCTCCACCTGACAGGCTTTAATCAGCCCACGGATTTCCGGTAAACATGAGCCACAATTGCCGCCAGCTTTTAAACAGGCCGTGATCTGTTTTTCATGGCTTAACTGCTGCTCCCGAATGGTCTGGATGATGCGGTTTTTGCCGACTTTAAAGCAGCTACATACCAGCGGTCCTTCATTGTTCTGTACTGACATGGCCTGTCCGGCCAGCAAGGCTTTACGATGCGTGGCACTTAAACGCTCACGTTTAAACAGGCTGGCGACCCAGTCCCGATCGGGCAATAAAGCGTTGGGCGCAATATACAGACTGGCGATTAAAATCCCGTCCTGTAACACCACACTATGGCTGATGAATGCCGATGGATCTTCCAGCTGCAGCCATTCAAAGCAGCTATCTTCCAGTTGTAGCAGCTGTTTAATCTGTGCGGCGGTATGTTTAAATTTTTTCCGGTCGGCCAGTTCATAACGAACCGCTTTGGCGGTCTGAATCTTGCTCCACCACGCTACCTGCGCCAAAGTAATCTGAACTGCCGCTTCATGCCCATGGCGAATATACAACACCCCCTGCCAGTCGGTATAAAATGGCTGGATGCTGACCGGGGTATGTTTAAATTCGGGTTCGCCGGAAATGGCATCCACCACCGGATTGACCACTTTTCCAATTCGCGCATCGGAAGCGACCTGATCATTCCAGTGAATGGGCACAAACAGCTGACCACGGCGAATACCAGTCGAAACTTCAACCCGCAATACACAACTACCCCAGCGGGATTTCAGCTCCACCAGTTCCCCATCTTTCAGGCCATATTTCAGTGCATCATTGGGGTGAATTTCACAATAGGGCTCGGCTTTGTGAGTGCTTAAATTGGCCGATAAACCGGTACGGCTCATGGTGTGCCACTGGTCACGAATCCGGCCAGTATTCAGAATGAGAGGATAATCTTCACAAGCGCCATGTACCGGGTCGATGGCCTGAGTGGCAATAAAACGGGCTTTGCCATTTGGAAAGCTAAACTGTCCCTGGGTAAACAGCTGTTCCACCGGTGGATTCTGCTGAGGCGTTAATACTGGCCATTGCAACGGCTGCAGCTGTTCATACTGTTGCAGGCTTAGCTGGCTCAGACCGCTTAAATTAAAGTAGCGAAATAGCGGATAGTCCTGACGCTGTGTCACCGGACCATTTTCACAGGCCGATAAAGCCGCATGTTCCAGAAAAATCTCATGCACATGCTGATAATCGAAACCGCGAAAGCCCATGGCCTTGGCCACCTGACTGATCGCCCACCAGTCGGCCTTGGCCTGACCCGGTACGGGCAAAAAGGCACGCTGTCTGGAAATGCGCCGTTCGGAATTGGTAACACTGCCTTCTTTTTCGCCCCAGCCCAAAGCTGGTAATAAAACATCGGCATAGGCAGTGCTATCGGTATCCTGACAGATATCCGACACCACCACAAAATCACATTGCGCCAAGGCGCGTTTGACCTGATCGGCATTAGGTAAACTCACCACCGGATTGGTGGCCATAATCCACAGTGCCTTGATTTTCCCGGCTTCTACCGCTTCAAACAGATCGACCGCTTTTAACCCCGCTTGGGTGGCAATTTTTGGACTGTTCCAGAACTGCTGTACCAGCTGCTGATGGGCTGGCTGATCCAGATCCAGATGCGCGGCCAGCATATTGGCCAGTCCACCGACCTCGCGCCCGCCCATGGCATTCGGTTGTCCGGTCATGGAAAACGGTGCTGCGCCCGGCTTGCCAATTTTGCCTGTTAACAGATGGCAATTGATAATACTATTGGCTTTATTCACCCCTTGTGAAGACTGATTGACCCCCATCGAAAACAAGGTCATGACTTTGTCAGTCTGGGCAAACTTTTCAAAAAACAGCTGTAATTTCTCGGCAGAAATCCCGGTACGCGCTGCCACATTTTCCAGCTGCTGCTCCGCGGCGCTGGCTTCTAACGCCTGCTGCAAGCCTTCGGTATAGGCAGCGGTAAAATTGTGGTCCTGATGACCGTTTTGCTGTAAGTACTGCAGCAAGCCGTTAAACAGCGCCACATCTTGCCCGAGCATAATCGGCAAATGTAAATCGGCCGCTTCACAGGTCGCGGTAAAGCGTGGGTCGACCACCACCACAAACAGATTGCGCTGTTCTTTGGCCTGCAACATGCGCTGATACAGAACCGGATGGCACCAGGCGGTATTGGAACCGACCAGCACCACCATCTCGGTCTGTTCAAAATCTGTATAGCTGGCAGGCACCAGATCTTCGCCAAAGGCCCGTTTATGCGCCGCCACCGCAGAAGACATACACAGCCGCGAGTTGGTATCAATATTAGCCGTGCCCAAATAACCTTTGACAAATTTATTGACCACATAATAGTCTTCGGTCAGCAATTGCCCCGAAACATAAAAAGCAATACTTTCCGGGCCATATTGCTCAATACAATGCTGGAATTTTTGCGCAATTTCGGTGGTGGCAGTCTGCCAGTCTGTTGGCTGACGGTTGTCCTTACGGCCCAGCATTGGGGTTAATACCCGTGTCTCTAGCCCCAAGGTATCGGCCAGATTGCTGCCTTTAATACACAGTTTGCCAAAGTTGGCTGGATGCTGCACATCGCCTTCGACTTTCACCTGCACGCCTTGTGGTGAATGGCTGACATGAGCCCTCACCCCACAACCAACCCCACAATAAGGACAGGTGGTTTGCGTAGTCATCGTTTTTAATTCTGTGGAGCTATGCAGTTCCACCACTGGGATACTATTCATTGCTGCTGTGCTCCTTAATTATCTAAATTCACGTAATTCCGATTTTTATCTTGGCTTTATTTGAAATACGAAATTTGTGTAAGCATTCACTATCGTGAGGTGGCATGGATGCCACCGATTCCCATCATTACAGGACGTAATGTATGGGAATCTAAGATTTTTGTTACTTTTGATCTTTCAAAAGTAAGGGAGTGCCTACACGTAAACAGTTGTTTTAGCACTCCATTTGAGGCTATGACATCCTTCTTATGAAGTACTAATTACAGAGATCTAATTACCCTGCTTTCTTTAATGCAAAATCCCGACCAAATAGCAGTTTATTCCGAATCGAAGTGATTGGTGTCTGATCTACAATCAGCTCGGCATACCATGCACCATCCTCGGTATCACCAAACAGTACTGCACCAATGACTTTGTCTTTCTGGATGATGATGCGTTTATAAATCTGACGTTTTTCATCATTCAGGACAATGTCTTCAAAATCATCTTCCGGTTCAAAATTACCGGCCGAGAACACATCACAACCACTGACTTTGAGCTGGGTCGGAACAGTAGGTGCCTTAAAGGTCAAGCTACCGTGTTCTGCCAGATGCGAGGCACAAATAAAGGCTTGGCCCCACAGCGGTTCCACCAGACCAAAAGTTTGACCACGATGTTCGATACACTCACCGACTGCATAAATACTCGGGTCATAACTTTGCATGGTGTCATTGACCAGCACCCCACGCTGACAGCGCAGGCCGGCACTTTGCGCCAGTGCAATATTCGGACGGATTCCCACCGCAAACACCACCAGATCGGCATCGAGCAGCGTGCCATCTTTTAGCCGGACTTGTGTCACATGGCCATTTTCACCAAGCAGCGTTTCGGTATTGGCTTCGGTCAGTACGCGAATACCCTTTTCTTCAATACTGTTTTTCAACATTAAGCTGGCTTTGCTATCCAGCTGGCGGTCCATAATCCGGTCCATTAGATGCAGCACGGTCACGTTCATGCCACGCTGTTTCAAACCATAGGCTGCTTCAAGTCCAAGTAAACCACCACCAATAACCACGGCGTTTTGTTTCTGTTCGCAATATTCCAGCATCCTGTTCACATCATAGATATCGCGGAAGCTGAGCACACCGTCCAGCTCTGTGCCCGGAATTGGTGGAATAAAGGGCTGCGAGCCAGTGGCTAAAATCAGCCGGTCATAATTCACCACCTGCCCCGACTGGGTGAAGACTTGCTTGCGTGGACGATCAATTTTCACCGCAGCATCACCGGCAATCAGCTGAATACCTTTTTCGGCATACCAGGCATGCGGATGCAGCATGATATCGTCCACCGTTTTATCACCGGCCAAGACCGGGGACAGCATAATCCGGTTGTAGTTGCCCCACGGTTCTTCGCCAATCACGGTAATCTCGTAACGATCAGGTGCCATATCCAGCAAATCTTCCAGACAGCGCATGCCCGCCAGACCATTACCCACCAGCACCAGCTTCATTTTTTCCTGTTGCACGCCATTATTGGTGATATAGGTTTTTTGTGCGGTCGGACTGACAAAAACCCGGCCCTGTTCAATTTTGCTTGGAAACACCAGTAATTTCTGGTCTTTATCTTCCAGACAGCGGCCGGTGGCCAGACTGAAATGCTGTTTATAGATTGGTGATGCCACCACACGCTCACCTTGCAAATCACCCAGAATACCGCGCGACATCACATTGGCGCCGCTAAACGGGTCCTGATTACTCAGGGCATAAACACGCTGTTCCTGCCCCACACGGAAAATTGCAATCTGCTGGCCTTCTACCAAGGCTGCCACGCCGGTATGTGGGGTAATCTCCTCCAGATGACAGACCTCTACCCAATCCAGTTCATTCATATCTTTTAAAATTGTCATCATCGTTATCCTGTACTTTGGCATCTTCTGCTGCATATCTCATTTGGTTTTTCTGGCGGATTTGCTTCAGAAGATGTGTCTTGATCTTGAAGGTTATGCCTGCATCACCGGAATCCGGCTTTCATCACGCTCGGCCGCCGTTTTCGGGCGAATCTGCCCACGCTCGGTGGCAAACTGGATGTGCGGATCGTGCTGCTGCTCGGCTTTGGCATTGATAAAGGTTTTAAAGCGTTTACGTACTTCCGGATCTTCAATCGCGGTACGCCATTCATCCTGATAAGTACCCACCACATGCTGCATGCGGCGTTCTAGTTCTTCGGCCAGACCTAAGGAATCGTGCACAATCACGTCTTTCAGATAATCCAGCCCGCCCTCCAGGTTGTCGCGCCAAACCGAAGTACGTTGTAAACGGTCTGCGGTTTGAATGTAGAACATAAAGAAGCGGTCGATGTATTTGATTAAGGTACTGGTATCCAGATCGGAAGCCAGCAGCTCGGCATGACGCGGTTTCATGCCGCCGTTGCCGCAAACATACAGGTTCCAGCCTTTTTCAGTGGCAATCACGCCCACATCTTTACTTTGTGCTTCGGCACATTCACGGGTACAGCCCGATACGGCCATTTTCAGTTTGTGTGGAGAGCGCAGGCCTTTGTAACGGTTTTCCAGGAAAATCGCCAAGCCAACTGAATCATCCACGCCATAACGGCACCAGGTGCTACCCACGCAAGATTTTACGGTACGCAGTGACTTGCCGTAGGCATGACCCGATTCAAAACCGGCATCAATCAGTTTTTGCCAGATTTCCGGTAACTGATGTACCTGCGCCCCAAACATATCCACGCGCTGACCACCGGTCAGTTTGGTGTACAGGCCGTATTCCTTGGCAATCTGGCCAATGGCAATCAGGCCATCTGGAGTCACTTCACCACCGGCCATTCGTGGGACCACCGAATAAGAACCATCTTTCTGGATATTGCCCAGATAGTAGTCATTGCTATCTTGCAGGCCGGCATGACTTGGTTTTAGCACAAAGTCATTCCAGCAGGAGGCCAGAATATTGGCCACAGTTGGTTTACAGATATCACAGCCCAGACCGTGACCATGTTGCTGGATTAAATCTTCAAAAGTCTTGATCTCGTTCACACGCACCAGGTGATACAGTTCCTGACGCGAATAGGCAAAGTGTTCACAAAGATGGTTATTGACCGTCACCCCTTGACGCTGCAATTCGGCTTTTAATACCTGAGTCACTAAAGGTGCACAGCCCCCACAAGCAGTTGCGGCCTGGGTACATTTCTTCAGTGCACCGAGTGAAGTTGAACCGGCTTCAATCGCCTGGCAGATATCGGCTTTAGACACGTTATTACAGGAACAGATGGTGGCGCTGTCTGGCAGCAAATCGACACCGCTGCCACCGGCTTTGGCACCTGACTCGGCAAAGCCCGGCATGATCAGGCTTTCTGGCTGTTCTGGAACTGCCAGACCATTCAGCATCATTTGCAGTAGATCGTTATATTCTTTGGCACAGCCAACCAGCACCGCACCCAGCAATCGGTTTTTTTCCGCATTAACCACAATTTTCTTGTAGATCAGCGCATCTTCATCGGCATAAAAATAGCTGAGTGAATTTGGAGTCATGGCATGTGCATCACCAATAGATGCCACATCCACACCCATCAGCTTTAATTTAGTGCTCATGTCGGCGCCAGCAAAGCAGTTCGGGTTTTGCTGCATCACATGCTTGGCGGCAATTCGAGCCATGTCATAGCCCGGTGCGACCAGACCGTAAATCTTGTTTTGCCACAGCGCACATTCCCCAATCGCATAAATATCCGGATTGGAAGTCTGACAGTAATCATTAATCACAATCCCACCGCGCTCGCCAATGCTGAGTCCGCTTTGGCGCGCCAGTTCATCACGTGGACGAATCCCGGCAGAAAACAGGATGATATCGGTTTCCAGTTCAGCACCATCACCAAACTTCATCACATGCTTGGCCGACGCGCCATCTTCAATTGAGGAGGTGGCTTTCTGGGTATGGACTTTCACGCCCAGATCTTCAATTTTGCTGCGCAGCACCTTACCGCCCAGGTCATCAACCTGCACCGCCATCAGACGCGGCGCAAACTCGACTACATGGGTTTCCAGATTTAGGTCTTTTAAGGCTTTGGCTGCTTCCAGACCAAGTAAACCGCCACCAATCACGACACCAGATTTGGCATTCAGACTAGCGGCTTTAATTGCATCCAGATCTTCAATGGTACGGTAAACAAAGCAGTTTTCACGGTCATTGCCCGGAATAGGTGGCACAAAGGCATAAGAGCCCGTCGCCAGTACCAGTTTGTCATAGGCAATCACATCACCCTGATTGGTGGTGACCAGTTTATGTACCGGGTCAATAGCCGTGGCTTTGGTATTGAGGCGCAGATCAATGCCATAGGCATCGGCGAAGTCACTACGGCATAAGCTTAAGTCTTTGGCAGACTTGCCGGTGAAGTATTCGGTTAAATGTACGCGGTCATAAGCCAAACGCGGTTCTTCTGCCAAAATGGTGATTTCAACCTCATCGCCCGCAGTTTCCAAAACCGATTCAATAAATTTGTGGCCGACCATACCGTGGCCAATCATGACAAGTTTCATACAGTTCTCCTCAATAATATTCTGTGTTGGCTTAGGCTGCGTTATTGCGTTCAACAATGGCCTGTTCGAACAGGCGTTGTTCTTTTTCTTTGTGCTCCACCGAGAAGCGAATCATCAGGACAAAACTTGCGGCAATTACCACCAGTCCGCCCAGAACCATCAGGCAGGTCTGAATATCCAGTACGCCTTTTAACAGGAAGCCTGCGGCGACTGCGCCGACGTTCCCACCAGCCCCAATAATGCCAGCCACGCCGCCCAGTGCATCGCGGTCAATAAATGGCACCAGTGCATAGGTCGCGCCGCAGGCCATATGGGTAAACAGGGCAAAAATGGTCATGACTAAAATGGCCAGCATGGCGCTGTTCATTTGCGAGAACAGAATCAGGAACAAGCCTTCCATTAAAATCATGGCAAACAGCACTTTAGTACGCCCATCCAGACCGCTTTTTAGTGCTACCTTGTCAGAGACAATGCCGCCCAATGCACGGGCAAACAGGGCCAGCAAACCGAAGATGCCCGCTGCCATGCCGGCTTCTTTCAGGCCAAAGCTGAAGTGTTCGACGTAATACATCGCCACAATGTTGTGAATAAAGATTTCAATCCCGAAACAGGCAGCATAGGCACCAAATAAAATCCAGACGCGGTAGTTACGTGCAGCATGCAGCAGAATCGCCATACCGCCTTTTTTGTCGCTGCCGACCTGAATGCCCTGTTCGCGTAATTCTTTAAAGTTGCCTTGGGTACAGTCCTGAGTCAGTTTCCAGTACAGGATGCCGACAATAATCATCATGATGCCCGGTACCAGCAAGGCAATACGCCAGCCCATGGCCTGCTCGACCCCAAACATGACCAAGGCAGATAACAGCAAAGGCATCAGTGCCTGGGTAGCGCCGCCGCCGGCATTGCCCCAGCCTGCCGTAGTGGCATTGGCTGTTCCCACCACATTCGGTGCAAACATGATGCTGGTGTGATATTGGGTAATCACGAAGCTGGCACCAATGGCGCCAATCAGCAAACGGAAAAACAGGAAAGATTCATAACTGTTGGAAGCCGCCACCCCAAACACCGGAATACTGCCGATAATTAACAAAGCAGTATAGGTTTTACGCGGGCCGTATTTATCACACAGCGGCCCGACAATTAAACGGACCAGAATGGTGATGGCCACCGCAGCAATATTGATATTGGCAATCTGATCTTTGGTTAGGTTGAACTCGCCGGCAATGACTGGCATTAACGGTGCGCAGGCAAACCAGGCAAAGAAACAGACAAAAAATGCGAGCCAACTCATATGGAAGGCTCTCATCGCTGAAGTTTTAAAGTTAAATAGACTTATTTTTGTCGCTTTATTCGCTTGCAAATTTGAAGACATGACCATCTCCTACCTGAACTGAACGTGTGGGTTAACCTGCTATACGGATAGCTGCATAACAGATTCGAACAGAGCGGACGTCGTTGGCCGTCTTTCAAATTTTGGGAGTCTTCTTTGACTCAGCTGGAATAATGCAGATAGCGTGCCAACTTTTTAGAAAAACTCAGTAGCTTGCTGTTTTTTATTGGGTTTTTAGGGTTATCTATTCTGGGTGAAGGTATTCAGATGCGAGTGGCATCCCAATTTTACGGTTCTGGCAGCCTCCTGTTTTATTTTTTGAAGTCCCCTGCCTTATCTTGGTGCGTTTTGTTTCATGCAAGTGCATCTTCCTGTTAAGTTCAGATTTAATTTTTGATTTTAAAGGTTTTATTTCAATAAATTTGGGTTTGGCACCATCTTTGCATTATTAAAAGCACTCGTTGTACAGACTCTATTGAGAGTTGCATGCCAAAACTGAAAATCGCGTTAATTGATGATGATCTCGAGCGCGCAGAGTTCATCAAAGCCTCCTTAATTCAGCATGAATTTGAGGTGGTTGCCTGTTTAATTATCAATCATTCCAATATGTTCCATTTACAGCAATTGCATGCCGATGTAATTCTGCTGGATATGGACCATCCGCATCGGGACATTATTGAAAGCTGCGTCAGCCAGTTTGATTTACCGACCGTGCTGTTCACCAAAAACAGCCACAAAGACACCATCAAAAATGCCATTGATGCCGGTGTTACTGCCTATATTGTCGATGGGATTGATCCGGCCAAGCTGGACAGCATTCTGGAAATTTCCATCGAGCAGTTTAAAAAACACAAAAAGCTGCTGCACGATCTGGAAGAAACCAAAGGCAAACTGGCCGACCGTAAAGATGTCGAAAAAGCCAAGGTCTTACTGATGCAGATGCATGCCTTAAGCGAAGAAGATGCCTTTGGCCTGCTACGCAAAAATGCCATGAGCCACCGGATGACCATTGGTGAAATGGCACGGCGCCTGCTCGATGCCCAGCAACTCCTGCAAAACCAATTTAAGGATTAGCCATGCATAACTTAGAAAAAACCGAACTTCAGATTGGCTATATTCCTTTGCTCGACTGCGTGGCCATTTTATGGGCCAAACAGCGTGGCTTTTTTGCCGATGCCGGCCTCAATGTCGAACTGCTAAAAGAACCGTCCTGGGCCAGTTTAAGAGACCGGCTGGCCTTTGGTTTTATGGATGCCGCGCATTGCCTGTCGGCCATGTTACCGGCGGCGGCGCTCGGCACCGACCAACTGGGGATTCCGCTGCAAACGCCGCTGGTGCTAAGTACCAATCAGGCTTACATCAGCCTGAGTCAATCGCTGTGTTTTGAACTGGGCATCCAGCCGGAAGATGATGCCGCACACATTGCCAAAAAACTGATAAACGCGCATCAGCAACGCCCGATACAGCTGGCGCACGTCTTTCACGCCTCGATTCATCATTACTGTTTAAGAGAATGGCTGGCCTTGGCCGACCCGATCCTGGCGAAAAATATTCAGCTCAGTACGCTGCCACCGCCATATATGGTCGAAGCGATTTCCCAGCAGCAGATTGATGGCTTTTGTGTTGGCGAACCCTGGAATACCCAGGCCGAATTACAGGGCTATTCTAAAATATTGCTCTCGGGTCAGCAGGTTATTCCGCAAGTGGCCGATAAAGTGCTAGCGGTAACCGCAGAATGGGCCGCCCAGCATCCGAATACCTTAAATGCCATGACCTCTGCCATTCAGCGCGCGCAAGCCGAATTGCACCAGCTGGAAGATGTACAAGCAGTCTGGCAAATGCTAAATGAGGCCGGCATCATCCAGTTTCCTTGTTCCGCACAGGTCCATGTCGAACACTATTATTTTATTCAGAATATTATTCGCAGTTTGGTGGATGAATCGTCAGCCCAGCCGCAAGCGCAGGATTTTGTCTGGCTCACCGAACAAATGTTGAAATGGGATGCGCTGGATGTGCTCGAGGTGGAGAGTGCTGCGGTCAGTCAACGCTGTATTTATCCGCTACCCTCAGGTCACGCCGAATAAAAAAGCCCGCAACGATGGCGAGCTTTTTTATGGCTATTTTTGCAGTCGACAGACTTAGTCGGCAGAAATATCTTCAAACAGCACTGAAGATAAATAGCGCTCGCCACCATCTGGCAAAATCACCACAATATTTTTACCGGCATTTTCCGGACGTGCAGCCAGCTGTGCCGCAGCCGCCATTGCGGCACCACTGGAAATTCCAACCAGAATGCCTTCCTGCGTTGCTGTCTTACGCGCAAAATCAATTGCTTCCTGGCTTGGAATGGCAATGACTTCATCAACCAGGTCTAAATCGAGGTTTTTAGGAATAAAGTTGGCGCCAATACCCTGAATTTTGTGTGGTGCCGGGCTAATCGCTTCACCACGTTTGGCCTGACCAATAATGGCTGATTCTGCCGGCTCAACCGCCACCGAATACAACGGCTGGTTCTGCACTTTTTCGAAATAACGCGAAATACCGGTAAGCGTACCGCCCGTGCCCACGCCGGCAACCAGAATATCGACCTGACCGCCTGTGGCTTGCCAGATTTCAACCCCAGTGGTTTTTTCATGAATGTCCGGGTTGGCCGGGTTTTCAAACTGCTGCGGCATAAAATAGACATCCGGTTGCTCCGCCACCAAACGCTCGGCTTCTTCAATCGCGCCTTTCATGCCTTTGGCTGGTTCGGTCAATACCAGATTGGCGCCCAGCGCTTTTAATACTTTACGGCGTTCAATACTCATGCTGGCCGGCATGGTTAAAGTAATCGGATAACCTTTGGCTGCTGCTACAAAAGCCAGCGCAATACCGGTGTTGCCGCTGGTTGGCTCAACAATATGCATGCCAGCTTTAAGCGCGCCACGCTGTTCTGCATCGGCCACCATTGCCGCACCAATCCGGCACTTGACGGAAAATGCCGGATTACGGCTTTCCACTTTGGCAAATACATTGGCTCCCCCGCCAATGACACGATTAATGCGCACCAGTGGCGTATTGCCAATGGCTTCGGCATTGTTGGCATAAACCGCAATCCCCAAATTGTCCGGGGCGGTAAAAGCTGTATCTGTTGTCATCATGTTTTCCTTAAGTCTTTTTTCATTTACCTCACCTTCTATCATACAGGCTTCTTTAAATTTTAAAATTCGATTTCTCTAAGATTGGTTACAATAAAAACTGAATAAGTTTCACACAAATACGGCCAGTTTTTCGTTAAATTAGGTGATCACTCCATGAAATCTATTCAGTCCAGCCTATAAATCGCTGTAAACTTAGTTCAATTTTGATCTTGACTGACAACCGTGTCAGCCCACCGGCCTCAGGTTCTACTGTAAAAACAGCCCATCCGGCCCATGAAAATATTTAGGGAATGCAATGTCTAACAAGAGTTACAGCCGACTTTATCGTAACCTGACGCAAAAAATTCTAGATAAGATTGTGACCCCGCAAGTCCTGGGCAGCACCAGCGAACTGGAACAGAATCTGGCCCAGAATCAGCTACATACCCGTATCTGCTATGTACTGCAAGACGCTTCTTTAAGTAATACTGTACTGATTGATAAAGAAGCGCAAGCACGTGGTCTGCCTTCGGTATTTTCACCGCTGATTTTAGGCCAGTACAATGAAGATAACTCGATGCTGGCACTGAATGAGCAGGATCATCCGCATGCCAGCTATCATTATTCAGCCCGCCTGATTCGTCTAATTGAGGCCTTGCAGCAGCATCCGGATCAGGATGTGCAGCTAGTACCGGTAACTGTGCTCTGGGGGCGTGCGCCGGAATATGAAGATTCCTGGTTTAAAGCCCTGTTTGCCGATGCCTGGGCCAAACCGAACAAGCTGAAACAAACCCTGAATATTTCCTTATATGGCCGTGAAAACTATATTGAATTTCACAAGCCGGTATCGTTAAGAGCTTTGCTGGAAACCGCGCAGACCGAGCGCCCGAACTTTTCTCCGGCGCATTTTGTGGTGCAAACCCTGGACCAGAACTTTAACCAATATAAAGAAGCCATTTTAGGCCCTGACCTGTCCGACCGCCGCAACCTGATCAATAAACTAATGAAAACCGAGGCGGTGCAACAGGCGATTCGTAAAGAAAGTATTGATAAAAAAGTCAGCATGTTTGAGGCAGAAAACCGCGCCAAAAGCTATCTGACCGAAATTGTATCGGACTTTTCCTATTCGACTTTACGCTTTGCCGAGCTGGCACTGACCAAACTCTGGACCCAGCTCTATGACGGGATTGAAGTGCATCATTTCGATACCGTGCGTGAACTGGCCAAAGACTATGAAATTGTCTATACGCCGTGTCATCGCAGTCATATTGACTATCTGCTGCTGTCCTATGTGATTTTTAACCGTGGCCTGATGGTGCCGCATATTGCTGCCGGCATTAACCTGAATTTACCGGTGGTTGGGCAAATTTTACGTGGTGGCGGTGCCTATTTTATTCGCCGTACCTTTAGTGGTAATGCACTATATACATCGGTATTTAAGGAATATCTGCACAGCCTGCTGTCACGCAATACCCCGCTGGAATATTTTATTGAAGGTGGCCGTTCCCGTACCGGCTTATTGCTGCCACCGAAAAAAGGCATGCTGTCGATGACGGTGCAAAGCCATTTACGCGGTGCCACCAAACCGATTGCCTTTATTCCGACCTATTTTGGCTATGAAAAGCTGATGGAAGGTACCTCTTATTTAAATGAGCTGAATGGCAAGCCCAAAGAAGCTGAATCGTTATGGGGCATTTTGAACTCGGCGCGGAAAATTGAAAAAGTATTTGGCCAGGTCTATGTCAACTTCGGCGAACCGGTGTTCCTGGACAATATTCTGCAACAGAATCAGGCCGATCAGATCCAGCTTTCAATTCATGATGAATTGCCACGTCCAGTCATCAACACGGTTGATCAGGCAGCACGGGAGATTCTGGAAAATATCAATAAAGCGGTGGTGATTAACCCGATTTCGCTGATTTCCACCATCTTGCTGAATGCACCGCAACATGCCTTAAGCCAGGATGATTTACTGCGCCAGATTGAACAGTATCGTGAGCTGCTTAAAGCGACGCATTATGATGATCGGATGATTATCACCCAGCTGTCGGCACCAGAAATTATTGAATATGCGCTGAAGCTGAAACAGGTCGAGCATTATCAGCAGGATAACCAGACCTTGATTCGTGTGGCCGAAAGTCAGCGTATTTTACTCAGCTACTTTAGTAATAATATTCTGCACTGCTTAAGCTTACCGGCGCTGATTGCCCTGCTCGTGCAGGATATGCCGGCGATCACCACAGCGCAGCTTAAGCAGCATGTCAGCCGCTTATATCCATTCCTGAAATCGGAACTGTTTTTAAAATGGTCAGCCACAGAACTTCCTGCGCAGATTGACCGTATTCTCAGCAGCATGCAGCAACTGGGCTGGATTGACGTGTCGGAGAACATTCAGCTGCTTGAACTCCAAGCAACACATCCAATGCATAGTCTGGCAACGCTGGCACGCAGCAGCCTGAACAACTTTGTGTTGATTAGCCAATTATTGCAGGAATATGCCGAGCCGTATCAGTTAGATTTAAAAGCGCTGGAAAAAATGGCCAAAACCGTATTTAAACGGCTGGCAGAGTCAGGCAATTTAAACAGCGGTTATTACTTCGACAGTGCCACGTTAAAGAGCTTTATGGGCAGTTTACAACAGCTTGGACTGCTGGAGATGCAAGGTCAGCAGTTACAACTGAAACCACAATTTGATACAGAAATATCAGATTATCTGGGCTGGTATGCCCCTGAGCTGCAACAGCAGATTGCAGATAAGCTGCTGTTCTCTGAGAAAGAAATCAAACAGTTTAAAGAGTATAGTAAAAAATAAAGTATCAGATTCTCAGATATTATTGTGATACTAATCACACGATCTTATCAGTTAATTTGATATATTTTTTCACAAAAAACAATGGGGTTTTGGCGCTTTTATTCAGCGCTTTGCCCCGACTCGCTCTATACTAGCAGCAACGTGTTTTAGAGAAATTAACTATGAGTGATGGTCTTGAAATAGACGTAATGCGTGATTCTGCTGAAACTGTCGTAACGATTTTAAAATCGCTTGCCAATACCGACCGTCTATTGATTCTTTGCCATCTTTCCCAACAAGAGTTGAATGTATCGCAAATTGAGGAAATTACTCAAATTCGCCAGCCGACCCTGTCGCAACAGCTGATGATGTTGCGTAAAAGTGATGTGGTGAACACCCGCCGAGACGGTAAACAGATTTATTACACCATTAAAGATCCGAAACTGGTTGAAGTTCTCAGCACGCTCTATCGACTGTATTGCCCGGCTACCCCACTTTAATAAATTTTGCATAGGCAGATTTCTTAGCATTTTTTATGCATAATATATCTAAATTTATGATTTAGATTTTTATATGTCAGATTTTAAGTCACGCCTGCTCAATCGCTTACCCGCCTGGCAATGGTTAAAACATTATAATACCGTGACCCTGAAATCTGACCTGCTGGCCTCGCTAATTGTCATTGCGATGCTGGTGCCGCAAGGTATGGCCTATGCCATGCTGGCCGGTCTTCCACCGGTAATGGGACTGTATGCCAGTGTACTGCCGATGATCATCTATGCCTTTTTCGGCAGCAGTCCTACGCTTTCGATTGGCCCGGTGGCCATCATCTCCATGATGACCTTTGCCACTTTAAATCCCTTATTTGAAGTCGGCTCTCCGGTGTATATTCAAGCCGCCTGTCTGCTGGCGCTGATGGTTGGGGTCATTTCCCTATTGCTCGGTATGCTGCGCTTTGGCTTCCTGATCCAGCTGATCAGCCATCCGGTTATTAAAAGCTTTATTATTGCTTCGGCACTGCTGATTGCACTGGGCCAGTTAAAGTTTCTGTTTAATGTGCCGTTACAAGCCAACAATATTCCAGAATTTGTGCTGAGTGTCTTTGAATATATCGGCCTGATGCATTGGGAAAGCCTGATCTTTGGTATCGCATCCATTCTGTTTTTGGTCTTCATGCCGAAGTTTTTTAATCTGGAAGCAGTCAAACAGCGCCTCGGGGCCAGCGGATTTATTATTAAATCTTTACCGCTGGTACTGGTGGTGGTCTCCATTGCCCTGGTCTATTTCTTCAATCTGCAACAGGTCGGCATTAAAACTGTCGGTGAAATTCCTTCCGGTTTCCCGGCGCTGTCGATGCCGTTCTGGAATCTGGAGCTGGTACTGCAACTGTTACCCGGCGCCGCGATGATTGCCATGATCAGCTTTGTGGAGTCATTATCCATTGCTCAGGCCACCGCCTTGCAGCAACGTAGCCAGCTGAATAGCAATCAGGAACTCATTGCCTTGGGTGCAGCCAATATTGGGGCCGGCCTCAGTTCAGCCTTTCCGGTGACCGGCAGCCTCTCACGTACCGTGGTCAATGCCGATGCTGGCGCCAAAACCTCTATGGCTGGCGTGCTGTCATCTTTGTTTATTGTGCTGGTCAGTCTGTATTTCACCGGTTTTTTCCGTGATCTGCCACTGACTGTACTGGCGGCAACCATTATTGTGTCAATCTGGAAACTGGTCGAGCTAAAACCGTTTATCGACACTTGGCGTTATTCCAAGGCTGATGGTCTGGCGATGTGGATTACCTTCTTCGGCGTGTTATTTATTGATATTTCTACCGGGCTGATTATCGGGATTGTTTCAACCTTTATTCTGCTGCTGTGGCGTATTAGCCGGCCGCATATTGCCGAAATTGGACTGGTCGAAGGCACCCAGCATTTCCGTAATATCCAGCGTCATCAGGTCATCACCTCGGCCAAAGTGCTGTCGATCCGGATTGATGAAGACCTGACCTTTTTAAACTCCAATACCTTAAAAGGTTTCCTGATTAATGCAGTCAGCCAGAAACCGGAACTGGAGCATGTGGTAATTAACGGTTCCAGTATTAGTGCCATTGATTTAAGTGCGCTGGAAATGCTGGAAGATCTGGACAATGAACTGAGAAAACTGAATATCCAGCTGCATTTTTCCGAAGTTAAAGGCCCGGTCATGGACAAACTGCAACGCTCTAAATTACTGAATCATTTAAGCGGTAAAATTTTCCTGACCCATTATCAGGCCATTCGCGAGCTGAGTCCGGACATCACCTAAGATGCCGATCCTGTCTGCTTTTCAGGCAATTATTTGCCCTAAAAAGCAGGCATAAGCATAAAAACATGAAAAAATCATGACTTTTGCATAGCTTAATTTTTCGAATATTCTATTTAAAAACAGCCATTTGATTTTTATATGATTTTTTTTGTAAGCTATTTAAATTTTCGGTATAAAATACATCGCTAATTTTTCCCTATATTGTCCGTAATTCAGACAAGGCCTTCCTATGTTCTCAGCATTTCTGCGCTTGAGCTTAGTCACTCGAATTCTGATCGCTATCATTTTAGGTGTGATAGTTGCGGTGGCTTTTCCACAATTTGCGCCCTACTTAAGCCTGCTCGGCGATTTATTCATTAAAGCGCTTAAATCCGTGGCACCGATTCTGGTGTTTGTCCTGGTGTTATCCTCTATTGCCAATTTCAAGGTTGGCCATAGTGCGCATATCCGCCCGATTATGCTGATGTATGCCGCAGGTATGTTCCTGGCTGCGCTGGCTGCAGTAATTGCCAGCAGCCTGTTCCCAAGCACGCTGTTCCTGGATATTCCGGCCAATACCGACATGCAACCACCGGGCAGTCTGGCTGAGATTTTAAAGAATCTGCTATTAAGTTTTGTGGCTAACCCGGTAACAGCAATTAGTGAAGCCAACTTTATTGGTATTCTGGCCTGGGCCGTGGCTCTAGGTGTGGCCTTCCGTCATGCAACTGACAATACCAAAGCCTTCCTGACCGATGCTGCAGATGCTGTGAATAAAGTGATCCGTCTGGTGATTAACTTTGCGCCGTTTGGTATTTTCGGTCTGGTGGCGGTGACTTTTGCCGAATCGGGTATGAGTACACTGGTTAGCTATGCGCAATTATTAACTGTGCTGATTGGTACCATGATTTTCGTGGCGCTGGTGATTAACCCGATGATGGTGGGCTTTGTCACCCGTTCAAATCCATATCCACTGGTATTCAAATGTTTACGTGAAAGTGGTATTACCGCCTTCTTTACCCGTAGCTCTGCCGCTAACATTCCGGTAAACCTGGATTTGGCCAAGCGTTTAGGGGTACAGGAATCGACTGCCAGTGTTGCTATTCCGTTGGGTGCTGCGATTAACATGGCTGGTGCTTCTGTAACCATTACTGTGCTGTCACTGGCGGCGGTGAATACTTTAGGTATTCAGGTTGACTTTAGCACCATGCTGATTTTATCCGTGGTCGCAACAGTTTCGGCTTGTGGTGCATCAGGTGTGGCCGGCGGTTCATTGCTGCTGATTCCGGTGGCGTGTGGTCTGTTCGGAATTTCATCGGACATCGCCATGCAAGTGGTGGCCATTGGTATGGTGATTAGCGTGTTGCAGGATTCAACTGAAACTGCACTGAACTCATCTACCGATGTATTATTTACTGCCGCAGTTGATCGTAGTTTGCGTTAATATATGCACTACGTCTGTTGATTAATCAATGAATTATGCCATTTCAAAAATTACCGCTCTGGGTTCAGCTGGGTGCATTTTTTCTTTCTGTGAATGCAGGAATCATTAATGTTCTAGGACTAGTGACTGTGTTGCACCAGTCTGTTTCCCACATGACCGGTAATGTCAGCATGCTGGCAATGGCACTTTTAGACTGGCAATGGTCACAGGTAATTTATCTGTTTCTGGTCGTTGTCTGTTATGTGATTGGTTCATTTTATAGTGGACTTATCTTGGGAAATAGCCACTTTCTCCTCGGACGCCGTTATGGGCTGCCGCTGAGTTTAGTGGCTATTTTTATTCTGCTGTGCTGGATTTTACTGCCGTATTTCCCGCGTTATGCATTGCTCTGGGCCTGTGTAGCGATGGGCGTTCAAAACGCCATGATCAGCTATTACAAAGGCACCATCATCCGGACCACGCATTTATCCGGGGTACTGACCGATTTAGGTCTGGCTTTGGGCTATCGCATGCGTGGCCTGCATGTTGGCAAACGCCGGGTGATTCTGCACCTGCTGATTTTAATTGGCTTCTTTATTGGCGGTCTGGTTGCGACAGCAGTTTATCCTTTATTACAATTAAACTCTTTCCTGGTGCCGGTGGCTTTAAGTTTTAGCTTAAGTCTGGTGTACTGGGTGATTTATTTTCGTTATCGACATTTTCAGAAATAGTTCGGACATTTTCTCATGGTCAAAAATGCATTACAGGCACAGTTACTCAAAGCAGGTTTAGTCGATAATAAAAAGGCTAAAAAACTGTCTAAACAGGCAGTACATGAGCAGCGCACAGGTGTGAGTAAAGATGCTGAAGTCAAAGCCAAAATCGAGCAGGACAAACAGCAGAAAATGGCCCGTGATCAGGCGCTGGAACAAGAGAAAAAAGCCGCCTTGCAGGAAAAAGAGCTGAAAGCTGCCATCATGCAAATGATCAACCAGCATAAAATCCGCGACACCGATGGCGACAGCGTGTACCAGTTTATTGATGGCACCATCAAAAAAGTCTACATCAACCAGCAGATTTATAATGCACTGGTGGCCGGCAGTCTGGTGATTGCCAAGGAAAATGAAGCTTATGCCTTCTTGCCAAAAGCGTTGGCGGAGCGTATTAACCAGAAAATGGAAGGCTTTATTCTGGTGAATAATTCACAAAGCAACGCGGATACCACCGATGAAGAAGATCCGTATGCTGCTTATGTCATTCCTGATGACCTGATGTGGTAAGCACTACAAAGAAAACCGGCTTGGGCCGGTTTTTTTATGGGCCGTTTCATGTGATTCAGAGCCGATTAAACGTAAGCAGATGCACAGGATATGTATAAAAATTTTATTAGAGGTTATAAATTTAAACATAAACCTTTAAACTCTATCACATTTTTAAAATGAATTAAGCGAGGATCACTTGGAACAGTTTGACGTCATCCAGAATCTGCAAGACTGGATAGATCAATACCCATGGCTAGAAATGCTGTCATCTCTCAGTATTGTGATTTTATTGGCGATTATTGCCAATTTTATTGCCAAGCAGGTGGTGGTACGCGGCATTCGCAAGCTTATTTCCAAACTTCCTTTTGCCCACAACGAAATTATTGCCGAACACAGCGTCATCCGCCGTATTGCCAATATTGTGCCGGCGATTGTAATCATGAACGGGATTACCACCGTTCCACATTTGTCTGATAAAGCCATCACCTTTGTACAGATGGGTGCGCAGGCCTTTATCTTCCTGACCATTGCCCTGGCCATTGGCGAATTGCTGAATATCTTTAACCTGATTTACCAGCGCAATCCCAAGTCACGCAATAAACCAATCAAGGGCTATTTGCAGCTGGTCAAGCTGATTATCTTTATTGTCTGCGGTCTGATGATTCTGGGCACCTTCCTGAAAAAAGATGTATTCACCTTGCTGGCCGGTTTTGGTGCCATGGCCGCGGTGCTGATGCTGGTGTTCCAGAATACGATTTTATCGCTGGTGGCTTCAGTACAGATTGCCTCTTATGACATGGTGCGTTTAGGGGACTGGATTGAAATGCCATCTTTAAATGCCGATGGTGATGTCATTGATATGTCATTACATACCGTCACAGTACAGAACTTTGACAAGACCATTACCACCATTCCGACCAATAAATTAATTACCGACACCTTTAAAAACTGGCGCGGTATGCAGGAAGCCGGTGCACGCCGAATTAAACGCTCGATTCATATTGATCAGAGCAGCGTGCATTTCATGAGCGCTGAAGAACAGGCCAAGCTGAAAGAGTTTATTTTGCTGGATCAGTATTTAAATACCAAAGCGGAAGAACTGGAGAAATTTAACCAGCAGCTAAACAACCATGCCCAGTACAATCATCGTCGTCTGACCAATCTGGGAACGTTCCGTGCTTATGTTGAGTTTTATCTTCAGCAGCATCCGGGCATTAGTAAAAACCAGTCCCTGATGGTGCGTCAGCTGCAACCGACCAGCGAAGGCTTACCACTGGAGATTTATGCCTTTACCAATACCACGGTCTGGAAAGAGTATGAAAATATCCAGTCAGATATTATGGATCATTTACTGGCAATTATTCCGGAGTTTGGTTTACAAGTGTATCAGGCGCCATCTGGAACCGATTTTAAAGAGTCGTTTAAAGCATCTTAAGTTTTTAGACTGAAACTAAACACATGAGAACCCACCGCTTGGTGGGTTTTCTTTTTCATCTTCCCTTTCGAATGTATCAGACTCATTTCCCTGTTCTTTCTTATCTGAACGCTGCCCGCTGATGTTTACAATGACACAGCATTGCAGCACGCTGTTTTTACGTATACTGATACGTATACTGAAATTAAGCTTATAAAAGAAAGAGGTACATCCTGCATGAAAATTAAAATGCCGTTAATCTTCGCCAGTGTTCTGCTTGCACTTTCAGCTCCTGCCTTTGCGGATGATGACCAGAAAATTATTGCGCAAGCAGCAAAAAATATTATGACCACTGCGCAGGCACTGAAAGCCGCAGATGAAACACCAGTTACGGTGTATGGCACTATTCATAAACATATTAAAGATGAAATGTACCAGCTTCAGGATCAGACCGGCATCATCCATGTCGAAATTGATCATGATCTGGCGACACCGGCGCAATTGCTGAATCCGGGTAAAAAAGTCCGGGTGGTCGGTGAAGTGGATACACACCGTTATAAACCAACCGATATTGATGTAGTCGAGATTGAAATTCTGTAAGTTTCAGGCAGATATTTTCTGATCGAAGCTCGCAAAAAATATGAGGTTTCTTTCAACTGCAAAGCCTTATTTATCTGCCTGATTTTAAAGCAGCACCGCCCTGAAAAGTTTTACTTTTCTTTTAAACTGGGTATGCTTGGCAATAAATCTGTTGTTTATCTCGCAAGCGGTAATCGTGATCAGTAGCGCATTGAATAGAACATGCTCTTCGTCTGTACAAGCCGCATGGCCGATACCAATGATGATCATCAATCTGCTTGCTCAAAAGGACATTGTGTATGTTTAAGTGGTTCGAGAGCCTGGTTAATCCATACCCCACCAAAGGTTTAAATAAACCACTACCTACCCGTTTTTTTCCTTTTGTCTGGCAGGCCGCGCGCGGTGTTCGTCCGTACTTATTGCTATTGGTGCTGTGTACCGCAGGTGCGGCAAGTTTTGAAGCCCTGCTCTATGCCAAAATTGGCGAGCTGGTGAACTGGCTCAGTCAAAGTCAGCCAGATACCTTTCTGGCCGAACATCAAACCAATCTGACTATTCTGACTTTTATCCTGCTGGCCAATATTTTCTTTGCTAGTTTGCAATCCATTATCAAACATCAGATTTTATATAGTAATTTCCCGATGCGCCTGCGCTGGCGTTTTCACAACTTACTGCTGCGTCAAAGTCTGGATTTTTTCCATAATGATTTTGCCGGGCGGCTATCGGCCAAAGTCATGCAAACAGCGCTGGCGGTACGAGAATTCTGGATTATTCTGGGCGATATGCTGGCCTATGTGGTGATTTACTTTATTACCATCAGCGTGGTGTTAGGCGCCATTTCACCTATGCTGATTATCCCGTTGCTGGTATGGCTGGGCCTGTTTATTGCCGCAGCCAGTTATTTTATTCCACGTTTAAGCAGAATCTCCAATAGCCAGGCTGATGCCCGCGCCGTCATGACCGGCCGCGTGACCGATGCCTATACCAACATCCAGACCGTGAAACTGTTTGCCCATGCCGGCCGCGAAAGCCAGTATGCCAAAGAATCCATGCAGGAATTTATGGTCACGGTCTATAAGCAGATGCGTTTGGGCGCACAGTATGAAATCAGCATTAACCTGCTGACGGTTGTGCTGTATGTCGGTGTGCTGGGTACGGCGCTGTGGTTATGGATGAATGGCCAGGCAGAACTCGGCATTATTGCCGCCACCACCGCCATGATTCTCAAGCTGAACAGCATTGCTGAATTTATGATGTGGCAAACCTCGGCGCTGTTTGAAAATGTCGGTACCATTCAAGACGGGATGAAAACCCTCGGCCGCCCGATCACAATTGAAGATAAACCGGATGCCAAAACCTTGAATGTCGCGCAAGGTGAAATCAAATTTGAAAATGTCAGCTTTGCCTATAATGACAAAAACGTAATTGAGCAGTTTAACCTGACCATCCGTCCGGGTGAAAAAATCGGGATTGTCGGACGTTCCGGTGCCGGGAAATCGACCCTCATCCAGCTGTTACTGCATTTTTATCAGATTAATCAGGGCCGGATTCTGATTGATGGTCAGGATATTGTCGATGTCACCCAGGACAGCCTGCGTAAGAATATCGCGCTGGTAACACAGGACACGTCGCTGCTGCATCGTACCGTGGCTGAAAATATTAAATATGGCCGCCCTGATGCCAGCGATGAAGAGATGTATGCTGCAGTGGCCAAAGCCAAGGCTGAAGAATTTATTCCGCAGCTGACCGATTTACGTGGCAAACGCGGTTATGAAGCCTATGTGGGTGAACGCGGCGTGAAACTGTCGGGCGGACAACGTCAGCGGATTGCGATTGCCCGGGTATTCTTAAAAGATGCGCCCATTTTAATTCTGGATGAAGCCACCAGTGCGCTGGATTCTGAAGTTGAAGCCGCAATTCAGTCCAGTCTGGATGAACTGATGCAAGGTAAAACCGTTATTGCGATTGCTCACCGTTTATCGACCATTGCGCAGATGGATCGCCTGATTGTGCTGGATCAGGGTCAGATTGCCGAACAAGGCACGCATGATGAACTGGTGGCACTGAACGGAATTTACGCTCAGCTGTGGCAACGCCAAACTGGTGGCTTTCTGATTGAGCAACAACAATTAAAGCAAAAACAAGGAACCTGATATGTTGTATCTGGAAGATTTGAAGGTGGGTGATCACTTTGTCAGTCGTGACTACGAAATGACTTTAGAAGAAATTCAGCAGTTTGCCCACCTGTATGACCCACAAATTTTCCATACCGATGTGCAGCAAGCCGCGCAGCATCCGGTATTTCAAGGCATTGCCGCCAGTGGCTGGCATACTGCCGCGGTAACCATGCGTTTATGGACCGAATGTTTTCCGGTGGCACATGGCCTGATTGGTTCAGAATCCAGTCTGCGCTGGCCACGTCCGACCCGTCCGGGTGACCTGATTCATGTTGATGTTGAAATTACCGCCATCAGTCCATCAAAAACCAAGCTGGACCGTGGTCTGGTCAGTTATGTGACACAGGCCTTAAACCAGCATGGTGAAGTTTTACTGATTTCGACCACCAAAATTGTGGTGTTCCGGCGGGATGCACAGGTGGCCTAAGCAGTCATTTTGTCAAACAATTTTTCTAGTTTTCCGGTTTTTTTCATGCCAATATAGGCAAGCAAATTTAAAAAATAATACTCATTAGTGCAATGGACCGTGCATGAAAACACTTTTACCGCGTCAGGATCAGGGTGTTCCTGGTGTTTATGGCTTACTTATTCTGGATGTTGTTTCCCGTTGGGGATATAACGCTGAAACCTTTTTTGCTCCCTTCCATCTGACCACTGAACAACTGGCCGATCCTGACTTTCGGATTCCGACCAGCATGGCCAATGACATGGTCAAACATGCGCTGTATCTCACCGGTGAGTCGACGCTGGGCTATCATTTAGGCACGCAAATGCGCATCTCGATTCATGGCTTTATCGGCTATGCGATTATGACTGCCAATGATATTAGTGATGCTTTAATGCTGGCCAACCGCTTTATTCAGCTGCGGATGCCCTTTTTACAGCTGTTTTTCTCTACCTTTGGTGAAAAAGCCACCCTGCAGCTGCAAGGTGAAATTGATCTGGAACCGCTCAGAACCGAAATTGCGATTGCACTGATTATTGGCATAATCACCATGGCCAAAGCCATTACCGGCATGGAGCATCTTTCTGGTGAAGTCGATTTTGATTTCCCGGAACCGCTGGGCTTTGAAAAATATGCAGCCAAATTCCCGAATCACAGTTTCCGTTTTGACCAGCCCTATCTGATCTTGAGTTTTGACAAGCAGTATTTGGGGCTGAAAATGATTCATGCCGATCCTATTGCCAGCCAGATTGCCATTAACCAGTGCGAAGCCGAACTTTCTGCCTTGGGTGAACGGCGCCGCCTGTCGATGCGCGTGCGCGATATTCTGACCAATTCCGAACAGCATTATTTAAGTATCGAGCATGTCGCCGACCAGCTGCATATGTCAGATCGCACCCTGAAACGCCAGCTGGCAGCCGAAGGTACCTCTTTTTCTACCCTGGTTGATGAAGTCCGTTACCGGCATGCCACCTCGCTGCTGTCACGTACCGATTACACCCTGGAACAGATTGCCGATGAACTGGGTTATAGCGATGTCGCCAATTTTAGCCGCGCCTTTAAGCGCTGGAGTGGCCGCAGTCCAAGCAACTGGCGTAAAGATCCGTATTTATAAAACTTTTGTTTTTCTGCAAAAGCATGTATAAACATGCCAAAAATGATTTAAATAGTTAAGGAGTCATCATGAATCACCCTTCAGAACTGAAATATGCACGTACACACGAATGGGTACGCATTGAAGGTGATCTTGTTGTTACAGGTATTTCTGATCATGCTCAAGATGCACTGGGCGATCTGGTCTATGTCGAAGCACCTGAAGTGGGCCAGCAAGTGACCGCGGGTGAACAGGCCGGCGTGGTGGAATCTGTGAAAACTGCGTCTGACATTCACGCACCAGTATCCGGCACAGTGGTTGAAATTAACCCTGCGCTGGAAGATGACCCGGATTTTGTGAATGATGAGCCGTATGGCAAAGGCTGGATTTATAAAATCAAGCCAGACAACCTGGCCGATGTCGAAAAACTGCTTTCAAGCAGCGAATATGAAGCCGGCTTATAAAAAATAATCTTGCAAGAAGATCAGCCTACGGGCTGATTTTTTTAGCCTAAAAGCCAAATTAAGTACAATAAATATCATATTGAGATAATTTAATTAATAAAATTTAATAAATACCATTAAAATAAACATAGATTATAGCAATACTATATTTTTACCATAAAGTAATTTAAGATAGGCCTTGTCTCTCCCATGTACCAATAGCGGCAGATCAGCACAACAACAAACGCCCTATTGATCCCAGCACAAAGGTTTAATATGTCAAACACCGCGTCACAGCCTTTATGGAACAAACCTTTTCTTCTGTGTTTTTCCAATAACCTGTTTCTGTTTATTTTCTATTTTGCCCAGACCACCATTTTGCCAATTTATATCCTGAATGAGCTGAACGGTTCACTGGCACAGGCCGGTCTGGCCATGACCCTGTTTATGGTGTCCTCTATTCTGGTGCGGCCATTTAGCGGGTTGATTATTGAAAAGCTGGGCCGTAAAAAGACCTTGTTCCTGTCCGAAAGCATGTTCTGCCTGCTGTCTTTTGCCTATATTTTTGCTGACAACCTGACCCTGCTGCTGATCATTCGTTTTATTCATGGTATCTGGTTCAGTATTTTAACCACCGTTACTGTGCCAATTGCCAATGACTTTATTCCGGAGCAACGTAAAGGCGAAGGCATGGGCTATTTTGTCATGTCGGTGAATTTAGGGATTGTCCTCGGACCTTTGCTGGGTATTTCCTTAATCCAGACCTGGTCCTATAGCATTATCGCGACTGTGCTGGCGGTGATTATCAGCCTGGGCTTTGCCTTCTGTTTTATAATTCCGCTACGTGAGCCAGAAAAAAATGCGACTGCTGAAACTGTTCGCCGTAAGCTGTCGCTGCATGACTTTATGGAAAAAAAAGCCTTAACGGTTTCAGTGATGGCGATGCTGGTGGCCTTTTCCTATGCCAGCATCATGTCTTTTATTTCCACCTATGCCGAAGAAAAAGACCTGCTCAGTTATGCCAGCATGTTCTTTATTGTGTTTGCTATTTCCATGATGAGCCTGCGCCCGATTACCGGGAAAATTTATGACCGTTATGGTCCGCGCTATGTGATTTATCCTTCAATCTTAATGTTTGCCGCAGGTCTGGCATTGCTCAGCCAGATGCAGGGTGTGGTCAGTTTTATGGTCTCTGCGATCTTTATTGGGATGGGATTCGGCACCTTGCAACCATGTTTACAAACCTTGGCGATTCAGCGCGCGCCTAAATCGCGGATTGGCCATGCCACCTCAACTTTCTTCACCTGCTACGATATTGGCATTGCCCTCGGTTCGCTGCTGGTCGGCTTACTGATTAGCTGGCAAGGCTATAGCATCACCTATCTGGTCTGTGCTGGAGTGGTGTTGTCGAGTCTGGTCTTTTATAAGTTTGTGGTTAATCACCCAGCCACGGCCTAAATGTAAAAACGCCCGATTTGGGCGTTTTATTTTTTAAGTGATGCTAGATAAATTGCAGCTTAAGCACTCTGTTGAGGAGCAGCTTCCGTATCTTCATCTTCCGGTTTTGGCTCTTCCAGCATGCTAAAACTCATAGCTGCCGAAGCTTCGCTTGGCCGGTTACTTTTCAATTTAATCTGTAAGCGCAATTCATTCATCGAGTCGGCATTACAAATTGCTTCTTCATAGGAAATTGCACCTTCGTTATACAAATCAAATAGAGCCTGATCAAACGTCTGCATGCCCAGTTCACGCGATTTGCCCATAATCGACTTTAACTCATGGAACTGGCCTTTTAAAATCAGTTCAGAAATCAGCGGCGTATTCAGCATAATCTCGACTGCCGCACGGCGGCCTTTACTATCTTCGGTACGCACCAGACGCTGGGAAATAATGGCCTTCATATTGGACGACAGATCCATCAGCAACTGGTTACGGCGCTCTTCCGGGAAAAAGTTGATAATCCGGTCCAGCGTCTGGTTGGCGTTATTGGCATGCAAGGTGCCCAAACATAAATGCCCGGTTTCAGCAAAGGCAATCGCATGTTCCATGGTTTCGGTGTCGCGGATCTCGCCAATTAAAATCACATCCGGTGCCTGACGTAAGGTATTTTTCAGCGCATTGTGCCAGGAATGGCTGTCGACCCCGACTTCACGATGGGTAATCATCGACTTTTTATGCTTGTGCACATATTCCACCGGGTCTTCCACGGTAATAATATGCCCGGCTGAATTTTCATTACGATGATCAATCATCGCCGCCAAAGAGGTCGATTTACCTGAACCGGTTCCCCCCACCACCAGCACCAGACCGCGCTTTTCCATAATAATATGCTTCAGTGATTCCGGCAGTTTCAGCTGGCTAAAGTTTGGAATTTCCGCGCTAATGGTTCGAATCACCATCCCGACATGCAGCTGCTGTTGAAACACATTGACCCGAAAACGCGATACCTCCGGCACACTAATGGCAAAGTTGCATTCCAGATCAGTTTCAAACTCGCTACGCTGTTTTTCATTCATGAGGCTGTAGGCAAACAGCTTGGTTTTTTCTGCGGTCAGCGCCTGTTGTCCCAGCGCTTTCATCATGCCCTGATGTTTAATGCTCGGTGGAAAATCCGCGGTAATAAATAAATCTGATCCCCCAAATTCAACCACTTTGCTGAGCATATGAAACATAAACTTACGCGCATCTTCGAGTAATTCTGCACTGTACATCATCAATTATTCACTATCTGTTCTGTCATCATTTTTGACCCCAACGCGCCGGTATTCAACCGATTGGCAGCGCTGAGCATGTTGTCGATATTGCATCAATCATCCTGATTTCACAATCAATAAAAATTTCAACTTATTCAAAAAATTCAAGATAATCTGCCAATTTCATCAAACTTTTCTATTTTAATTTTAAGATGCTGATAAAAAATAAGCCCCTGAGGTTCAGGGGCTATTCATTCAATACAATTGCAGTTTAAGCACTACGTTTTAACGGTCGTAAGACCAGTTCTTGTGCGACCTGAAACAGTAACTGTTCAGTCTTGTTCCAGCCTAAACAGCCATCGGTCACGGACTGGCCATAGGTCATCTGATCCGAGATTTTCTGTTGTCCATCGACCAGATGACTTTCCAGCATGACACCGCGAACCTGAGTCTGTGCACGCTCTGCCACAATGGTTTTTAACACCTCTGGTTGTAATAACGGATTTTTACTGCTGTTGCCATGACTGCAATCAATCACCAGCGCTGGCATCTCGCCTTTGACTTTGGCTTTGATTTTTTCAATTTCAGCCAGCTGGTAGTTCGGGCCAGCATTGGCGCCACGTAAAATCAGATGTGCTTTCGGGTTGCCCTGTGATTCTAAAATACACGGTAAACCTTGCTGGCTCATGCCTAAGAACTGATGCGGATGTGAAGCCGATTGAATTGCGTCTAAAGCAATTTGTACCGAACCATCGGTACCATTTTTGAAGCCAATGCTGTACGGCATGTGGCTAGAAATTTCACGGTGAATCTGAGATTCACTGGTACGCGCGCCAATCGCACCCCAGGCCAGTAAATCGTCAAAGTAGGCCGTTGCCATCGGGCTTAGAATTTCCGAGGCAATAGGCAGCCCCATTTCAATAATTTGCAAGTACAGTTCACGTGACTTTTCCAGTCCCAATTGCATATTGGATGAACCGTTTAATTCTGGATCGTATAAGAAGCCTTTCCAGCCAACCGTGGTGCGCGGTTTTTCGATATAGGCGCGCATTACCAGGAAAATCTGGTCTGCCACCTGGCTTTGCAGTTGTTGTAATTTTTGTGCGTATTCCAGTGCTGCCGCAGGATCATGGATGGAGCATGGGCCGGTAATCACCAGCAAACGTGAATCGGTACCGTTAAGAATATTCTGAATGGTTTGACGCTGCTCGGCAATTTGCTGTGCCAACGCGCCAGAAAGCGGCAATTGCGCCTTGAGCTGATAAGGTAAGCTTAAAATTGTTTCTTTGGCTGAGGATTGTTGTAATGCAGTATTTAAAGCGTTCATTGATTCTTCCTTTGGACTGTGGTTTGACAGTCCGAACTTTTATTTGAGCGATATGGGTCTAATACAGGTCAGGTTGGTCATAGCTTGACTAAAGTAAAACCAATAAAAGTTGCTAAAGTATGAATAGTTAAATGTACGCATGAGAATCTCCAAAAGATTGATTAAATTCAAGATATAAAAAAACCTGATCAGGGTTGCCGATCAGGTATCAACTGGTGGGCAACCTTATTTTGCCCGAACGCGTTCAGGCAATTATCTAAACTGCCAGAAGTAATAGTATGCGTTTGAGATTACAGGTTGCTTTAACATCTTTATTTCTTCAAAAAAGTATGTGTCTGAAAAATAAAATACGCGCTATTTCCAGCTTTGACAATAGTTTTCTGGATGTTTTTTAGCATTCTTCCGGATTTCCTTTCACATTTAGCAAAACACAGCTTTCCTCCAATTGATCTCCTATCTTCCGGGTTAAATCACGTCGAAAGACTCAAATTACTTTTGGATAAAAAATTATCCGCATTAAAATTACCTTCTATTGGATATTTACAGTCAAAACACCACCATTAAAAACCTTTTAAAATCATTAACTAATTCATTAAAAATCATAGCCTACCCGCCATCATTTACAAAAAGTTACAATTATATTTCTTCCTATTCACCAATAAAACACAAAACAATATTTTATAAATATCATTACTTTAATTTATCATTAAGCCTGATTTGAGTTATAAGTTACGAAATGCGTAATCATATTACGTATTGAACAAAGATTAACTCTTGCTAAGATATTTTCATCTGGAACTCCCTGATTTCAGGAAATTCCTGCAAAAACAACAAGTGAAGCAATTGGATTGCTCACCATACATGAGGATGGAACATGCACAACTTAGCTAACCCTTTAGAGCTATGCGGATTTGAATTTATTGAGTTTGTCTCGGAAAATGGCGCTCTGGATTCAGTTTTTCAAACGCTCGGTTTTACCCAAGTGGCTAAGCACAAATCCAAAAATGTCTACTTATGGTGTCAGGGCGACATCAATATCATTCTGAACTATCAGCCAGAATCCTATGCATCGTATTTCTTTAATGAACATGGTCCATCGGCCTGTGCCATGGGCTTTAAGACCAAAAATGCAACCCGTGCCTATCAGAAAGCGCTCGAACTCGGTGCCGAACCAATCAAAAACGTGATTGGTCCTATGGAACTGAATATTCCAGCGATTAAAGGCATTGGTGGCTCACCAATCTTTCTGGTCGACTGCGATATTTATCAGCAGGATTTCGAGTTCTTTGAAGGTGTTGATCCGCGCCCGGTGGGTACTGGTTTAAAAGAAATTGACCATTTAACCCATAATGTCTACAAAGGCCGGATGCAGTACTGGGCCAATTTCTATGAAAAAATCTTTAATTTCCAGGAAATCCGCTACTTCGATATTAAAGGTGAATACACTGGTTTGACCTCAAAAGCGCTGACTGCACCAGATGGCAAAATCCGTATTCCACTGAATGAAGACTCGGACAAAGGCAACGGACAAATTGCCGAGTTCCTGTCAGAATTTAACGGCGAAGGCATTCAGCATATTGCCTTCTCAACCGATGACTTACTGGCGACCTGGGACAAGCTCAAAGCCATGGGTGCCAAGTTTATGACCCCACCACCGGCAACCTATTATGAAATGCTGGCAGAACGTTTACCGGAACATGGCGAACCGACTGCAGAGCTGCAACAGCGTGGCATTTTACTGGATGGCAATACCAAAGATGGTGAAAAGCGCCTGCTGCTACAGATTTTCTCGGAAAATATGATTGGCCCGGTGTTCTTCGAATTTATTCAACGTAAAGCAGATGATGGCTTTGGCGAAGGAAACTTCAAAGCCCTGTTCGAATCGATTGAGCGCGACCAGATTAAACGTGGCGTGCTTGACGTCTCTGCCTGATTTTCAGGTGTTCTAAATCCCGACAACGCCGCTCTTGCACATGCGATTTGGCATGTGTCAGGGGCGACGCATGTTTAAATTTCAGCAATCACATCACCTGCGCCAAAACAATAACAACACAGTGATGTCGATTTTACATGGATGATAAAAGATGCAACAACATGATGGCAAACTACATAAGGGTTTGAGCAACCGGCATATCCAGCTCATTGCCCTCGGTGGCTCAATTGGCACCGGATTATTCCTCGGCATCTCCCAGACCATTAAACTGGCCGGCCCGTCGGTCATTCTGGGTTATGCCATTGCCGGCCTGATTGCATTTTTAATGATGCGTCAACTGGGTGAAATGATTGTCGAAGAACCGGTCAGCGGTTCTTTTAGTCATTTTGCCTATAAATACTGGGGCAAGTTTGCCGGCTTTATGTCGGGCTGGAATTACTGGGTACTGAATGTGCTGGTGTGTATGGCCGAACTGAGTGCCATTGGCCTGTATATCCATTACTGGTGGCCGGAGATTCCGACCTGGGTCTCAGCACTGGGCTTCTTTATTTTTATTAATGTGATTAACCTGCTGCATGTCAAACTGTTCGGCGAAATGGAATTCTGGCTGGCGATTATTAAAGTGCTGGCGATTGTGGCCATGATTGCGTTTGGGAGCTATCTGCTGGCCTCAGGCACGGGCGGTCCACAGGCGCATTTAAGCAATTTATGGGAACTTGGCGGCTTTTTCCCCAATGGTGTGATGGGCCTGGTGATGGCAATGGCCATGATCATGTTTGCCTTTGGCGGTATTGAGCTGGTCGGTATTGCCGCAGCAGAAACTGACAACCCGAAAAAGACCTTACCGAAAGCGGTCAATCAGATCGTATACCGGGTTTTATTATTCTACATTTTAACCCTGCTGATTATTCTGGCCTTATATCCATGGAACCAGATGGCACAAGGCGGCAGCCCGTTCGTGATGATGTTTGATTCTTTGGGCAGTCAAGGCGTTGCTACCGTGCTGAATTTCGTGATCTTGACTGCGGCGGTGTCGGTCTATAACAGTACCAACTACTGTACCAGCCGTATGCTTTTAGGTCTGGCGGAACAAGGTAATGCACCGAAGTTTTTAAGCAAAATCAATTCACGCGGTATTCCGGTGAATGCGGTGATGGTTTCAGCCTTTTTCACCCTGCTCTGTGTGCTACTGAATTACCTGTTCCCCGAAACGGCATTCAGCCTGTTGATGATGCTGGTGGTGGCGGCCATTGTGATTAACTGGGTGGTGATTTCCTATACCCATCTGAAATTTAAACGTCAGATGCTGGCGCAGCAACAGCAAACCCTGTTCCCAAGTATTGCCTATCCGTTTACCAATTACCTGTGTATTGCCTTTATGCTCGGTATCTTGGTGATTATGAGCCAGACCCCATCAATGCGTATTGCGGTCGGCCTGCTGCCGGTATGGATTGGCCTGTTATCGCTGGCCTATTACCTTAAACAGAAAAAACTGGCGCGCGATCCTGCGCTCATCAAAGCCAAAAGCTATTAATTCAGGAAGATTGTATGTTTCAACATGTCGATACCTATGCCGGCGATCCGATTCTGTCCCTGATGGAAGAATTCCAGCATGATCCGCGTCCGCATAAAGTTAATCTCAGTATCGGGCTGTATTATAACGAGGCCCAGCAGGTTCCGCAGTTGCGTGCCATCCAGCAGGCTTATCAGGACCTAAATGCCGAGCAGCAGAAGGTCAAACTGTACCTGCCAATGCAAGGTATGCCGGCTTATAACAGCGCCGTCCAAGCACTAATTTTTGGCGAAGATAGTCCGGCTTGTCAGGCCGGTCGTGTAGTGACCTTACAAACGCTGGGTGGTTCGGGCGCACTAAAAGTGGCGGCAGATTTCTTAAAACGCTATTTCCCGGCCTCTGAATTATGGGTCAGCCGCCCGACCTGGGATAACCATATTGCGATTTTCCAGGGCGCTGGCATTCGCTGTCATGAATATCCGTATTTTGATCCGCATAGCGGTCAGGTGGACTTTGCTGCCATGCTGGATTGCCTGCAACAACTGCCGGCACAAAGTATTGTTCTGCTACATCCCTGCTGTCATAACCCGACCGGTGCCGACTTGTTGCCAGCGCAGTGGGATCAGCTGATTGAGCTACTGGCGCAGAAGCAGCTGATTCCGCTCTTGGATATGGCCTATCAGGGCTTCGCCGAAGATTTTCACGCAGATGCTTATGCCATCCGGGCGATGGACAGGGCCGGCCTGAATTTTCTGGTCAGCCATTCATTTTCCAAAATTTTCTCTTTATATGGCGAACGGGTTGGCAGCTTAAGTGCGGTCTGTGATGATGCCACCACCGCCCAAAGCGTGTTAGGCCAGCTGAAAGCCACCGTACGCCGGATTTATTCCAGCCCGCCGACTACCGGCGCGATGCTGATTCAGCATGTGTTACACACGCCGACGCTGTACCAAAGCTGGCAGGACGAACTGACCGAAATGCGTGAGCGCATTCAACAGATGCGTGAGCGTTTAAAACAGCAGCTCGAACTTGCCTTACCGGGGCAATCTTTTGACTATCTGACCCGGCAGCGCGGCATGTTCAGCTATACTGGCTTGAGTGCAGCCCAAGTCGATCAGCTCAAGCAGGAGTTTGGTATTTATCTGGTGCGTAGTGGCCGGATGTGTGTGGCAGGACTCAACCAAAACAATGTCGATGCAGTGGCACATGCCATGGCACAGGTATTACAGCATAGTGATACTGCTCTCACTGCTTAAACCTCTGTTCCCTCGCAAATAAAAACGGGCCATGTGCCCGTTTTTATATTTTTATATCGTAGAAATTTGAAGATTATGAAGCGGCTTTTAACATCTGCTTGGCTTCAAGCTGATTGACAGCATTGCTAAATAAATAGCCCTGACCAAAATGGCAGCCAAACTGTTTCAGGGTTTCAAACTGCTCCTTGGTTTCAATGCCTTCGGCAATAATATCCAAGGACAAAACCGGCCCTAACTTGATAATCGCTTCGACAATGGCCTGAATTGATTTATCACTATTGATGCGGTTGACGAAATCACAGTCAATTTTCAGGCTATCTACCGGATAATCACGTAAATGGGTTAAGGAGGAATGTCCGGTGCCAAAATCATCCAGCGAAATGCGAATACCGGCCTGTTTCAGTTTATGGATGGTACGAATCACACATTCAGAGCCACGCTCGGCCAGCGATTGCTCAGTAATTTCAATTTCAATTAATTGCGCCGGAATCTGATAATGCTGCATCCGTTTTAACAGCACTTCTGCGTAGTTATCGCGCATCAATTCCACCGGCGAAGCATTAATTGACACCGGCACCGTCTGTAGACCCTGTTTGATCCAGCTTTGTAAATCACTAAAAATCGCCTGCTGCATCAATTCACTGATTTTTGTAGTCAGCTCATAATCGCTAAATGCTTCTAGCAGCTCTTTCGGATAACGGTAACGCTGCTGTGCATCCTGCCAGCGTAATAAAGCCTCAAAGCCAATCAGCTCACCGGTTTCAATACACACTTTCGGCTGATAAAACGGTACAATCCGCTGTTCACGAATAATCATGCGTGCAGTCTGCAACTGCTCTGCCTTGCTCTGGACCGCCGCCAGCATAGAATGATCAAACATGCGGATGCCACCTCGGCCACCGGCTTTCAGGTCATTCAGCGCGGTATCGGCACATTTCATCAGTTCGGGAATTTCTCTGGCATCTTTGGGATACATCGAACAGCCAATGCTCATGCCGCAGTTAATGACCCGGCCGCTATAGGTAATGGGTGCATCCAGCAGTTTGGCAAACTTCTTGGCCAGTTCAATCAGCTGCTGTTCATTTTCAACCGAATGCACCACCACGGCAAACTCATCACCACCCAGGCGCGCAATACTGACCTGTTCTGAAATATATTTTTGAAAGCGTTTGGACAATACTTTTAATAAATGATCGCCGGCCTGATGGCCCAGGGTATCGTTAATATTTTTAAAATGATCCAGGTCAATCAGCATGACCCCGACCAATGTGCGGGTTTCTTTGGCGACCTGAATTGCCTGTTTGGTTTTTTTCCGGAAAGTTCGGCGGTTAATCAGCTTGGTCAGATCATCGACTTCACTGCTGAGTCTTAATTTATCTTCGGCAATTTTTTGCAAGGTCACATCACGCGACACACATAAAATACTGGTGGTTTCGCCGTGTTCGTTCAGCACTGGGGTCAGCATATTGTCCCAGTATTTCACTTCATCCTGATTAATGCTCATACCCGGGAAATGGGAATTTTTGCCTTTAATCGCCTCACGAATGGCCTGCTGACCTTTTTCACGAGCTTCGGGTGGTAACAGGTCAAGCCATTTCATGCCGAAGTTCTTTTCCCGCTCTTTGCCTAGCAAGGCCTGGCAACCTGAACGGTTCATATGCGACAGTGAGCCATCCGGTTTGACAATCTTGATACAGTCAACACTGACATCCAGCATATGGGTGTGGGCACGTAAGGTATCTTTGGTTTCCCGATATTTCACCGCACTGTCATGAATATTGGTACAGCTGATCATCCACTGGTCACAACCCTCGAGCTGCTGCGAATTTCGGGCAATTAACAAAAACCAGTGATAGCGCTGCTGGCGATCCCGAATCCGGCATTCTTTTTCAAAACTCTGACCACTTTTTTGCGCACTTTCCCATAAAAAACACAGATGCTCGGCATCTTCCGGGTGAATGGCATTCAGCCAGCTTTGAGCAGTCAGGCTTTGCTCATCTGAAGCAAGATACTGTTTAAAATTAGAATTATATAGATGATGTCCGGCTGAACTAACCCAAATCAGTTGTGGCATCATTTCAATGGCGCGAATAAAGTCTTTCTGAAAAGGAGATTTCTCAAGTTTAGGCGTGACCTGTTTGGACTTGTCTTTTAATACCTCAAGCAGATTAATATGACTCATATCGCATTTTCCGATTTATAGTGCCAATAAGATCACACTTCTATACAAATATGTATTATAAGAGCTATAAAAATTATTTTTAACCCACGGTAAATAAAAATACCCAGTTTTTGTATATTCTTTTTGTAATTAAAATGGCTTAAGAATATACAATTTTCTGTGCATATTCCTGACTTTAAGCATGCAGCCTAGTTCTACTTTGTAGCGAGACTGGGCAGTTTTGATAGAAAAAAGATATCAGTTGTGATGGTTTCTGTGAGTGCAGATACAAAAAAACACCGGGTCTAAGCCCGGTGTTTTTTAGATAAGGTCATTACGACTCGAAATGAATTACACTACGAATTGATTTACCTTCATGCATTAAGTCAAATGCTTCATTAATCTGTTCTAACGGCATGGTATGGGTAACAAAAGGCTCCAGCTGAATATCACCTTTCATGGCCTGCTCGACCATGCCTGGTAATTGTGAACGGCCTTTAACGCCACCAAATGCAGTGCCCATCCATTTACGGCCCGTCACCAATTGGAATGGGCGGGTCGAGATTTCTTTACCGGCACCAGCCACACCAATAATCACCGATTGGCCCCAGCCACGATGGGCACATTCCAGCGCGGAACGCATGACGTTGACATTGCCGATACATTCAAAGGAATGATCAACACCCCAACCGGTCATTTCAACAATTACTTCCTGAATTGGGCGCTCATAATCATTCGGGTTAATGCAGTCAGTCGCACCAAACTGTTTGGCCAGTTCAAATTTTTCCGGGTTGGTATCAATTGCAATAATACGGCCGGCTTTGGCCTGACGCGCACCTTGCACCACGGCCAGACCAATCCCGCCTAAACCAAACACGGCAACGCTGTCACCTTCCTGCACTTTGGCAGTGTTATGCACCGCGCCAATACCGGTGGTTACACCACAGCCCAACAAGCACACCTGTTCATGGTTGGCTTCCGGGTTAATTTTGGCCAGTGACACTTCGGCCACCACAGTATATTCACTGAAAGTTGAACAGCCCATGTAATGATAAATGGGCTGACTATTATACGAAAAACGGGTGGTACCATCTGGCATCAAACCTTTACCTTGGGTAGCACGCACCGCCACGCACAGGTTGGTTTTGCCCGATTGACAGAACAGACATTCACCACATTCCGCGGTATACAGTGGAATCACATGATCACCCGGCTTGAGACTGGTCACGCCTTCACCGACTTCCACCACCACACCCGCACCTTCATGCCCCAACACGGCTGGAAACACCCCTTCAGGATCATCACCTGACAAGGTAAAGGCATCCGTATGACATACACCGGTATGACTAATTTTAACCAAGACCTCTCCAGCTTTTGGCGGAGCCACGTCTATTTCTACAATTTCAAGGGGTTGACCCGGACCAAATGCGACCGCAGCTCTTGATTTCATGAAATTGATCATCCTTTTGATACGTCTTTAACAGATGTCTTACAGTAACCGCTTTTTATCAACAGATTCAACCTATAACATCATGATAATCTATATGAATCAGTAAAAATTTACTTCATAAAAATGATGCCATTAAAATATTACAACATGATCTGGTTGTGCTGTCTGATTCTGGCATGTACCGGTTGTAATTCGCTTGAACAGAACTATGCTGCGCAGGATGCGCCAATTGAACCAGATTTTGAACACTGGATGCCGCGACCAGAGGCACAGGCACAACTACAACGCGGACAAACCGCCTATTTACCGCTGTATGACGGATTTATCAGTATTGCTTCACGTTTACATTTAATTCATAACGCCAAACATCATTTAGACCTGCAGTATTACATCTGGACCGATGACGAAATTGGTCATTTAGTGCTGGCCGAATTACTCAAAGCCGCCGACCGCGGGGTACAGGTCCGGTTACTGATTGATGACCAAAATGGCACCCAACTGGACGATACCTTGCTGGCACTCAGCCATCATCCGAATTTTAAAATTCGCCTGTTTAATCCTTATAAATTCCGTCATTTTCGGGCGCTGGATTATGCCTTCCGGATGCAGGCTGTGAATCACCGCATGCACAACAAACTGATTATTGCCGATGGCGCGATTGCCGTGACTGGTGGCCGCAATATCAGCCGGGAATATTTTGATGCCAGTGATGACTTTCAGTTTACCGATGTAGATATTCTCTTTGCCGGTAATGCGGTCAAAAAAGCCAACGATAATTTCCGTGCTTTCTGGAACCATGAACTGAGTTTTAATCTGGTCCAGCTGATGGACCAGAACAGCAATAAATACCATCGTAATAGCTTGACCTTGCTGCGGGAAAAATATGCCAGCCAGCAACTGGATGAACAGGAGGTGCAACATCGGATCAGTTTTGCCGAGCAACAGGTGGCGCAGTATTTAAAACAGCGTTCCTATCATTGGGCCAAAGCTCATTTTGTGGCTGACCCGCCAGAAAAAATCCAGGGCAAAGCCAAAGATGAAGAGATGATTTACCATCAGATGATCCAGATTATGGGCACACCCAATCAGCATCTGGAACTGGTGTCTGCCTATTTTATTCCAACCCAACGTGGTACAGATTATATGAGCCGTTTGGCAGAAAACGGCATTGATATCCGGGTTTTGACCAACTCGTATATGGCCAATGATGTACCGATTGTACATGCCTTCTATCAGCAATACCGGCCGCAGCTATTGGCCAGTGGCATTCGACTGTATGAGTTCAAGCGTTATATTCAGCGCGAAGAACGTACCTGGTATGAAATTATTACCGGTAACGTGATTCCAGCCAAAGGCCGCAGTGCTTCCAGCCTGCATGCCAAATTCTTTGATATTGATGGCAAGGTATTTATTGGCTCTTTTAATTTTGATCCGCGCTCGGCTTTTTTAAATACCGAAGTCGGGCTAGTGCTGGAATCTGATGAACTCCAGGATGAAATTTCAGATTCATTGAATCAGTACCTGCCGCAAATTGCCTATGAACTAGGGTTGGATGAGAAAGGACATATTATCTGGCTGGATTATCAAAAAGATGGTTCAGTGATTCAGCACAAGGTTGATCCGGAAACCACCAGTTTCCAGCGTTTTGTGATGAATTTAATGACCCATGTCCCAATCGAGTGGATGATGTAATGACATCCACATTACAGTAAATATACATTGACCAAGATAATTGAATACGAGTTGCTCTATGGGTTTGCAGCAAACCCGATACCCGGAGAGATTGTGTGATCTCTCACTTCGTATTTATCGCCAGAAGGTTTTACTCTTCTGCTACATTACTTTAAAATTCACGCTTTATTTTTCTTCTTTTTTAGATCTCTCCTCATGCAATTTTTTGATTTAAGCCGTCAATTTAAATTAAGTGATATTCTCAGCCCGACTAAAACCCTGAATGAATTGGGCCAGCAAGAGTGGTTTCTGGCCAAAGTGCGGGTCGAACATGATTGCCTGTCCGACTCGGAGCAGCTTGAAGGTCAGGTAGTGTTGCAATCGAATGAGAATATTCAGCTGGAACTGGAATGGCTGATTCAGGACACCGGTTTTGAATTGCAGGTGTTGTTTAAGGGTGTAGAAACTGCGGCTGAACAGGAAACCTTGGTGATGGTCAAAGGTGCACAACTGGTGGATGATGCACAGCAACCGCTCTCAGCCCAAGCCCTCAGCTTATGGATTGATGGCACTTTATTACCGATGTTGCCGCAAATCCGCAAGGAAATTAAAGCCCGCCTGAATTTATGGGATTATGTGGAATACGGAGCTTAAGTCCTTTTATTCTGCTTTTACTGCTGAAACATGAAAAAAGAGCGAAGTTTTTCGCTCTTTTCTGAGCTGTGCTCGTCAGATTTCCTCTCGTTCTATTTTTAAATCCAATTTATGATGAATATGCAGTTGCGCTTTCACGCATAACAATAGTTCTGGTCTTTATTATGCTGGTTTTAACTATAAAATGAGTATAAAAATGAACAAGAATATGGATGCTCAAACCTGGGGGCAAATACGACAAGTGGTTGCGCAGGCGCAGCGCGCCAGTATGCACTGCTCCATCGCCAGTGTGAGTCCAGAAGGTATCCCGAATATCACCCCGATTGGAACCTTATTTTTAAACGACAGCTCTCCCACCGGTTTCTTTTTTGATACCTACTCTGCCACGCTGCAACAGCATCTCAAACATAATGCGCAGGCCTGTATTCAGGCCGTAAACAGTAGCCGCGGGTTCTGGCTAAAATCAATGATGTCAGGTCAATTTCGTACTTATCTGGGTGTGCGTTTATATGCTGAAATTGGTGAGTTACGCCCGGCCACTGCCGAGGAAATGCATCAGGTGCGCCGTAGAATTGCGCCGTTAAAATGGACACGCGGCAGCAAGCTGATCTGGTCGGATTTCACCCAGATTCGGGAGGTACATATTCATGCGTTTAGATGGGTGGAATATCCATCAATGATGCCAAAGACATCCTCTCTTTTTTAAAGCAGGCCGACATCCTTAAACAGACCGCAATAAAGTTCAGCCTTTTTCTCCACCGCTAAGGGATAGGCGCGAGATGAAGACGGCATACGGTATAAATGCAGCTCTCGACCAGCAAAGATCGCCTGTGAAGATTGGCCAATTACCGGTTTCGGCGTGCCTTCCGGCATTGATTCCATCAAGGTATCAGTGGCTTTATCACCCGTGGTCATAATGTACTGACACAGCGGCATTTGCTGGAGCAGCCGATTTAAATCGGTCGGGGTGTGAATATGCAGAAATTTATCTGAAGCATTGCCCTTTAAACGGCTGATCCGGTAGGCGGTATCAAACAGCGCAATACCGGTATCTTTTAAAAAGTTTTGAATCAGTTCGAGCTGAAAGTTTTTATTCGGCAGGTCTAAAAAATAGTTTTTATCCTGAAAAAAGCAGATACCAAAAATCCGCCACATATCATTCTGATAATTCGGATAATAAAATTCCATTTTCCAGCGGTTTTTGGGCGGTGGAAAACTGCCCATCATCAGCAGTTTGGCATTGGAGGGTAAAAAAGGCTCAAAGGGATGGGTTTCAATTTCAAGATCATCAATCATAAGGCAGCAAACTCAATTCACTTTATTCATCTTAAGCCGTTGTTTAATTTTGAGTGTTACTTCTTTGCCCCATATTTGATAAATTTCTTTACTCGGATGAAAGCCATCTTCGGCCATTTCCAGTTTCATCTGCTGATATTGTGCAATGTCATATTCAATCCAGTCCATGTTTGGCTGCTTTTGAATAAATTTATGCAGTTCACGGTTCATCTGCTTGGCATATTGGCCAAACAGCCACGCCAGCGGATTCGGTAAAGCCGGGAAAAGTTGCATCGGTGGTACACCTGCTGCAAGGATGAGCTGTGGCTGGAATTTAGCTGCAATCAGCTGATACAACTGCGCCTGCTTTTGAATCCAGATATCGGCTGGTATCAATTTGGTGACATCATTCACCCCGACCGAGGTGACCACTACATCAAACTTTTCAGTGTCCAGCTGCTGAACGCTTTGAATGACCTCCCCCGTGGTATTGCCTGTTTTGGCATGCAGTTTCCAGCTGACCTGAAATTCGGAAGTGAGTCCGGCCAGAATCGCGCCGAGCAAGGCATCTTCCTGATGGCTAACGCCAACGCCGGCAGCGGCTGAATCACCCAGAATCAAAATGGATAAGGCCTGTCCCTGACCGCTCGTGCCTTCACGTTCGCCTTCTGGCTCTGCCAGTCTTAAGGTATTTTTCTTGACCCGGCGGCCTTGAATAATCAGGGCGGGAATTAAACCCAAGGTTGCAAGCTTCAGAAACATCGCATTGTCGATCATCTTCAAAAAAATCGGGCCTATTTTAACCAAAATAAGCCCTCTATTTTTATCTTTCTATGAAATATTTTTAAATTTTCAAATATTTAAAACAAACATTTAAAATAAAAAGTGAAAAGCGCCAAATGGAACTTTTCACTTGATATTAATATGAATTAACCGAGCTTATTGACCAGTTTTAACGGTAAGACTTTCATGGCCAAGCCCAGTGGCAACCATGGCCATTTTGGCACATAAGCTTTTACCGGTGCTTTTTCAATTTCTGCAGCCAGTAAGCGTGAACCAGTTTGCTCATCCACTTCAAATGGTAATTTTTTCGCGCCTTCGTTAATTTCGGTACGGATATACCCCGGGAAAATGGTGGTAACTTTAATTGGCGTATCAATCAGCTCGGCACGGATGCCTTCAGCCAGATGCGCCACGCCGGCTTTACTGGCGCCATACGCAGTCAGATGTTTTGGCATACCACGCATTGCGCTCATGGAAGAAATCATCACCAGATGGCCAGAGTTTTGGGCACGGAAAATTTCTACCGCAGCTTCACATTGCGCCAGCGCTGAAATAAAGTTGGTTTCAACCGTGGCGCGGTTAATCGCAAAGTTACCTTTGCCGATCCGGCGGCCTTCACCAACCCCGGCATTGACAATAATCCGGTCAATTGTGCCGAGCTCTTCTTTAAAGGCACGGAACACCTCAAATACCTGATCATAATTGGTGACATCTAAGGTTTTTGCGGCCACGCTCACGCCGTACTTGCTTTCCAGTTCCTGTTTTAAGCTTTCCAGACGTTCCATACGACGCGCACAAATGGCCAGGTTATAGCCTTTTTGCGCAAATTCGCGGGCCATACCGGCACCAATGCCGGAACTTGCGCCGGTAATTAAAATTGTTTTGGTCATCTGTCTATTCCTTGATTAAATCCAAGTTAATAATTCTGGATGTTGTGCTTTTATAAAATGATGTTCATTCAGACTTAACAGTTGTGGCTCATTGCCGACCAGACGCAAAGTGGTCATGCTGGTATTGGCGATGGCCCAGTTCAGTGCAAAAGTCCGGTTAGGATTCAGTTCCAGAATTTTTCCAGCAACAACCGAAATGACGCCGCCCGAAGTAAACACAATCGCGTAACGCGGTTTGGTTTGGGCCAGTTCATCACACAGGTTTTGCAAGGCGGTTTCGACCCGGGCCTTGAAATGCGGCCAGGATTCTTCATATTCATGGTGATATTCACCGCCAGTCCAGCGTTCAATGGCACCTTCAAAAATTTTTGCCAGATACGCCCGCGGATTAAGCTCTTTGGCTACATCGGCCTTTAATAAATGCGGTTCATTAAAGCGCGGTTCGTATTGGGCAAACACCTGCTGATGATTAAACTCGTTCCAGTCCGGATTGGTGACCAGATGAGCTTCAGGGAAACATTCGGCCAGAGCGATCTGTGCAGTCTGCTGATGGCGCTGCATGGAGCCGGCCACCACATAGGGTTCTTCTTTTAAGATGTTGTCAAAATACTGCCCCAGCAGTTTGGCCTGCAATTCCCCATTCGGCGAAAGCTGGTCATAGCTTTCTGCACCAAAAGAAGCCTGGCCATGACGGATTAAATAAATGGTCGTCATTTCGGCAGCAGCTCCTTAAATTTGGCCATATATTTTTGTGCCAGCTCATTGGCTTCAATTTTTTGCAGCCCAATCAGTTTTAAGGCGCGGATGTGCAAGGCATGAATCACAATCCAGAAATCTTTAAAGGCCGGATTATTGGTCTGTTTATGATAATAACGGTAGTAAATCTGCTGGGCGATCACCGCCAGACGGAAAATCCCGAACACTTCATAGAAGGTCCAGTTTTCCGGTTGCAGGCCGGTTTTTTCCAGATAGTAATCGACCACCTGTTTACGGGTGAACATGCCTTTTAAATGGGTCGGCTGACGGCGGGTGGCTTTAAAAATCTGGTTATCGGTTTCTTCTACCCAGTAGGCCAAAGCGGAACCAAGATCCATCAGCGGATCGCCCAGAGTTGCCATTTCCCAGTCCAGCACGCCAATCACTTCGGTTGGATGCTGCGGATTTAAAATCACATTATCAAAACGCCAGTCATTGTGAATAATGCAGGTGGTGGAATCTGCCGGAATATTCTCGTGCAGCCATTTACGCACATATTTAAATGACGGCACATTCAGGGTTTTGGCTTTTTCATAACGGCTGTCCCAGCCTTCCACCTGACGACGGCAATAGCCATCACCTTTACCGAGTTTTTCCAGTTCAGTGCCCTGATACGGCACCTGATGCAGCTCGATTAATTTATCAATCACATTAATGCACAGTTCCTGAACCTGGGTTTCATCAAAGTTCAGTTCTGGCGGCAGTTTGGCCCGCGGGATAATACCTTCCACGCGCTGCATGATATAAAAATCACAGCCAATCACCGATTCATCCTGACACAGCGCCACCATCTGCGGTAACACCGGATAATACGGCGCCAGATTTTTTTGTACATGATATTCACGCGCCATGTCATGCGCAGATTTGGCTTTGGTGCCTTTGGGTGGACGACGTAAAATTAAATCGGCATTGCGATAGTTCAGACGATAGGTCCAGTTGGAGGCACCGCCTGAATATTGGGTCACTTCAACGGGTTCCTGAACATCAACCCCTTGCGCCTTTAACCACTGGCTTACTGCCTGAATATCCAGTTCCTCGCCTTCACGAACCTGACCGCCAACATCAATCACTGACATGTTATTTTCCTGATTTTTCACTTTTTTAGGTCTTGCTCTATTAGAGCATTTTCAGCTGTAAAGACCCACACTGTTTCTGGTGTTTTGCCACTTATTTTTTACGACGGGTACTGTAGCCACGTTTGGCCAGTTCCAGTTTGGCAATCATGCCTTTATGCACTTCATCCGGGCCATCGGCCAAACGTAAGGCACGTGCCTGAGCAAAGAAACCGGTCAATGGCGTATCGCGGGACAGCCCGGCACCGCCGTGGATTTGCATGGCCATATCTACCACTTTTTCCAGCACGCTTGGCGCCACCACTTTAATGGCAGAAATTTCTGTTAAGGCGGCCATATTGCCTACAGTATCCATTTTATAGGCGGCATAGAGTGTTAACAGGCGGGCCTGATCAATTGCCACACGCGCTTCGGCCACACGCTCCAGGTTGCCACCCAGTTTCAGGATTTCCTTGCCAAAGGCAGTCCGGTTCATGCCACGGTCAATCATCAGTTCCAGTGATTTTTCTGCCGCACCGATACAACGCATACAGTGATGAATCCGGCCGGGTCCTAAACGGCCCTGGGCAATTTCAAAACCTTGGCCGGCACCACCAATAAAATTGGCCACTGGCACACGGACATTGTCAAAGCTGACTTCACCATGCCCATGCGGCGCATCGTAATCGCCAAACACCGGTAACATACGTTCAATTTTCACCCCTGCAGTATCAACCGGGACCAGCACCATCGAATGTTGATGATGACGGTCTTTGCTTTCGTCCGGGGTATGCGCCATAAAAATAATGATTTTGGCATTCGGATCACCCAGACCCGATGACCACCATTTACGCCCGTTCAGGACAATCTCATCGCCTTCTACCACCGCCGTAGCCTGCATATTGGTCGCATCAGAAGAGGCGACCGCCGGTTCAGTCATACAAAACACCGAGCGGATTTTGCCTTCGAGCAGCGGCATCAACCATTGCTGTTTTTGCTGTTCTGAACCATAACGCCATAACACTTCCATGTTGCCGCTATCTGGCGCGTTACAGTTAAATACGGTCGGGGCAATCAGGCTACGGCCAGACAATTCGGCAATATGTGCATATTCCTGCACTGACAGGCCCTGGCCCAAATTAGGACAAGGCAAAAACATATTCCACAGTCCCGCGGCTTTGGCTTTGGCTTTTAAACTTTCTAATTGCGCCGGCCACTGCCATTGCGTCCAGTCACCACCCTGATTCAGTTCATGCACCTGCTGCCAAAAGTCGGCCTCACTTGGTTCAATTTCTGTTTGAATAAACTGTTGGGTTCTTTCGAGATAATCCTGTGCGCGTGCTGACAATTCAAACATGACTGTAGCTTCCTCAATCTGTTGTTATATTGGCTTTACAACACCTTAACCTAAAAATTATTATGCATGAAATGATTTTATTGAATTAAATACTATGCACAATATTCATAATAATAGCCCGATGGATCTGGGTGCTTTTCATCGTATTGATATTAATTTATACCCGCTGTTTATTGCGATTTTTGAACAAAAAAATATTTCCAAAGCGGCGCAGCTCTTATGTATCAGCCAGTCGGCCACCAGTCATGCCTTACAACGGCTTAGGTTACAGTTACAGGATGATCTGTTTATTCGCACCGGCCATCAGATGTTACCAACGCCGTTTGCCGAGCAGATTTATCCGACCATTAAAACTGCACTGCTGTCTATTCAGCATATTGCCCGGCAAAAACAGCAGTTTGAACCGGCGATGGTACATACCCTGAAAATTGCCATACATGATGAAATTGAACCGATTATTTTTCCCAAACTGGTGCAGCATTTTCAGCAGCTGAATCTGGAGATTCAGTTTTTAAGCAGCAAGCTGGACCGTAAAACCATGATCAATGATCTGGCGACCCAGCAAATTGATTTTGTGATTGATCTGGAACACAACCTGGGCGATAAAATCCAGTTTCAGGCGCTGGTACAAGACCGTTTCGTGGTTTGTAGCCAGCGTTCATCCATAGATAAAGAATTATATTTGTCTGCGCCGCATATTGGTGTTTCTTCACGCCGTAGTGGCTTGCTGCTGGAAGATATTTATTTAAAGCGCAATCAGCTGTCGCGAACCCTGTTATTACGCTGTCAGCATTATTCCACTGCCCTGCAAATTCTGGCGCAGCATGACACGGCGATGCTGACCATTCCGGAAAGTATTTTGCGGCATTTACATATTGACCCGAAGCTGCATATTTTTGAATCGCCTGTCGACCTGCCGCAAATTGATTTGGGGATGTTCTGGTATAAGGAGATGCAGGAGAATGCACGTCATGCATTTTTAAGAGCGGAGATTTCTAAAATTTTTGCTTAGGCTATTTCAGTAGATTAATCTTAATTATGCTTAGGCTATTTTAAATGAGGTCAGAAAATTTACTTAGGCTATTTAGATCACTCAAATTCAAGGCGCTTTATCTTCATTAAATTTCAAACATCGCTCAAGCCCTTGCCAGATCAGGCGTTGCAGCGTAGCTGATTTGTTAAAAATTAGCTAATTGGCGATTTAATCGACCGGCGAATTGCGCCATTTCTTTTACACTAGCACTTTTATTTTTCACGGTTTACAGCTGGCTGGTCTGTTCAGCTGAATTGAAAGCGTCTATGTTGACTGAACTCTCCCCTTTCTGGCTGCTGGCATTGGCCGCTGGATGCTGTCTTGTTGCGTTTATGCTGTTGGGTAAGATTTCCCGCTTTGTGCAGCAACTGTTTCGACCTTTTAAAAAAGGCAAAACCTATTGGGCGCGGGTCACTGCGGTCAGCGATGGCGATACCCTCACCCTATACCGTTTTAATTTAAGACGTTCAGAAACCCGCATCCGCTTTGCCTATATTGATGCGCCAGAATCGAGTCAAAGTTATGGTCCGGAAACCCGGCGTCTGGTGAAAACCATGCTGCATCAGAAGGTGGTACGGGTCAAAATTACCGATATTGACCGCTATGGCCGCCATGTTGGGGTGATTTATCGCTACCGTAAAAATGTCAATGAAGAACTGGTCAAACGTGGCGCCGCCTGGGTCTATGAAGATTATATTCGTGATCGCAAGCAGCTGGCGCATATGCGCGCCTTACAGACTCAGGCCAGAGCGCGGAAAAAAGGACTCTGGAAAAGTAGCCGCCCGGTGCGGCCAAGTGTCTATCGCAAACAGAACCGTAAATAAAATGCTCAGGTGAATTTTTAAAGTCCGAAGATGATTCAGCTTAATAAGCCCATTGCACCAGCAAACGAAAAGCTCCGGCAATCAGCGCCAACGCCACAAAACCGGCCAGCCAGAGACCAATAAACCACAGCAGCTGTGTACGTTTCATTGCGGCTCCTTGATGACTAAAGAAATAACTGAGCTGGGATGATGTGCTTCATGTCGATTTTCTTTAATGATAGCCATCATCCCCCACCCGGACTTTATGGCGAAAAATCCAATAGGACATCGCGCTATAACCTAGAATAATCGGAATTAAAATCAGCGCGCCAATGAGAGTAAAACGCTGACTGCTTTCCGGTGCAGCAGCCTGCCAGAAGCTGACCGAGGGCGGAATAATATAAGGCCATAAGCTGATTAAAAAACCGCTATAGGCCAGAAATACCAAGGCCAGCGTATACAAAAATGGGCGAAACTGTTGCTGTTGCCGGCAGGCTTTTAAAGCCAGATAAGTAAAGATCAGCACCAGTATCGGCACCGGAGAGAAATACAGCAGCTGCGGCAGACTAAACCAGCGCTCGGCAATGTGCGGCTGGGTTATCGGGGTATAAATACTGACGGCTGCTAAAACAATCAATAGGCCGATCAGCATCTTCGGCATTAAACGGTACATACGCTGCTGTAGCGCCTGATCGGTTTTAAAAATGAGCCAGCCACAACCTAAAGTGGCGTACAACATTACCACGCCAGCACCAGTAAACAGGCTAAACGGCGTTAACCAGTCCAAGCCATGGCCCGCATATACCCCCTGCTCGGTACGAATACCCTGAATATAAGCGCCCAAAATTACGCCTTGTAAAAAGCTGCTAAAAACAGAGCCACCAATAAAAGCTTTGTCCCACCAGTGTTTGCTGCTGTTGGCCTTAAAACGAAACTCAAAGGCAACACCGCGAAAAATTAAGGCAATCACCATTAAAATGACCGGTAAATACAGGGCCGAAAGTACCGTGGCATAGGCCAAGGGAAAAGCAGCAAACAGGCTGGCGCCTCCCAGCACCATCCAGGTTTCATTGCCATCCCAAATTGGCGCGACGGTATTCATCATCACATCCCGCTCTGCCTGCTCGGGAAAAAATGGAAATAAAATCCCGATGCCCAAATCAAAGCCATCTAACACCACATACATCAGCACCGCGAAGGCAATAATCCCGATCCACAGCAAAGATAAATCCATCATGGCTCCTGCTCCTGTTTGGGACGCTCGGTGGGCGGGTCGATCTGCTCGGTGACACTGCTTAATGGCCGTCTGGAGGCTTGAGTAAGCTCAGCATCAGAGGCTGATGATGGCGCTGAATGAATCAGTCCCGGCCCTTTGTGCATCAGTCTGAGCATGTAATAAATGCCCATCCCAAACACCACAAAATACACCAGTACAAAAATCATCAAACTCAGGCCAACCTGCTCTGCAGACACCGGCGATAAGGCATCTTCGGTACGTAACACCCCATAGACCACCCACGGCTGGCGGCCGACTTCTGTGGTAAACCAGCCGGCCAATAAGGCAATAAAACCGGAGGGCCCCATCCACAGGGCAAAACGCTGAAAGCGACGATGTTCATATAAACGCTGCCGTTTACGTAGCCACAATCCCCACAGCGCCAGAATTAGCATCAGCACGCCTAAGCCGACCATAATCCGGAAACTCCAGAACACAATGGTCGAATTGGGCCGATCTTCCGGGGCAAATTCTTTTAAACCGGTCACGGTGCCATCCAGCGAATGGGTCAGAATTACGCTGCCCAAGTTGGGAATCGCCAGCACATATTTGGTTTCTTCGGCCTGCATATCTGGAATACCAAACAGATACAGCGGCATGCCTTTCTCATGAGTGGTATTCCAATGCCCTTCCATCGCTGCCAGTTTGGCTGGTTGATGTTGCAGGGTATTCAAGCCATGTAAATCGCCCACCAGCACCTGTAAGGGAGTTAAGATCAGCATCAGCCACAGGGCCATCGAAAACGAGGTTTTTACCAGTGCATCCCGACGGCCTTTAAGTAAATGCCAGGCAGCCGTGGCAGCCACCAGCAAAGCAGAGACCAAAAAGGCGGCAATAGCCATATGCGCCAGCCGATACAGGAATGACGGATTAAAGACAATGGCCCACCAGTCCTGTGGCACCAGAATGCCATTTTCGATGCTGAAACCTTGCGGAGTTTGCATCCAGCTATTGGCTGATAAAATCCAGAACATGGAAATACAGGTGCCAATTGCGACCATTAAAGTCGAGAAAAAATGTGCTTTAGGTCCCACCCGTCCCCAACCAAACAGCATGATGCCGAGGAAACCCGCTTCCAAAAAGAAAGCGGTGAGCACTTCATAGGCCAATAATGGTCCGGTGACACTGCCGGCGATACGGGAAAATTCACTCCAGTTGGTGCCAAACTGATAGCTCATGACAATGCCAGAAACCACCCCCATGGCAAAGGCGACCGCAAAAATCTTGACCCAGAATTTAAACAGGTCCTGATAAATCGGATTACGACTGCGTAACCAGCGCCATTCCAGAATCGCCAGAAAACTGGCCAGACCAATGGAAATGGCCGGAAAAATGATATGAAACGAAACTGTAAAGGCAAACTGAATCCGGGCCAGTTCCAGCGCGGTAAAACCGAGGGTCATCATGCCACCTTTCAAAAGGTCGAGCTGCGCTCAGGGTGTAGAGTTTTAAATATAGCGTTTTGAATTTTTCTCATCGCGCTTCAGCATAGGACGAAGTTGTATAGGCCTTGTGTAGGCTTTTGATCAAGAATCTTTAAGCGAGTAATTTCTGCAACTGATGAGTTTTTTGGAAGATAGAAGCGCTGATTTTTTATTCTTGCGGTTTATCAGCTGGATAGACAGGACTGGATGAGAGGAATTTTTGTAGTTCAGTTGATTGACCTTAACGCTGCTTAACAAATCTATAGCAATACACGTTGCCCCCTCATCTTTTATCATCTGTTTTTTTGAATCCTTCTCTGGCTTCCCTACTTGAAAAAAATTCCGAACAGGCGTACATTGACTTTGTTTTAGTTACCCTGGTTAACTATTTTTTTTATGCCAAGCTCTCCCTTAAAATTTCGTACCGCCTTATTACGCTGCGCGCGTCTGTTCAGCGATGAAGTTAATACCCTGTTATTGCCACATCAGCTTAATTATTCCTTGTGGCAGGTGTTATATGTCATTCATTTAAAACAGCAATGTACCCAGGTAGATATTGCCACCTATTTAAAGGTATCCAAACCGAGCATCACCAAACGTATTCGGGTGTTGCTGGACTTGGGTTTAATCCATCAGCTTGAAAGTAGCGATAAACGGCAGAAATGCCTGACTTTTAGCTCTCACGGGCAGGAACTTTTCAAGCATTGTTCAACCCAGATTGATCAGTTTGAACAGCAGCTGTTGCAGTCTTTTGCAGTTGCGGACATCGCCCATACCCGCGAGATCCTTAATCAGCTGAGTGAACAGTTACAACTGACCCTACAAGGTGAAGACAAATGAGTTCAGCACAAGCACCGCTATGGACCAGAAACTTTATCCTGGTCGGCCTGATCAATTTTCAACTGGTACTGATTTTTTATCTATTGGTGATTGTGATTGTCGGTTATGCCGTGGCGGAATTAAATGCCAGCATTGCCGAAGCCGGTTTAATTTCAGGACTGTTTATTGTCGGCACCTTATTTGGCCGTCTGCTGATTGGCAAATGCCTACAGCGTTTCGGTTATCGTAGCACCCTGCTTTTTGGGCTGGCCGGTTTCTTGCTGCTTTCCTTAGGCTATTTTATAGAGATGGGGGTGACTGCCCTGCTCGGCATCCGTTTTATTCATGGCTTTATGATGGGAGTCGCCTCTACCGTACTCGGCACAGTCATCGCACAAACTCTGCCGCCCACCCGCCGTGGTGAAGGTATTGGCTATTACAGCATGAGCAGCACCCTGGGTACGGCGATTGGTCCTTTTGTCGCGATCTGGATGATGCTGCACACCAGTTATCAGACAATTTTTAGCTTATCCAGTGCCTTGGCGCTGGGCTGTCTGGTGGTGGCCTGTTTTATCCGGATGCCGAACCTGGCACAGCCTAAACCTGCAGCCACCGCGACAGCAGGCAAAGGTTTTGGCTTCTGGACCCAGTATCTGGAAAAGAATGCGCTGCCCATTTCCCTGATTATGCTGTTTGCTTCCATCTGTTATTCCGGCGTGCTGTCATTTATTAACTTTTACGCCAAGGAAATTGATCTGGTCGAAGCCGCGTCCTTATTCTTTTTAATGTATGCCATCGCCATTTTGTTTTCGCGTCCATTTACCGGGCGGCTTATGGATCGTAAAGGTGAAAATATCATTATGTATCCCGCCTTTATTGTGATGGCGATTGCCCTGTTTTTACTAAGTCAGGCGCATAACTCCAGTATGCTGCTGCTTTGTGCCGGCTTGCTCGGTCTGGGCTATGGCAATATTCAATCGGTCTGTCAGACTATTGCGGTCAAAAGTACCTCACTGGAACGTATGGGACTGGCGACCTCGACCTATTTTATCTGTCTGGATGCAGGGCTGGGCTTCGGGCCGTATTTGATCGGAATCGCGCTGAAATCGGTTAGTTATGCGCAGATGTATTTCTATAGTGCCATCGCCGCGCTGTTGTGTTTAGGCCTGTATTATCTGCTACATGGTCGTCATGCTCAGCAGGTGCAGCCACAGTTATCACGCTAACGAAAGCAACACGCTTAAAACCGCCGGCCAAAGCGCTGGCGGTATTCCATTGGGGTTAGGCCGGTTTTCTTGCGAAATAAACGCCGGAATGAACTCGGATCTTCATAGCCCACCATTTGCATAATCCGGTCAATCGGCTGCTCGGTTTCTTCCAGCCGTTTTTGCGCAGCTTCAATACGAATAGCCTGCACATACTGATTCGGCGCCACATCTAACACTGCTTTAAAACGGCGAATGAGCGTGCGCGGGCTGATATTAAAGCGCGCCGCCACATCTTCCATATTCAAGTTTTCACTAAAATGCTGCTCCAGCCAATGCTGGATTTCTTTTACCAAACCATCCTGATGTGGCTTGCTCATACGCATCAAGGAATAGGACAACTGGTTGTCACGGCGAAAATCCAGCACAAAGGATTTGGCCGTCTGAATGGCAATTTCAAAGCCATAAAAACGTTCAATTAAATGTAGCCCCAAATCGAACCAGGCCAACCCGCCACCGGCACAATAGACATGATCGGACTGGGTAATCAGGCGATCCGCCTGCAAATGGACCTCCGGATAGCGCTGCTGGAACTGATCTTTAAAACCCCAATGCGTGGTGGCACTGCGGCCCTGTAAAATTCCGGCTTCGGCCAGAAAAAAATTCCCGGTACAGTTTCCGGCAATCAGGCATTGGGCTTGATCGGCCTGTTGCAGAACATTCATGAGCAACTGATTTTTTTCCAGAATCTGCTCGATGGAACCGGCCAAAGTCGGAATCACCAGCAAATCGGCCTGCTGGATTTCACTATAGGCCAGATGCGCCTCAATGCGTAAACCATTACTGCATTGCACCGTTTTTCCCTGTGGCGAGGCAATCTGCACCTGAAACAAACGCTGGATGTCCTGTTTCTGAATCCGGTTCCAGCTAATGCCGGCCAGACTGAATAAATCGGCCACACCGGTTATGGCCGAGGCCAGTGCACCATCATAGGCCAGAATAAAAACCCGCTTCATGCTTTCTTCCCAAATGTCGTTTTTAGCTCCTTGAGTGTCATTATTGACAATTTATCTGCCAATACAAGTCTTGTTAAGCTAGTGACAATCAATAAAAACAGGTAACGGCATCCCATGACCGCACTCATCAATCAAAAAGATCTGGATTTTTTACTCTATCAGGTATTTTCAGCCGAACAGCTGACCCAGCTGGAACGTTATCAGGAACATGACAAAGCCACCTTCGACAGTATTTTAGATACGGCGCGCGGCATTGCAGCAGACTATTTTGCCCCGCACAATGCCAAAGGCGATGCGCAAGAACCGCATTTTGATGGTACACAGGTACATACCATTGCCGAAGTGAAACAGGCCTGGCAACAGTTTGCCCAGGCCGGTCTGTTATGTGCCCAGCATGATTATGATCAGGGCGGTATGCAGCTTCCCACACTGATTAATATGGCTGCCAATGCCTATTTTATGTCGGCCAATCCTGCCACCGTGGCTTATTCATTTTTAACCGCCGCCGCAGCGAATCTGATTCAGGCCTTCGGTACCGAGCAGCAGAAACAGACCTTTGTCCCGTCGATGTTCAATGGCCGCTTTTCCGGCACCATGGCCATGACCGAGCCGAATGTCGGTTCCTCTCTGGGTGATCTGACCACCAAAGCCATTCCACAAGCTGATGGCAGCTACAAAATTAAAGGCCAGAAAATGTTTATTTCTGGGGGTGATCAGGACATTACTGAAAATATTGTGCATCTGGTGCTGGCGCGGATTCAGGATGCGCCACAAGGTGTCAAAGGCATTTCCCTGTTTATTGTGCCGAAATTCCTGACCAATGAAGATGGCACGCTGGGTGAACGCAATGATGTCAAACTGGCGGGCCTGTTACATAAAATGGGCTATCGCGGGACAACATCGACTGTGCTGAATTTTGGTGAAAATAACCAATGCTTAGGCTATTTGATTGGTGAAGCTGGTCAGGGCCTGAAATATATGTTCAAAATGATGAACGAGGCGCGTGTCGGTGTTGGGCTGGGCGCCGCGATGATCGGTTATCGCGGTTATTTGGAATCGCTGGAATATGCCAGAAACCGTCCGCAAGGCCGACTGGCCAGTGAAAAAAATAGCGACAGCAAACCGGTCAATATTATTGAACATAGCGATGTGAAACGGATGTTGTTAGCGCAAAAGGCCTATGTAGAAGGAGCTTTGGCATTGTGCCTGTTTGCCGCGCGACTGATTGATGAACATCAGGCGGGTGGCTCGGAAGATAGCGCCATTCTGCTCGACCTGATCACGCCTGTGGTCAAATCCTTCCCGTCTGCCTATGGTCCGAAAGCCAATGATCTGGCAATTCAGGTACTTGGCGGTGCCGGCTATACCCGTGATTATCCGGTAGAACAGTATTATCGGGATAACCGCTTAAATCCGATTCATGAAGGTACTTTTGGTATTCAGTCACTGGATTTACTCGGGCGTAAATTATGGCAGCACAATGGCAAAGGCTTAAATCTGCTAATGCAACGCATCAACACCACGCTGGAACAGATTCAGCATCCAGCCATTCTGGATCTGTCTAGCAAATTCTGCAAACATCTGGCTACGGTACAAAGCACCACACAAAAACTGGGACAGGCGCTTATGCAAGGTCAAACCAATGAGGCTTTGGCCAATTCTGCACTGTATTTAGATATGATGGCTAAAGTGATTATTTCCTGGTTATGGCTGGATATGGCCAACAAGGCGCAACAGCAGTTTGGCCAGTCTGAGTTGGCAGAAGATCAGCAATTTTTAGCAGGCAAGTTGCAAGCGGCGCGCTATTTTATTCGCTGGGAATTACCGGAAATTGAACATCAGGCCAAATTACTGAGTGAATTTGATGATACTTGCCTGTCGATGCACAGCGACTGGTTTTAAAACCGGATGATGGAAAGCAGGTTTTAAATATCTACCTTCTAAAGAAAATCCCCATGTAGTTTATTACATGGGGATTTTTTATATACTTCTAGAATGCAGATGCCGTTTAGAATTGTGCATTCAAGACATTGGCCGCCACTTTACCCTGCCACAATTCACGTAGGGTCGGTAAATAGAATTTTTCACCCAGCTCGACCAGTTCTGCATCAATTTGCGCATGAACTTCATGCATAAACAGATAGTCCAGCTCTACCGTCGCCAATTGGCTTTGTGATTTTTTATAGTCCTGACGTTTTTGCTGTGCTTGCTTCACCAAACGGTCTGCAAAAGCGCGATCTTTATATTTCGCAATAGCATTTAAACGCAGCTCAATCAGGCCCCAACCACTGAGCAGCAATTTAAACAATTCCAGATCTGCCGTGGTTGATTCCCAGGTCATGTCTTCCAGGTTTTCATTTTCAGGCAGCACCGGCAGCAGCAACTCCATCACACTTGGGAAAATTTTCTTAAAATTTAAAATAAATTTAACAGGATGCTCACCCGGATAATCGGTAAATTGCACCTTTTTCTGAACATCCGTTAAATAGATATCAAGCATTGAAAATTTTCCTAGATAGATTGCTGTTTTACAAAGCTTTATTTCTTAGCTTGTAAAACTGTAATAAAAAACGAATCGCATTTTAGCAATTATGACATCTTATTCAATGTTATTTAAGCCATGTGTCTACATGAGGACGGCTTTAGCTCTAAAATTCTTCAATCTGGAAAGATGGCTTGAAACAACCTGAAGGCTTGTAATTCTTTTTAAGGACTTTGATTCGGGGCTAGTAGATGGTTCTTTTCTTTATTGGGTTCTTGAGTTTGAATCTTATATTAATCAATATCTAGTAGTTCAATAAGCACGAACACTCCATATTAAAATGACACACTGTTTGCCTTCAATGCACTCTCCTCTATTATGCTGAGATATCTCAGACTTAAAAAATAACAATGCTTTTTCTTATTGCGATCCTATTTTTAGTTTTTATTCTCTATTACTACAGGCTTGATCAGGCCAGCTCGATGAGCAGCGAGTTTGTGTTCTACCTTTGCCTTTCATTAATCATCCTCTGCATCGTGAACGCTTGGCGTGTGTTGACTTAAGCATCGAGTAAGCATCAAAAAAACCTTCTCATCTCCCAGCGATCACAACACTGCGTATAGCGTGACCCTCTAGTTACACCTATATTTTTCCTTTCACAAGCGGTTCACAGTACAGGTATATCATCACGGGATTAAAAAAATTAACGTGAGATGTATCGTGAAATACGGAATTTTAATTGTTCTACTGTTAAGCTGTTTAGTCAGCAGTGGCCTGAGTTTCTGGGTTGGATTCAAGGCAAATGATTCATTATTATTGATCATTGGCGGACTGCTCATTTTTGCCTCAATCTTGATTGCCCTTGAAATTAAAAAAGTCAAAAAAGATCCGTTCTAAGCCAAGCCGGCAATTTTTCTATGCTCTATGGATGCGGGTATAGCGCCTATTCACGCTCTTTTAGACAATCCTGACAACGCCGAATTTCTTCATCATCACCCGTGTATTCGACTTCAGTTGCGCCATGAAAGCTAAACAGACAAAGAAGGAACTGGATCATAATATTCTGCTCTTAATAATCTGCCTCCTGTTCTGGAGGACGGAGATGGGAGAAAATCAGAAGCTAGCCCTGATACAAATTTTATATAAATAGAAATTTTAAAATTTGTCATAATATGACACTCATAAAAATTAATATTCAATTAAATTATCCTATTTCGATAACCTAAATAAAAAATACCCACTAAACCCAAAAGTTCTGAATAACGACTTTATGGATACTTTCATCGAAATCCAGATTAGACAGACTTAAGTTTTTGTTCTTCATATTGATATAACAATAACTTGCTGCAAGTCCTACACCAATCAAAGCTAATAGTTTCATTGCTCACCTCACCTATTGGAAGATCTGGATTTAAACTATCATTCAAATTTGTAGCTTTCACATTCAATTTTGATCATTTTTTGTACAGATTGTAATTTCCGGAGCAATGTATAAAGCCATAAAAAAGCCCACCAGTGGGTGAGCTTTTTAGGTCTTGACCAAGAGAAAGAAGCAATAGGGATGAGCGCTGTTAATACTCTTGATCTAAACCATTGCTACACGTTTCATTCCCTTCTTCATCGAGCAGGTAGTCGATTTCAGTCACCTCATGCAGGCCAAATAAAGTGAATAGAAGATGGAGCATAATTTTCTCCTCAAAAAAAATGCCTCCCTAGAGGAGGAGGCAGTAAAAAAAGAAAGAAACTACAGCGATAGATTCTGCTGGAAATTATATATAAATTTATAATTTATATATTTGCATAATATTACATATTTTATGCCAAAAATTAGCCAACCCAAGCCGTTTTAAATGAATTATTAATAGAAAATTATTATAATTTTAAGTTGAATTTCAAAGTTAAGAGGACTTCTTATTCGGTAATCAGCAGAATATCTAGAATCCCTTAATTAACGTAAGTAAATGACTGCCCTTTTTGCCTAGATTCACTATTGGAGCCGGTTTTATACCAGCCATAAAAAGGCTCACCTGTTTCCAGATGAGCCTACCGATGTCGAACAGCGAATGCTCAACCTGAATATCTGATGCATCCATCTCAATACATCAAGCAGCCCACCTACCGATGGATCCGAAGAAAATATTCAGATTATCCCACCCTTAAAGATGCATGGTCACACCCAGCTGAAAAGCGCGGCCCGGTAACGGCGCAATATATTTCAGGGGCGAATTATGTGGACGTGCCTCTTCATCCAGCAGGTTTGATCCATTCATAAACAGGTCAAAACTGGCATTTTTTAAAGTTACTTTTTTACGAATATCCAGATCCATCAGGTTATATGCCGGCAGTGGCACTTCCTCTGAAACATTTTTCCCCAAATATCGCGGTTGATCATAATAAATACTTGCCAGACGCGCTGACCAATCGGCGCGTGTCCATTCAATGTGGGCACCATAACGATTGGTCGGCATATTCGGCAAATACACGCCATCATTACTTAAACGCAAACTTTCCGGATTAGTGGCCTTATTTTTAACCAGATCGGCAAAACCACCGACCTGTACCTCACCAAAATGGTCTAAATCAAAAGTGTAGTTCATATCCACCTCAAAACCATTCACTTTAGTATCGGTTTGCTTCCAGTACTTCAGCGGTAAACGGTTTCTCATGGATGAACCGGAATGCGACAAATAAAAATAATCTTCAAAATCCATTTGATATAAAGCTACAGCGATATTCGCAGCATCCCAGTTCACATGCGTGATTAATTCCAGCCCCTGCATTTTTTCTTTGTTCAATGCCTGATTGCCTTCCTCCTGCGTCATAACCGAATAATGCGGATTGCTGGCATACAGTTCATTAATTTCAGGAGCCCGTTCTGACTTGGAATATTGCAGTCTAAAGTCCAGATAATCAGTCGCTTTAAAATTCGAACCGACATAAAAACTATTTAGAGCAAAAGATTTATTTTGTAGGGTGCTATTGGCCGCATTACGCGCCAGTTTAAAACTCTGATCCTGAATCTCATGCTGAACGTTCTCATGGCGATAACCGGCATCCACTGAAAACCGCTCCCAATCCAATTTTTCCTGGATAAATACCGCCTGAGTCGTGGTTTTGACATTAGGGAGATAGCGCTGTGTTCCTGAACCCTTAACATCACGCACATTCAAAGCAGTGCCAATTTCGCCACTCAAATTTTTATAGGGCATCTGCTTTAGTACCAGTTCGGCAGCATGGCTATTAAATTGATATTCATTGGCTTTGCTTGCACCAATATATTCACCCGAGCGATTGGATAATTTTGATGCCTGAATTTGGAGATGATCAAGTACAGGCAGTGGGTCTCTGAGTAACGCATCAACCGCAAAACGGTTCTGTTTAATCTGCACCGTAACCGGCAAACTATCTTCATAAGCACTCTGGAAAGATTTATTCTCCATTGAGAAACCCGGCACACCATAATCACTGGTTTTATAATCGGCACTAATTCCAATATAGCCATTGTCTAAAAAGTAAGTACTCCCGATTGCCATATTTTCATTTCTGGCATAGCTATTGCCCAGTTTTTTCTGATAATTGGGCGTAACATCCTGATTGGTTCGGCTTTCCACATATTTTGGCGTATTGGGCACATAATCCGGGTTGGGATCATTGACAAATTCCCGGTAGGCACCATTCACATAGCGGGTTAAAACCGCTTGATCAGTATATTTGGCCGACTCCAAGCCATCATAATAATCATAAAAATGCTGAGGATTCTGGGCGATATCTTCTAAAACATGCTTATTTAAATATTGATGATGTGCCTTATTAAAGACCTGTTCAATTCTGGCATCGCGCTGGCAGGCGCTTGCCAAAGCAGAATCAATCCCACCTCGCTCCGAGATAATCGCTGTATCACAGACGGCTGCTTTGCTCTTTCCGGGAATTTTATAAGATGAAATCTGTTGGGTAGAAAACTGGATATTGGTGCTCAGATTTTCCTGATTATTGACATTAATGCGAATACCATGCCCGCTAAAATCGTTAAAGCCCTTTTTATACACCACATCGACATTGGCGCTTTTCTCTTCCAGCATTTTTGAAATGATGCCCGAATCTATATCCACATAACCACCAATCGCCTGTCCGCCATAACGTACAGTATTGGTCCCTTTATGTACGGTCACGCTTTTAGTAAATAGTGGATCAAATGGAATATTAATATCACCGCTGATAGCATTCATTCCATTGATCGCCTGACCATTCTCCAGAATCCCGACCCGATGACCACTCAAACTGCGTATCACTGGTGCCCCCGAATTGGGACCGAATGCGCTACTTTGCACGCCAGACATATGCTTAACAGCATCGCCCAAGGTATTGGCTGTTTCAATGCGTTCTTTAGGCGCAATGTTCAGGTTCTTGTCAGTATCATCCCCCTGAAAAATAAGTGGTTCCAGAATTGTAATCGGCTCTTCAGCCTGTGCCTGTTGCATCGCCAATAAAATTAAAGTCATGAGTGTGCTGTATTTCATGCGAGCCCCCTTTTAAAAAAAGTGTTATGTTATAACATAACTTTATATCTATTTAAAAAATTATTCTGGTTTTTCTGGCAGATCGAGAAAATGCAGCAACTCAATTGAGAGGAAGAAAAATGGGGGAATTGAAATATTTTGAATTCTTAGATTCTTAAAAAAAGAAAAAACCATCTAACACGAAGTTAAATGGTTTTTAGAATCAGCTCAACAGCCAAAGCTCATTAGAGCTTTTTCCAGGTCATGGCACTGGTTGTATTGCTCTGTTGCGCTTTACCAAATACTTTCATCTGGTCTTTGCCATCATTCAATTGCGCTTCAATGGTATAGGTCCGGCCATCCTGGGTATTCAGCCATTGACCTTGCTTAAACTGCTTATGGTTGCCGGTCATGCCTTTCAGCACTTCCATACCAAAAATCGGCTGGTTCTTTAAAGCCCCTTCACATTTGCCACAAACGTCCGGATTCACCGCTCCCGCTGTCGGATAATTTTTGCTCACCACGGCGCTATACTGCTGTGTTTTGGAGTTTTTACGAATCACAATTTCCGACACATAATACCCGGTTCGATCATCAATCACTTTCCATGTCCCGATTAAAGGATCAAACGGCATTGCCACTACAGTTTTGGTTAAACCCGCCAATAGAGCCGCAGCCCCCAATAATTTAAAATTCATAAGCAAAAAGAGTTTCAAAAGAGTCAATAAAGAAATGAGATACGCTTCCCAGCGGCCTGAATTATATTCATTTTCCTAAACTAAATCATAATAATTTCATAAATTTTAAATATCTATGTGGTATTTAGAGCCAAGTTTTGCTAGATACTTCACATTTCTTTTCCAGAATTTTACCAATTCTTTTTATTGTCACATTCAGGGCTTATGATGCAGTCAAGGTCATTAAAAACGAGAAGATGGCCTGTAATAACTAAGTAGCGCAAACTAACCCAGCATATAGCAATCCATATGTTGGGTTTTCTTTTATAGGTACTTTGCACTTTCATGCACAGGTTCTGATGGAAAAATAGTTGTGATGAAGCAAAATTTTTTAGCCCACCGGGATGGCTGCTCATATTCCATCCCGGTAGATGCAGCACTTATTTCGCATTCGGTGAAACCATATTTTCTGGTCGTACCACGTCATCAAACTGTTCAGCAGTGACCAGATTCAGCTCCACCGCCACCTGTTTTAAGGTTTTCCCTTCTTTATAGGCCGTTTTCGCGACTTTGGCAGCATTTTCATAACCAATTACCGGATTCAGTGCTGTCACCAACATCAGCGAGTTATGCAGGAAATGATCAATCTTGTCACGGTTCGGTTCAATTCCGACAGCGCAGTGATCGTTAAAGCTGTTGCAGGCATCTCCCAATAACTGAATCGACTGTAACAGGTTATAGGCAATCACTGGCATAAATACGTTTAGCTCGAAATTCCCTGAAGCCCCAGCCACATTAATTGTCGTATCATTACCCAGCACTTGCGCCACCACCATGGTCATGGCTTCACTCTGGGTCGGATTGACCTTGCCCGGCATAATGCTTGAACCCGGTTCATTTTCCGGAATGCGGATTTCACCAAAACCACAGCGCGGCCCACTGGCCAGCCAGCGTATGTCATTGGCAATTTTATTTAAGCTCACGGCCAGAGTTTTTAAGGCACCGGAAGCAAATACTGCAGCATCACGTCCAGCCAGAGCTTCAAACTTGTTCGGCGCAGTAACGAAAGCCAAACCGGTCAGGCTGGCCAGTTGCTGTGCGGCTTTTTCCGCATAGTCCGGATGGGCATTTAAACCGGTACCGACAGCGGTACCACCCAACGGCAGTTCATATAAACCGTCCAGGGCCTGATGCAAACGTTTCAAACCATGATCGAGCTGCGAGACATAGCCGCTAAATTCCTGCCCTAGGGTTAAAGGCGTTGCGTCCTGTAAATGGGTACGGCCAATTTTCACAATATCGGCAAAGGCATCGCTTTTGGCCTGCAAGGTATCTCTTAAACGGGTCACTGCCGGAATTAAGAGTTCATTGATCTGTAAACTGGCAGCGACATGAATCGCGGTTGGAAAAGAATCGTTGGTTGATTGGGCGCGGTTCACATGGTCATTCGGATGGACCGGCTTTTGCGCGCCCAGCGGATTTCCAAGTTTCTGGTTGGCAATATTGGCAATCACTTCATTACAGTTCATATTACTTTGCGTGCCCGAACCGGTCTGCCACACCACCAGCGGAAACTGGCTATCCCATTTGCCTTCAATCACTTCTTCAGCTGCATCAACAATATAGTGCGACAGCTCTTGAGGAATCTGGTTCAGTTCTGCATTGGTCATGGCCGCGGCTTTTTTCACTAAGCCCATGGCGCGAATCATGGGACGAGGTAAACGTTCCTGCCCGATTTTAAAATTCTGTAAGCTGCGCTGAGTCTGTGCACCCCACATGGCCTCACTCGGGACTTCAACTTCTCCCATGGTGTCGTGTTCGATACGTGTTTGCATACTCAACCTCTATCTATTCTTGCTGTTCTCAATGCTGTTATAACGCTGCCCTGAGGCAGCGGCTATGGCGAATATAGTCATCTTAGGTCAGGCGGATAAAATTATAAATGATAATTATTATCATATTTAGATATATCATTGCCCGCGTAAGGTATGCTGATAAAAGCGCCATTCATCTTCTAGCATCTGCTGAATCGAGCGTTTCGGTTGCCAGCCTAGTACCTCTTTGGCTTTACTAATATCGGCCGCGACCTGATCCAGTTCAGCATAGGGATATACATCAGCATCGACCGTTTTAATTTCGGTACCGGTGACGCTCGAAATTTCATTTAACAGCTGCTGGATGGAAATCGCCTCGCCGGCAATATTAAAGGCTTCACAAACATGCTGTTGCTGGAATAGCCATTGCAGGGTTAAAGACACCGCTTCACAACAATCCAGTACATGCAGGAAACTACGTTCAACAGTCTTGTCTTCAGTTTGGGCCTGTTTACGCAGCTCGATAAATTCGCGTTGCCGCGCCCCGACCTGCATCGCCAGGGGTACAATATTTTTTGGCAGTGGCGGTACCATTTCACCCAGTACCCCATGTTCAAAGGCACCGGCAATATTACCCAAACGCAATAAGGCAATTTTCCATTCATTGTCAGTTTTAAAGGTATCCTGAATAATTTCCTCAGCCATCTGCTGAGATTTGATATACGGATTCGGATAGGCATACTGAAATGGCAGATCTTCTTTCAGTTGCAGGCTGGATTGACCATACACGGTTAAGCTGGATAAATGCGCCAGCACACGTACCCCGGTACGCTGCATGGCACGCAGCAAACTCATGATACAGCTGACATTATCATTATAATATTCAAGCGGTTTCAGGACCGATTCTTCCAGCGATTTAAAGCTGGCCGTATGCACCACTGCATCGACCGAATACTGTTCAAAGACTTTATTTAAGGCCGGGGTGTTACGAATATCAATTTTGGCAAAAGGCACATACATGCCCGAAATATATTCAAGTCGTTCTAAGGTTTGTAAATTGGCATTGGATAAATTGTCGACAATAATGACTTCTTGCCCTTGAGCCATCAGACTTAATGCAATATGCGAGCCTATAAAGCCTAAACCACCAGTCACTAAAATCATTGTATACTACCTTTTTCTTATGAAGTCTGAATGCCCCCTGTGTTGCGGGAACATTTCATTAGTGAATTTTGATGAGTACCTTATTACTAATTACCTCCGCGCCAACCTCAATTCATGCCTGGCATGCGTTGGGTCTGGCTCAAGCCTTGCAGAGCAAGAATGAAGATTTCCGGGTGTTCTTCTATCAGGACGCTGTTATGGTCGCTAACGATTTACAATGGCTACCCGATGATCAGCGACAGTTAAAATCGGAATGGCAAAAACTGTCGATTCGTTTGCCGGTTTGTGTCAGTGCGGCACTGTTACGCGGGATTACCGATCAGGACAATGCCAAACGTCATCAACTTCATCAACACAATTTAGCCGTGGGCTTTGAATTGGTTGGTCTGGGCGAACTTGCCGATGCAGTGCAATCTGCAGATCGCCTTCTTCAATTCTAAGTGGTTCTATTTGAGAATTTGTTGCATTTAAAAGGTAAATTGTGTGAAAACTGTACTCGTCATTTTAAGCCAGGCCAATTTAAGCAGCCAGCAGGTACATGAAAGCCTGTCTGCGACTATGGTACTGGCCACTTTTGGCTGTGAAGTCAAAGTGTTATTACAGGATGCTGCCCTAAGTCTGCTCAAAAGCGATTTGGCTTTTGACCAGCTCAAACACGCCTTCAAGCTGGCCTCGAATATGGTCGAAAGTTTTGAGTTTTATGATTTAAGCCCGATTCTGGTAGAACACCAGCATCAACATTCAGCTTATGTCAGCCAGTCGCAGCAGGAAATCGAGTTTATTGAACTGAATGCGGACTTTATCCAGCGTTTTGACCACGTGCTGTACTGGTAAGCCGGAAGGAATCTGTTATGTCACAAAATACTTTATATCTGCTGCAATCCGGCTTCCATACTACCCCGGCCATGCTGGACAAAGTTTCACGTCTGTATAGTGAAGGCGATGCAGTGGTGCTGATGGGTGATGCAGTATTGGCCATTGATCACCCATTTTGTCAGCAATGCGGCACCCTGTTTGCACTGGAGCATGATCTAGAGCTGCTGGTCCAGCCATTGCCTGCCCATCTGCACAGTTTAAACTATGCTACCTTTGCCGAGCTGTGTCTGGCTTATAGCCGTTGTATCTCTTTAAAATAAACAAGCTTTGAGTGTGTTATGAATCTTGAACTGGACCAAGATGGTCATTTGGTCGATTACACCATCTGGAATGAAACTGTAGCGCAAGAGCTGGCCAAAAGCCTGGAGCTGGAACTGGAAGATTGGCATTTTGAAATTTTGCAGGCTGTGCGCCAGTTTTATCAGCAGTTTGGTCATTCTCCGGCGACTCGCCCGTTAATCAAGTTTCTGATGAAAACGGTCAGCCCTGAGATTAACAATGCCCTCTTGCAAGAGCGTTTTAACACCGGACTGGTGGCGCGGCACTTAAGTCGTCTGGCCGGTATTCCCAAACCGGCGAATTGCCTGTAATTGGAGGAAGATTCATCTGTTCAGAGGTTTAGCGCTGTAGATGAATCTGATTTCACACGATAATCCTTTAATTCTTACTTTAGAAATGAATCTGATCAGGATGCGTTTCAATAATTCTTAACCAGGCCCGGGTGGCCGGACTCATGGCGACTGTCGTATTCCAGGCCATTCGCAAGGTCCAGTTCAGCTCAGGCTGGCACAAACGGCTGATCTGATAACGCTCGGCAGGCAACTGCTCACAATAAACCTGAGGCAGCAGTGCAATTCCCACGCCGGAATCCACCATTTTGGCAATAAAATCCCACTGGCTGCTTTTACAGACAATTTTCGGTTCAAAACCCAGCTGCTGTGCGGCCTGTAAAATCATCTGGTTTAAAGTAAAGCTGTCGGCAAACAGTAAAAAAGACTCATCTTTCAGTTCCAGCAACGATACCGTTTCACGTCCCTGCCATGCAGAATTCCGGGCAGATAACAAACACAGTGGCGAATCCATAATTGGAATTCCGCCCAATACCGGTTTTAAATGGCCGAGTACAATCCCGACATCAATCTGTTTATCCAGAATAGCAGCTTCAATCCCGCTGGCGCCTACCTCTAAAAAGCTCAGTTCAATAGCCGGATACTGCTGATGAAACTTGGCAATTAACCGGCTTAATAGCACCGAACCCAAGGGCGGCAAACCCAGCGTCAATTTACCGCGTTCCAGTGCACGAACTTCCGCCACCGAATCATAAATCGCCTGCTCCAGTTGCAGCATTTGTAGCGCATGCTGATAAATCTGCTCGCCCAGGTAAGTCAATTGCACTTCACGTTTACGCCCAGCTTCACCTTTATGAAACAGCGCAGTGCCCAACTCATCTTCCAGCCCCCGAATGGCCTTGCTAATTGTGGGCTGGGTCAGGCACAAAGCATCTGCAGTCCGGGTAAAACTTTGCAATTGCACCAGCTTGACCAGTATTTTCAGGCTTTTTAAATCCACCATCATTCCCAATAGGCATAATTATTTTTTCATTATTCATAATCATCTTGGTAGGTCAAATCTAAAATACAGTCGTGTTTAACCTTTAGGGTAATTCAGCGATGTGGTCACTTTCCCGTGTTGCCGTCCTCAGCATACAAATTGCGCTGCTAATCCTGATCTGGTGGCTCGGTGCGCTGATCCAACAGATATTCCAGCTGCCGGTTTCAGCGGGTGTGATTGGCCTGATCCTGTTACTGCTGGCGCTGTTAAGTGGCATATTTCAACTGCAATGGATCAAGCAAGGCGCCGATTTTATGCTGGCCGAGCTGATGCTGCTGTTTATTCCCTGTGTGGTCGGCATTATCAATGATCTCGACTTACTGCTGAGCCAAGGCTGGCAACTGCTACTCTCGATTACGCTCGGCACCTGTGCGGTAATGGTCGCCACAGCCTATAGTGTGTGCTGGGGTTTTAAACTGGAACAGCGGCTCAGGAAAAATACCAACAACACCGCATATGTGTCAGGAGATTAAGATGAACCTGATCGCAAGCCTGTGCTTCATCTTCACCCTGCTGGGCTATATCGCAGCCAAACAGCTGTATCGTCGTTATCCGGTGCTGCTGTTTTTACCCTCCATTCTAGTTCCGGCTGGATTAATCTGCATGCTGCTCTATTTCGGGATTTCCTATGACAGCTATATGCAGTACAGTCACTGGATTGTCTGGATGCTCGGGCCAGCCACGGTGGCTTTTGCCATTCCGATTTATGAATATCGCGCGCTGATTCAACGCCATCTGCTGGCCATCAGCATGGGTATTGTGATCGGTATGTGTGTCGGCATTATCAGTGCTTTTTATCTGGCGCAGCTGTTTCAGCTGAATCAGGAAACCACATATAGCCTGATGGCGCGCTCTATCTCTACACCCTTTGCGATGGAGTTAAGTACACAGGTGGGCGGCTCGGTTGAACTGGTAATCCTGTTCACCATGATGACCGGCTTTGCCGGCGGTTTTATGGCAGATGCCGTCTTACTCGCACTCAAACTGAATTCACATTTTGCTCAAGGTGCAGCCTTAGGTAATGCCGCGCATGGTTTTGGTACTTCTAAAGCCTTTATGCGCCATCGTGAAGAAGGTGTGGCCGCCTGCTTAAGTATGGTACTGGCTGGCATATTTATGGTGATTTTTGGACCTGCCCTGATTCATGGCGTGGTCCGGTTTTTATAACTGAATCCGCTGCTAAAATAAAATCAGTGCAGATTAAGACTCATCCACCACATCGGCAAACTGGGCATTTAACACCCGGGCCAGATCATCCGGCTTTAAACCAATGTCCAGTCCACGTTTGCCACCACTGACATAGATTTTTGCCAGACTTTGCGCACTCTGATCAATCACGGTTTTTAAACGTTTCTTCTGCCCAATCGGGCTAATTCCGCCAACCAGATAACCGGTTAAACGTTCGGCATCTTTAGGCTCTGCCATATGCAGTTTTTTACAGCCCACCGCGGTAGCAACTTTCTTTAAATTTAGCTGCACATGCACCGGCAAAATCGCCACATAATACTGTTTATCATCAGTTACCAATAAAGTCTTAAATACTTCAGCCAGGGCTAAACCCAGCTTTTCCGCTGCTTCCAGCCCAAAACTTTTGGCGTTCGGATCATGCTCATATTCATGAATACTATAGTCAATTTTATTGGATTTTAAAATTTTACAGGCCGGTGTCATTTTAGTTGCCCAGTGATAAACATCCTCGCAGTATAAAAGCTTCTGCTGCAGAAGTTAATCACTGTATAGCTTAGGCTATTGAGTGGCAGCATAATATTTCCGCTTTTCCACATCATCCAGCATACTCTCGGTTTCCTGCAAGACATTGGCCAAACGCTGGGTATGCGCAATCAAACGGTCCAGCCAGCGCTGTGCGGCCAGTAATTCCAGACTGCGCGCGGCACTCAGATGTTGCACCGTGGCATATTCAATCACTTTTTCACGCGCTTCGGCACGCTGCTCTTCCACCCATTGTTTCAGGTTTAACAGCTCACGATTTAAAGATGCCACTTCGGTCAGGCGGTTAAACTCATCGACATACTGAAAGTGATTGTCCAGCACATGAATATAATCCAGCCCCATCTGATAAATAGTTGGCTGGGTGCGGATATGCTCGGCATGTTCTACTGCTTCCAGATCACTGCGCAGCACACGTAAATACACCATCAGGCGCAGCATCGCCATTAAACGCTGCTGATCCAACTCATTTTCACTAACCGATAAATCTTCCAGATACTGCTGCACCCGTTTTAAGATTTCATCCAGCTGCTGTAATTCACTATTGGAAGGCAAACGACCTTCCTGAATCGCACGTTTCAGTAAAATCAGGATATGCCCAATCGACCAATAAATCACTTTAGAAGCAGCATTAATCGCTAAAGCCGGCACCGAAAAACTGGCCTGATCCAGATAACATAAAATTGAAGGGGTACGATCTGGAATTAAACCTACAATCAACTGTTCAAACTGTTTTAAAAAGGGCAATAAAAATAAGGTTCCCAGCACACTAAAAGCGGTATGAAACGCGGCAACAATAATCACATCATCCCAAGTGCCGACCTGTGAATGTTCCGCCAGCCACAAAAAAGCCGGTTTCAACAAGATAAAAGCCAACACGGCCGAAATCACGTTAAACACCACATGCACGGCCGCGGTACGTTTGGCATTGGCGGTTGAGCCCATGGCCGCCAGAATCGCGGTCGCCACCGTACCAATATTTTGTCCAATCACCAGACCTAAGGCTTGGGACAAATCAATCGCACCACTGGCCAAAGCCGCCAAGGTTGCAGTAATGGCTGCACTGGAAGATTGCAGCAGCACGGTCATCACCAGCCCGACCAGCACTAAAATCAGCTGTGTGGTAAAAGAATTATTGGAGAAAACCGATAAATCAACCCGCTCGGCAAAACCGGACATTGCCACCTGCAGCAAGTCAATCCCAAAGAAAATCAGGCCGAAACCAGCAATGGTTAAACCGAATAAAGACAGTCGCCCACGGCTGAATAATTTAAAGATGGCCCCTAAACCAATGAGTGGCAAGGCAATATGGGCAATGGAAAATTTAACCCCGAGAAAAGCCACCATCCAGCCGGTGCTGGTGGTGCCAATATTGGCGCCAATAATCACACCAATGGCCTGACTAAAAGTCAGAATACCGGCACTAACGAAGCCAATGGTGGCCAATGTGGTTGCCGTTGAGGATTGCACAGCCAAAGTCAGACCGATGCCAGAAAAAATAGCTTTAATCGGTGAACCGGTAAATTTAGACAGCCATAAACGCAATGACTCCCCGGCCATCTCTTTCAGACTGTCTGTCATTAAGGTCATTCCGATCAGGAATAAACCGATCCCGCCACACAACTGTGCAATCACTTCTAGCATGTAACTACCCAATAAATATTTTTATTTTCAACCATCTAAGTATATAAGAGATTATGCGATGAAATCCGCTTTATACCCTAAAAGTTGCATAGTGACCTAAACGTGAACAGCACAATAAGTAGAAAGATGATCTTCCAATTCACTCTAACAATATTTCAAACACGTAGTATTGGAGCGAAAACTTAACAAAACAGCGGCGGTTCCAGGCCGCCGTTGGCTTGACGGATATCGCCCAGCTCACTAACATCCTTAAACATATTCGCGAGCACTGGCTAATCTGGTGCAGCATCACTGCTTTTTTCTGATTTTAAAATGAAACTGACCATCCCATTATTATTGAAAACCTCTTTTATTGGCCTCAGTGCTCTTAGCCTGATTGCCTGCTCACCTTTAGGAGGCGGCTCCGTTGCCAAACGTTCCGCTAAACTTTCAGTCGGTATCCAAAAAGCCTATTCGGTTGCACCTGACACCGCTAACCGTGTTGCGCCGATGATTGTGCAACATGCAGAACGTTATGAAATTGATCCACTGTTACTGGCCGCGCTGATTCGCCAGGAATCCAGCTATCGCAGTCATGTGGTATCACCGGCTGGTGCGGTGGGCTTAACCCAAGTCATTCCGCGTTACTGGCAGCAAAGCTGTGGCAGTAATTTGTTTGATGAATCTTCCAATATTCAATGCGGCTCTTACATTTTAAATCGCTATAACACGAAAGCCGGCAGCTGGCCCAAAGCCCTAGCCTATTATAATGTTGGCCCTACCGGTTATCATTCCAGCTGGAAGATGAAACGCCAAGGCAAACGTTATGCCAAACAGGTTAAACAGCACCAAAATGATTTAAAAGGCGCACTATAAACCTTTTTATCCTGTGATTTTTTAAAAGCTCCTGATGGGGCTTTTTTACATCATTGCCAAGCAATTACATATTCCCGTCAAAACCAGTACAGTGCCTTGAGCCTCAGTTGTTAACGTAGCAAAAGAATTCACGAAACGAGGATGGGAAAATGCCAAAGAAAGTATTATTCATTACGTCCAATCAGGGTGTGGAGCAAGATGAGCTGATCAAACCCTTTGAATATTTGAAATCTAAAGGCATTGAAGCCATACATGCAGCAGAAGAACAAAAAGAAGTTCAAACGGTCAAGGCTGATAAAGAACCGGGCTTAAGCACCGAACCGGAAACAACGCTAGATAAGGTCAATCCGGAAGATTATGATGCACTGGTCATTCCCGGTGGAACGGTCAATGCCGATACGCTGCGGATCAACCCCGAAGCGCATAAAATCATCCAGCACTTTACCGATCAAGGTAAACTGATTGCCGCAATCTGTCATGGTCCGTGGGTTTTAATTAATGCCGAACGGATTCGCGATAAAAACCTGACGTCTTATAAAACCATCAAGCTGGATCTGGAAAATGCCGGCGCGAAATGGGTCGATGAAGAAGTCCATCGCTGCAATACCGGTGGATGGGTATTGATCAGCTCACGTAATCCGGATGATATTCCTGCATTTAACCAGGCGATTGTGCAAGAATTGGAAGCTGAAACCTAAAGATTTTTAATCGCCTCCATAAAAGAAACCTCATCTTCGGATGAGGTTTCTTTTATCAGAATCGGGAAATTAAGCAAGCCCTTTGAGCTGCTTTAAATAGGCCACCACTTCCTCATTACCTGCCATTTCAGCAAGTTCCAGCGCTGTATGTGGACTACGATGCTCCATATCCGCCCCTTTGCTCATCAGCAATTTCACCACATCCAGATGATCATTTTCTGCCGCAGCCTGCAAGGCACTATAGCCTTCCTCATCACTACCATTGGCATCGGCACCTTGCTGTAAGGCTTGCTGTACCTGCTCTAGCTCACCGAGTGACGCCCAATATACAATTTCAGGAAGATGTAGCTCATCATCATCTTCAGGGATCGGAGAGAATGAATTCAGTTTCATAAAGTGCTCTTAGAATCGTAATTTGATCATATTGATCTTAAGATTTTAGCTGAATCTGGGGATATATATGGATTTAAATTGTTAGCTTTAATTTTTAGATAAAAATTGGGTTCTATGCGCTGGCTGATGAGGCATTTATTTAAATAGAAGCAGGAAGGAACAGCAAAAAATCAAAAGCGACCTTAAACAAGATGAGGAAGCCCAGATAAATTTTACCCATAAAAAAATCCCCCTGCTGTTTAAGCTCGGGGGATTTTGAATAATGAGCTGGCGATGACTTACTCTCACATGGGTAACCCCACACTACCATCAGCGCTAAGAGGTTTCACTTCTGAGTTCGGGAAGGGATCAGGTGGTTCACTCTTGCTATTGTCGCCAGCACAACTG
>NZ_VPBE01000007.1:0-122260 GCF_013418895.1 Acinetobacter sp. YH12116 | reverse complement strand
TACTTATCATCGAAAGAATATGCGGGCTATTCAACTCTGTGCATCAGATGAATATCACCTAAGACAACGCAATAAGATAGAAACATTATTCAGTTTATTGAAGGGGCAATACAATTTAGTGACGAGTAAAGCACGTAGTCTTCATGGATTTCTGAGTGGAATTTACGCCTCACTATGTGCATATCAATTAACCCATCAAAATAAGCCAACAATTCAAATTAAGGAATCATCGGCTTAAGCAGGATCCGGGTAACATTAAATTTATTTAAATCAGATGCTTACATATTTATGCAACAAAGCCTATATTTTCTGAAACATTAACATCAAGGCCCTTACAGAATTCTGTGACATCTACATTTTGGGCTTTTGCATAAGTATTGAATTCTTTAATGGTCTTAGCCGTATGATCGAACTCAATAAGATGATTAAAATATTGAGAAATTATAGGTAAAACTTCAGAAAGAAAACCTTTAAAACTTTTTTCCATCATTTTTAAAATTAGATAGAAATTATAGTTTAGCCTTTCAATTTTAGCTTGAGAGTTCTCCATATTGGACATCAACCCAACTAAAAAATTTACAACATTAAAAATTTTCAAAATATTTTGGTTAATCGAAAGTTGTTTTTCTTTATTTATAACATCCGAATCTTTAACATTTTTATATAAAATGCAGATACTTGATGACCCTAAAATACTCTTATATTGGGTTTTAGCTTTATTTATGTTTAAATATGAATATATACCTTCACATAAAATTTTTAATTCCCTCATAAATTCATCAGTCATATAAGTATTATGAAAATCTTTTAAATCACATGATTCTAATAGAAGCAAACCTTCTCTATATGAAGATAAAATTTCAGTTAAACAAGCACACCTTGATTTAAAAACTTCTAAATCTAATTTATTATTCATTTCAGCATTCCACAATATCAACTTTCGATTTTTTCAAAAATATTTCTAGGTAATTTAAAATAATTTATAAAATCTGTTTTATAAATTATTTTAGGAATATGATATTTATCCCTCTTCAAGATTTCCTTATTAATTAAATAAAATAAATTTTCATCTTCTAATTTAGTTAAATAATCAAAAAGTTCCTTATAGAAGTTAATTCTATATTCACATTTTATTTTGTGACTTTGAAGATAAGTAAATAGCTCTGACCAAAAAATATAGTTAGCTTGATTCTTAAACCAATCTTCATGACTTTTAGCTTCAATAGATAAAAGATACGAAAGATACGTATGTTGTGTAAGACTCAAATAGTCTTTCTTAACGCGAGTAATCATTGAATTTTTCAGTCGATCTTTTGCATTTTTTTGATCACCTACCTCAACATTAGTAAGCTTTATTGTCTGGTCGATTATGTCGGAGAATTTTCTTAGCGAACTTTCAGTTAATTTGTCTTGTTTCACACAAGATAGCTTAGAACTCTTCTTTGGTTTGGTTTAGCTTGTTTTTTTGGACATTATTAGCTCCAAATTCATCATTCTAAAAATTTCATAAAGGCTTTTTTTGAGCATGAGAAATCTTAGGACCTAAATCTCAATCAAATTTAAGCTAATGATATTTTTAAAAAATCAATTATAAATTTTTTCTGGATGAGCTAGCTTTTCTTGTTATTGCGTGTCTTTTTTATATCAAATGCAATAAGCCTTAATAACAAGAAAAACTGTCTCGATTTTTCTAGGCTTCTTCTTTGACACAAGCAAATTTGTAGACTTCCGCCTTACTCCAACGAAGACTACGTCCATGCCTAATAGGATTAATCGGCTCATTTTCGTACAATGCCCATTTACGCAGTGTTTGTTCTGCATACCCTAATAAACGAGCAGCTTCACTAGTAGATAGCAATAATCTATCTTCGGTAATTTGTTTAACTTTATGTTTCATGTTGATTAAGGTATCTGAATTAATATATTTATATAAAACTAAACTTTTTAAGTAATTCATATACATCTGAAACTTTTTTATGATTTCATAATACTAAAGAAGATTTTAAAAAACCCAGAATAAAAACCATAGCATTGATTTATATGAGATTTTTTTGACGAAAATATGGAACCAAAAAAGTAAAATGAGTACCTTCCACGGGACTGTCAATCTCATCTATCTTCAACAACACTCAGTTCAGAAGAATCGGCTAACAAACTAAAATTCTTTATATACTTTCGGCTTTGTTGCATAAATATGTAAGCATCTGATTTAAATAAATTTAATTTTGGATCAAAAAATAATCAAAACCTTTAAAATCATATAGTTATGAAATCTTTGTGCAACAAAGCCTATACTTTCTATTACTTAATTAAAAAATATAAAAATTATAATTTTACTGTTCAAATAGAACCTCATTAAAAACCTTTAAAAATAATAATTATATTTATTATTTTTTTTGCAACAATATTATTTAACTATACTCCTTAAACATCATTATTTAAAATCACAACATACTAAAGAATAAGATTACAATTAAAAATTTATCATACAGTTGACCTACTTCATTACAATAACACAATAACAGGTTAAGTTTATATATCAATTGGGTTTAATTTTTATATTTTATCAGCAGTGTAAAATATTCCTATAGCAGTATTAAAAGTAACCCAATAGTTAATATAACGTCATTTTAAAATACTCAAAAATTTTATCTTTAGCACAAGAAGTAACAGTCCACACACCGTATAAACAAGGTTTATTATTTTAATTTAATAAATCAAAAACTTGTAGTATCTAAAAATACAATGCGTAAATATTTACAGCTCAATTTCACACTACAGTATCGGCTTATAACCTAGAATATGTATTCTTGACTTATATAAACTTTATTTGCTCGAACGCATAAATGCTGTTTATCTTGAATGGATTCCTGCCGTTGTGTTCTACCAAGAAGTTTTAGAGTTTGAATATCTAGAAACGGTCAGAATCTTAAGGGAATATCTTGCAACAATATAATCAGTCACCAAACTTGAACCCTAACAGCTCAACTGTGTTAAAAAAATATGGTTTTTGCCCCCGCATATGTAAGCCCTACTATGTACAGACCAAAGGTAAAGTTGAACGCTTTAATGAATACCTCAAATCGAGACTATATTAATGGCTCAACTAACACCATCTGACGCTGCTATCGGATTCCCTAACCGCTCTGAGGATCAACTACAGCCTAAAAAACTGGCAAGCACTCTGGCCGCTATCTGGTTGATGGTAACTTACCAATCAACATAAGAAGCATTGCTTCATAAGGGATCTAAAATCAGATGTGTTCCAGGGCCTTGGGACGTAATAACTAGTTATTTGCTGGCTCGATGAGCAGTTGTCAGCGAGCAGCTAATATCATACACCTGATTCAGTCAGCAAAGCTGAATGGACTGGATCCGCATGCCCAATTAAGTGATGTGCCGAAAAGGTTGCCGATACATAAAGTGACCCAGATTGAAGTATTACTTCCACACCGATGGAAACCCAACTCAAATTAAAAAAAGCTATGGGGTTTAGCGAATGCTTACAGAATAATGTTGATTTAAGCTGCTTACCATATGCTTACCAGAATCTAAAAACAAAAAAACCACTTACGATTAGTACACGTAAGTGGTTGATTTATATGGTGGGCCCAGACAGACTTGAACTGTCGACCAACGGATTATGAGTCCGCTGCTCTAACCAACTGAGCTATAGGCCCTTTTCACTGAAATTGTTATATATCAACAAGTTCAGGCGCCATGAATACTATCGAAGATTTTTTTAAAATACAAGCCCTTTCAAAATCGCTTGTACAGTAAGACAACAGTTAACCAGAAGCTCAAAAATTAGCAGGAAATTGCACAACATCATCTCATCAAGCATTGCACTGAAACTGCGCTCATATCATGAGAGGTAAATTCGAAATTTATTTTTTTAAGATAAAAAAGCAATAAATCAATAAAAAATTATACTTTTTTGAAATAACTTTATATCGTGAGTACAAAAACTTATAAAGTATTCGTATTGCTGAAATTTTAAACTCTTTTTGAGTTCAGTGACTTTTCTTTGCGCGATTCGAACACAAGTTCAGCAATAGACCAAAGCACAATCACCATTAAAATGAGCGAAGCAACAATTAGTGCGGTCAAATATGTCATTTTGCTATTCCTGTTGAGGTTAAGCCTAAAGTTGGACATTGGCCTGAACTACGACCTATCTACGACAAAAGTCTAATGCTTAAATTATCTGCTGAATAGCTTTTTTTTCACTTTTTTAATAGTAATTTTCTATATACTCATTTATTTTAAGTCTTAATAACTTTGAATTTATATCTAAAAACAATAAGTTGTTAGATTATATTCTGCGGCTAAACAGGTCTTTATTTTTTCTGCACAGTTGCACAAATTAACCCTTGACTCTAAAGCCGAACAAGCACAAATTATGCGCTTTCGTTTGTTTTACTCTGTACCCATGTTAAAAAAATTTATTGGCGAAGCTGCATTTAAAGTTGCCGGATGGAGCTATAACGTCGAACCTGATATTCTGGAAGATAAACAGGTCATTATTGGTTTTGAGCATACCTCGATGCTCGATGCAGTGCTATCACTGGCCATCTTCCAAATTTTCGACATGAAAATTCATACCTTAATCAAGAAAGAATTATTCAAAGGTCCACTTAAACCGGTACTTGAAGCCGTGGGCGGTATTGCGGTTGATCGTAAAGCCAATCAGGACATCGTGGGACAAATGGTGGAGCTGTTCCAGCGCAATGAAAAATTCAATCTGGTGATTGCTCCTGAAGCGACCCGTGCCAAAAATGGTGAAGCACGTAAGCCAATTCGTACCGGTTTCTGGCATATTGCCAAAGCCGCCAATGTGCCGATTGTGCTGATGTATGCCAACTCTAAAACCAAGCAAGGCGGGATTTTTGGTAAAATTTATCCAACCGACCTGGCGCATGATCTCGCGCTGATCAAACAGCTCTATAAAGAAAACACCGGATTGGATATTATTATTCCAGACGTGAAAACAGCGTAAATTTTTCAGTTAAAACTTAAAACCCTGCCCTTTTTTCAGAAAAAGGGCTTATGGTAGAATCTGTGCAATTCGATCGGCATACAGCCAATCTACAAGGAGCATATTTCGCATGGCGGGTCATTCCAAGTGGGCCAATATCAAGCATCGTAAAGCCAAACAAGATGCTAGTCGTGGTAAGTTGTTTACCAAATACATTCGTGAACTGACAACTGCTGCTAAACTCGGCGGTCCGGATGCAGGGAGCAACCCTCGCTTACGTGCTGTAGTCGAAAAAGCATTATCAGTCAACATGACACGTGATGTGATTAACCGTGCGATTCAACGTGGTGCTGGCGGTGAAGATAACGATGACTTAAAAGAAGTCACCTATGAAGGTTATGGTGTCGGCGGTGTGGCCGTGATTGTTGAAACCATGACCGACAACTTAAACCGTACCGTACCAGACGTTCGTCACTGCTTCTCTAAAACCGATGGTAACTTAGGCACCAACGGTTCAGTGGCCTTCTTATTCACCAAACGTGGTGAAATTACGTTTGAAGATGTGTCTTTAGAAGATCAGATCATGGACGTGGCATTAGAAGCCGGTGCAGAAGATATTGAAGTCTCTGAAGATGAAATTCTGGTGATTACCACTCCAGAAACATTTGGTACCGTTCAGGATGCTTTAGCAGCAGCAGGTTTAAAATCTGACAATGCTGAAGTGGTGATGAGCCCATCAACCAAAGCTGAAATCACCGACATCGATCAGGCTAAGAAAATCATGAAGATGATTGATATGCTTGAAGATCTGGATGATGTTCAGAACGTTTATACCAACGTTGAATTCTCTGATGACGTTTTAGCAGCCTTAGATGCTTAAAACTTACAGATAAAAAACGCGCTCATCTGGCGCGTTTTTTATTTCTTAGAAATTAAACTTTATTGAGCAAATTCGAGCAGTTTAAAACATTATATTCTTTAATGACGAAGCTCGAATGCAGCGCCACCACATGGTCAATTTTACCAATGCGTTTGAGTAAAATTTCACTGTAGTTTTCCATATCCCGCGCAATCACTTCTACAATAAAGTCAGCGGTTTGCCCGGTCACCAAAAAGGCATTAATCACTTCGGGAATATTTTCCAGTTCTTCCAGAAATTTGGCAAAGGTATCGGTATCATGTTTACTCAGCGACACCTGCAACAGGACATGCAGACTAAAGCCGAGTTTCTGGTAATTAATTTCCCGCTTTAAACCTGAAATAATATTATGATCAATCAGGCTTTTAATCCGGCGATGTACCGAACTCACCGACAAATTCACCCGCTCCGACAGTTCATTTAAATTGACATCTTCATGACTTAAAATTTCAAGAATATGCTTATCAAAGCGATCCAGTTCCATTTTTATACTCTTTTTAACAGGCAATGACACTTTATAATTTTAGCCGAATCAGCACCACAACAATATTTATTTATCATTATTTTTTCATCTATTGAAATTTTTTTTCAAGATATGATGTGCAGACACAACTGAAGCCTAACTGATCAGGCGTCTGCCATTTATCTTGATCTTTTAAAAACAAATAAACGGTCAGCTTCAATAAACCGCTGTTTTCTCAAAAATTTCCTTCTCTCTACTGCGTTAAAATTTCCTTCTCTCTACTGCGTTAAAATTGCCTTCTCTGCCCAAATGCGGTTAATTCCAGACCGTTCATCTTTTACAAGTGTATACAAATAGATTAAAAAAGATGCATTTCAACACCAGCAAAACAAAAACATAAGAACACAAGGAATCGTCTTCCTCGCTTTTAAATCTTTCAATTTGCTGAAAAGCAAGCTCAGCCCGGTTTTAACTGTCGAAACCCAAACCAGCAGCTTTTTCAGTGGCATCAGCTCGACCTTGTCGAACTGGTTTGGACAACTCACCAGCCCCTCTACCCCAACCCTCGACAGCTTATTGCAAAGTCTGTTGTCTGGAAACAGCCTGGACAGCAGCAGTCTTAGCAATTTAATCAGCCAGTTTACAGGATAGCAGTAGTCTGGATATCTCCAGCCTGATTAATCAACTGACCCAAGCCAATGGTGGCAGTTTTGATCTGGGCTCAATTAGCAATTTAATCGGTGGTCTGATTGGCGGTGATAGCGCTGATCTGGATTTTGAAGCCATTAGCCAGCTGATTGGCGGCAATACGGGCGACCTGGATATCGGTACCATTGCTGACCTGGTCGGTGGTCTCATCGGTGGTGGTGCTGGCGACTTTGGCATTGGTGCAATCGTAGAACTGGTGAGTGGCCTGATAGGTGGCAGTTCAGGTGATCTCGATATTGCGGCCATTGCTGACCTAGTCGGTGGTTTAATTGGCGGCGATGCCGGCGACTTTGATATCGACGCGATTGCCGGATTAGTCGGTGGATTAATCGGTGGTGGTTCGGGTGATCTCGACATTTCAGCCATTGCTGAGCTTGTTGGTGGATTGATTGGCGGCGGTACAGGTGACTTTGATATCGGCGCGATTGCCGGATTAGTCAGCGGATTAATCGGTGTGGTTCAGGTGATATCGACATTGCAGCCATTGCTGAATTGGTTGGTGGATTGATTAGCGGCGGTACGGGTGACTTTGATATCGGTGCAATTTCAGAACTGGTCGGTGGCTTAATCGGTGGTGATTCAGGTGATATCGACATCGCTGCCATTGCTGATCTGGTCGGTGGTCTGATTGGCGGTGGCGCCGGCGACTTTGATATTGGCGCAATTTCAGAACTGGTCTGTGGCTTAATCGGTGGTGGTTCAGGTGATCTCGACATTGCAGCCATTGCTGATCTGGTCGGTAGTCTGATTGGCGGTGGCGCCGGCGACTTTGATATTGGTGCAATTTCAGAACTGGTCGGTGGCTTAATCGGTGGTAATACGGGTGAAATTAACCTTGAAACGATTTCTGAACTGTTTGAAGGACTCATCGGCAATAACACAGCTGATCTGAACCTTGAAACACTGACCCAGTTATTTGAAGGCTTAACAGGTGGCAGCAGTGAGTTTGACTTAAGTGCCTTACTTGGCGGTCTCCCAGACATCGGCAGTGGTTTTGATTTAGGTGGCTTACTGGAAGGTCTGACTGACGGTGGCACAGACTTTGACCTAGGCAATCTTACTGACAGCTTGGGCGATGCATTTGGTTCAACTGACTTTAATCTGGAAGATCTGTTACAAGGCGCCAGTACAGGAGCAGACAGCAGTCTGAGTCTGGACAACCTGTTACCTGAACTTCAAGAAGCTCTGCAATCGACCAGTACAGAAAGCAGTAGCAGCAACTTTGACCTGCTCAGCCTTGCGCCGCAACTGCCTGCAATTGATCTGGATTCATCTACCCCATTCATTTAATGGATTTGATAAAGTCATAAAAATACGCGCTACAGGCGCGTATTTTTTATGGTTGCCGTTTAGATACCGCGCCAGTCCACACGGGCATGACGCTCGGTCTGATAAATTCTCAGTACATATTGCCCTAAAGGTAAATCACTGAGTTCCTGTTTAAATTGCAGGAATTGTTCGGACAAGGTTTCGCCCTGCTCTTTTTCCCACGGTGTATCCTGAATTTCCAGAATCGGAGCCAGCATGGAACAGACCGCAATATCCGCCAGGCCTAAACGCTCACCGACAAAATATGCGCCGCCATTGGCTATCAGACGCTGGTTTAATTCGGCTATTAAACGGCGCATTTCCCGTTCCGATTCATCAACCTTGTCCTGATCCAGCTGATAGCCTTTGGAAATCAGCATCTTCATAATCGGTTTGGAGTATTTTTCAAATTGACGTAAATAACCTTTTTCACCAATCAGCAAATCTAAAGGCTGCTCACTTTCAGATAAAGTATGTGCCAAGCCCCAGCGACGAACGTGATAGCCCAGAGTCGAGGCCAACTGGTCAATCTCCAGTGCTTCATTGCGCTGTGTCGGGTCTGGGCGTAATAAGGTATGCTCCGGATACACCTCATCTAAATACAGGGCAATTTGGGTACTGTCCGCAATCCATTGATCCTGATCGCGTAAAATCGGCAGCTTGTTTTGTCCGGTTTTTAGCTTGGCAAAAGCACGATGCACACCCGGAATTAAGTTCTGCGCGTTATAATCCAGTTCCTTATGATCCAGCAACCAGCGTGCTTTTTCACAAAAATGAGATAAAGGAAACTGGTACAAAATACGCATATCTTCTCCGTCAATTTTTATTTTTTGTTCAATAATTTGAACAGCCAACATCCATTGGCTACTTTAGTCATACTGCTACTGAAAAACAATGCGCTTTTTATTCAAAAATCGCCGGTATTCGGCCAAACGCTTCATCAAGCGTATTTAGGTCAGGCTATCCTGTTTAAAAATCACCAAAGATACGGCACGCATTACCCACCATCCGCAGCACATATTTCAGAAATATGCTTTTTCAACAAACATCCCCGCCATGACCTGACTTTATGCTGGCTTTCATGTAAAATCAGCGACAATTTTTGAATAACACTTTGTGAGTCATTTCATGGGTTTTAATTGTGGTATTGTAGGTCTGCCTAACGTTGGTAAATCGACTCTTTTCAACGCCTTAACCAAAGCTGCAATTGCTGCTGAAAACTTCCCGTTCTGTACCATTGAGCCAAACACCGGTATTGTGCCGGTGCCGGATGCGCGTTTAGACAAACTGGCGGCCATTGTAAACCCACAACGTGTCCTGCCGACCACCATGGAATTTGTGGATATCGCCGGTCTGGTTGCAGGTGCTTCAAAAGGTGAAGGTCTGGGTAACCAGTTCCTCGCCAACATCCGTGAAACTGACGCGATTGCTCACGTGGTGCGTTGTTTTGAAGATGAAAACGTCATTCACGTCAATGGTAAAATTGACCCGCTGGACGATATTGCCACCATCAACACTGAACTTGCGCTGGCCGACTTAGAAACGGTATCGAAAGCCGTGACCCGTTTAACCAAAACAGCCAAAGGCGGCGACAAAGAAGCAGTTGCGACCAAAGCCGTGCTAGAAAAAATCCTGCCATTACTGGATGAAGGCAAACCAGCACGTGCAGCCAATCTGGACGATGACGAACGTAAACTGATTCGTGGTTTTGGTTTATTAACCTTAAAACCCACCATGTATATTGCCAACGTGGCGGAAGATGGCTTTGAAAACAACCCGCATTTAGATGCAGTACGTGAACTGGCAGCAGCTGAAAATGCGATTGTAGTACCACTCTGCAACCAGATTGAAGCCGAAATTTCATTATTAGAAGATGATGAACGTGCTGAATTCTTAGAAGCAATGGGTATGGAAGAACCTGGTCTGAACGTGGTCATCCGCGCAGGTTATGGCTTACTCGGTCTGCAAACTTACTTCACTGCCGGTGTGCAGGAAGTACGTGCCTGGACGGTGAAAGTCGGTGCAACCGCTCCACAAGCGGCAGGTGTCATTCATACCGACTTCGAAAAAGGCTTTATCCGTGCTGAATGTGTGGCCTATGATGATTTCGTACAATACAACGGCGAAGCCGGTGCCAAAGAAGCAGGTAAATGGCGTTTAGAGGGTAAAACTTACATCGTACAAGATGGTGATGTTTTACACTTCCGTTTTAACGTGTAATCGCCTGATATCAATGAAAAACCCTCAAATATTTGAGGGTTTTTTTATACTCTTTTTTTGAAGAGCAATCTTTGGCTCACCACAATTTAAGCAAGAAAATTAATCAATCAGCGAACCGATCTTGATATCTTCTTTGATTTACTGAGATGTTATTGAATTCCCTACGCTTTCCAGTTCTCGAAAGCGCTTGATTTCAGTGCACTCAAGCGCACCATAACCGTTCAGCACCGTGAGAGATGCGCCAATATCTTGCAGACTAATTGTGTAATGTAATCGCTATTCTGATTGCAAAGATCAATTTAATACGGCGGCGCCATTAAAAAAGCGGAGCCAGAACTCCGCTTATTGATGCTTCAGGATGCTGTCGCAATCGCATTGCCTTTTTGTTTGGGATCGGTATTGCCCAGTTCCGGATGGGCAATTGCATCGGCACATTGCTGTTTATCGCGTTCATAATCGGCCTGTTTCTGGCTTACTGCTGCGCTACTTTCTAACGTCGCACGCGCCCAGATTTCCAGGCTGGTGAGTGCTTTACGGCATAAAGCATATTTACCTTCGGTGACTGAATCGGTCATTTTGACGTTAATGCGCCATTCGGTGCTTAACTGGCGCGCCGGTTTGCGTACATTATCTTCAATTAAATTGCGCTGTTTGCGATAAACATAAGGTTCCACCTCATTCATCAGCTTCCAGGCCGCTTCTGCATACGCCGTTGCATCATTGGTCAGTTTCGGTGCAGGTTTAATTTCCGGTTTTTCACCGGACTGATCGCTCCCACAGGCCTGTAATAACAGGCTACTGCCCAGTACAGTCGCAACCACAAATTGACGTGTTTTGAACATCCACATATCTGGCTCGCTTCAACAAACATTTCGGCACTATGCTAGTGAATTCGGGTACAATACACAATCATCATTTGACTCCTTGTTCAACTCTCCTTCAGGTGTGTCGTGTCTGAACACAAAACGCTTTCCACACAGCCAGCCGGTTTTTGGCAAGGCGCTAAAGATAGCCAAGCCATTATTTTTACTTATCTCCCCGTTTCTTTTGCATTTGGCGTTTCGGCGACCCAATTCGGTTTTAGCGCCTGGGAAGCCCTGTTTTTATCCTGCACCATGTATGCCGGTGCCAGCCAGTTTCTGGTGGTGGCCCTGTTAGGCAGCGGCACCTCCATCTGGATGACCGCCCTGACTGTCATTGCACTGGATATTCGCCATCTGCTCTATGGCCCGGCCTTAACCAACCTGATTCAGGACCGGCTCAATTTAAAGAAAACCGCGATCTGGGCCTGGGGCCTGACCGATGAAGTCTTTGCTTCTGGCATGATCAAGCTGTCGCAGCGCCGGCAACAATGGTCGGAATCCTGGATGCTGGGTTTAAGTCTGTTTAGCTGGATGTCATGGGCGCTCGGTTCTTTACTGGGCGGTCTGTTTGCCGATCAGGTCAGTAAGCTGCCGCAGTTTTTACAAGCCGCACTGGATTTCCTGTTACCGGCCCTGTTCCTGAGTTTCCTGCTGGCCGCCTTTGAGAAAAAACATACCTTTGTGGTCAGTGTGACTTTGGTGGTATCAGCTATCGCCTGCTATTTCATTGACCTGTCCGCTGCCATCTTTATTGGTATTTTATCGGGCATTTTTGCAGGTCTGTTCAAACACTATGTCTTAAAACAACCGGATGATGCATACGCAGGAGGCTCACATGAATCTTGAAATTATTCTGGTCGGGATTGTGGTCGGCATCGCCAATTTTGCTTCACGCTTCGGGCCGTTTTTTGTGATTCAGAAGTTTCAGCAGGACTCACAAAAACGGGGTGCCCTCTGGCTAAAGATTGCTTTGGGTTCAATTGGTATTGCTGCAATCAGTTCAATGCTGGTGGTCGCGACCTTGCCACCGTTACTGGAAACGCCCAATAAAAGTTTTGCCATGCTGGTCGGATTTATAGTGCTGGCCGGGCTGTATTTTAAATACAAGAAAATTGTACCGGCCACCTTGACTGCGGCCGTGACCTATGGCCTGATTTATACCTATATTCCATTTTCCTTCTAGGTTTTGACTTCAACACCAGACCCATTGACGCAGTGCTGCAGTTGTGCTGCGTTTTCAACGCTGTATTTCCTCTTGTCCACTGCGTCTAAAAATTGTTGGACAAAATCACGATTTTCTCCGAATCGGCACTAACATCGCGGTGCAGTTCTGCTATGCTAAAAGCCCATAAAATCAAGCATGGATGAATTACATGAGCGTGACGATTGGTACTCCTCTTCAAGCTTCGGCATTTAAAGTATTGCTATTGGGTTCAGGAGAATTGGGGAAAGAGGTGGTGATTTCTTTACAACGTTTAGGTGTAGAAGTGCATGCCGCCGACCGATATGATCATGCCCCTGCCATGCAAGTGGCGCATCATGCCCACACGATTAATATGGCCGATCCTAACGCACTGAAACAGCTGATTGCTCAGGTGCAACCGCATCTGATTGTGCCGGAAATTGAAGCCATTGCCACAGAAGTACTGCTGGATATTGAAGCGCAAAACGTTGCTACCGTGATTCCATCAGCCAAGGCAGTCAATCTGACCATGAACCGCGAAGGCATCCGCCGTCTAGCTGCAGAAGAACTGGGACTGCCAACCTCTGCCTACCGTTTTGCCGACTCGCTGGAAAGCTTCCGCGCAGCCTGTGATGATATTGGCTATCCAAACTTTGTGAAGCCGGTGATGTCCTCCTCAGGCAAAGGCCAATCCCGGGTAAAAAGCTTTGATGAAGTCGATGCCGCTTGGGACTATGCGCAAACCGGTGGCCGTGTGAATCAGGGCACCGTGATTGTTGAATCGCAGATTGATTTTGATTTTGAAATTACCCTACTCACGGTACGCTCTAAACATCCAGAAACTGGTGAAATTGAAACCTCATTCTGCGACCCGATTGGCCATCGTCAGGATGCCGGTGATTATGTCGAAAGCTGGCAGCCACAACCAATGAGCAGCCAGGCCTTAGCAGAAGCCAAACGTATTGCCCACAAGGTTACCAGCGCACTTGGCGGCTGCGGTATTTTTGGGGTAGAACTGTTTGTCAAAGGCGATCAAGTGTGGTTTAGTGAAGTGTCACCTCGTCCACACGATACCGGTTTAGTCACGTTGGCCTCACAATACCAGAGTGAATTCGAATTACATGCCCGTGCGATTCTCGGCTTGCCAGTGAACACGGCGCGTCATAGTGTGGCTGCCAGTGCAGTGATTTATGCCGGTGTGGATGACCAGAACCTGTCATTTTCTGGCTTGAATCTTGCTTTAGCTCACCCGGATACTGATTTACGTCTGTTTGGCAAACCGGAAGGCTTCAAGCGTCGCCGCATGGGTGTGGCCACCGCCCGCGCAGAAACCACTGAGCAGGCACGTGAGCTGGCTTACGCTACTGCACAAAACGTCAGTGTCAATCAAAACTAGTCGCACAACACGGAACGCTGTTCATGATCAACACCTTACCCTTGCTGAATTACGTAAAAAGTAACCATGACATTCAGGCCATTAATCAGTGGCGAAGTGATGTTGAACATCAGCTGGGGGAATGTTTTGAAAATGGACATTCGATCCGTGACATTATTCTGGCGCGCTCCAATTTTATTGATGAGGCGCTAAAATTCCTGTGGCAACATGCCGGACTGGACCAGACCGATTTAGGCCTGTTTGCGGTGGGCGGTTATGGCCGCCGCGAAATGTTGCCCTATTCCGATGTCGACATCATGATCCTGTCAGAAGATGAAATCTCGCCGGAACAGGAAAAGCTGATTTCAACCTTTATTTCATCGCTGTGGGATGTCGGTAATTTCAAACCCGGCATTAGCGTGCGTACCATTCAGGATTGCGTGATTCAGGCCACCAATGACCTGACTGTGGCCACCGCTTTAATTGAAGCACGACTGATTATTGGCAATGAACATCTGGCCAAATGGCCACGCCGGATTGTGTCGCAAACCTGGACCGATAAAACCTTTTTTGATGCCAAGATGGAAGAGCAAGCCAAACGCTATGCTCAGCACAACCATACCGAAAGCAATTTAGAGCCGGATATTAAAACTGCACCGGGTGGCATCCGCGATATTAACCAGATTGGCTGGATTGCCAAACGGCATTTCCGTGTCAACCGTATTTATGATCTGGTGCATCTGGGTTTTATTTCCGAGTTTGAGCTGGGCGTGCTGGAAGAGGCTGAAAGTTTCCTCTGGGAAATTCGCCATTATTTGCACCTGCTGACCAAACGCGATGAAAACCGCCTGCTGTTTGATTATCAGCGTGATATTGCAGCCAAGTTCGGCTATGTCCGTGAAGAAGGCAAATCACCCAATTATCCGATTGAACAGTTCATGAAGCGTTATTACCGCACCGCGCAGCAGGTGTCGACGCTAAATGAAATGTTACTGGCCTATTTTAATGAATCGGTGATTACCCCGCGCCTGCCGCAATATGAACGCCAGATTGAAGAAATTAATGAAAACTTCAAACTGGTCGATGGCAAACTGGCGGTGCAGCATCACAAGATTTTTTCTGAAAAGCCCAGTGCGATTCTGGAAATTTTCTATCTGCTGGCCAATCGTCCTGAAATTACCGGGATTCGTGCCCGCACCTTACGCCTGCTGACCCTGGCTGCCAAACGCATTGACCGCAATTTTCGTGATAATCCAGTCCATCAGGCGCTGTTTATGGCGATTTTACGCTCGCCGTACCGTTTATATGACACCATGGTGGCAATGAAACGCTATGGTGTATTGGGCAACTATATTCCGGCTTTCGGGCAAATTACCGGCCTGATGCAATATGACCTGTTCCATATTTATACCGTCGATGCGCACACCCTGCTGCTGATTCGCAACCTGAACCGCTTTAAAGAACCGGAATTTGCCAAAGATTTTCCGGTGGTCAGCTCGGTGTTCCAGCGTCTGGCGCGTCGTGACATTGTCTATCTCGCCGCAATTTTCCATGACATTGCCAAAGGTCGTGGCGGCGATCATAGTGAGCTTGGTGCCGCCGATGCAATTGCCTTCTGCCGCACGCATGGCTTTACCGAGCGTGAATGTAATCTGGTGGCCTGGCTGGTGCAAAACCATCTGCTGATGTCAGTCACTGCACAGAAAAAAGATATTTCCGATCCGGATGTGGTCAAAGCCTTTGCCGAACTAATGGGCGATATGGAGCATCTGGATTATCTCTACACCTTGACCGTAGCAGATATTAACGCCACCAATCCAACCTTGTGGAATACCTGGCGCGCCTCGCTGATGCGCCAGCTATACACCCATGCCCGTGATGTGATCCGTTCTGGCCTGGGTCGTCCGGTGGATTATCAGATGCTGATTGAAGACACCAAATTTGCGGCCAGCGAATTACTGGTCGAGGATTTCTCGCTGGAAGAAGTGGAAAAAGTCTGGCAGGAACTGGGCGATGAATACTTCCTGAAAGAAACCGCCGATGAAATTGCCTGGCATACCCGTGCCATCTTGCAGCACAGTGACAATCCGGCACCTTTAGTACTGATGCGCGCGCATCGTAAATATGCGCAAGATGCCGTGCAGATCTTTATTTATACTCAGGATCAGCCAAACCTGTTTGCCACCACCGTGGCGATTTTAGACCGCATGAATCTGGATGTGCAGGACGCGCGGATTATTACCGCCACCAAAGCCTTTAGTTTAGATACTTATGTGGTACTGGACCGTTTTGGTACCCTGCTGACCGATGCCGAGCGTCAGGACACCGTGATTCAATCACTGGTCACTGCATTAAGCCAGTCGGATAAATATCCGGGACTGATGCAGCGCCTGATTCCGCGCCAGCTGCGCCATTTTGATATTGAAAATACTGTCGACATTAGCCTGAATGCCGCACTCAACCAGAACATGGTGGAAATTGCGACACTTGACCAGCCGGGCTTACTTGCCAAAGTCGGCGGCTTGTTTATGATGCAGGGGCTGGATATTCATTCTGCTAAAATTGCCACCCTAGGCGAACGTGCCGAAGATATTTTCTTTGTCACCAAAAAAGATGGCGCGCCCATGAATGCAGAAGAAGCCAAAAGCTTTGCGGCCAAATTAAAGGCAGCACTTGATGAAGCCTCAAATCAGGTGTGCCAACATTAACATCAACCTATCGGTAACGATTACATGAACTCAAGTTTGTCTTTATTGCACCCTTATCCATTTGAAAAGTTAAACCGACTTTTTCAGGATATACAACCGGCCGATTTACCGCTGATTCCCCTCTCAATTGGAGAACCGAAGCACCCGGCACCGGAATTTGTAAAACAGGCCATTATTGACAACTTCCAGCATTTATCGACTTACCCGAACAGCAAGGGTCTGCCTGAATTACGCCACAGCATTGCCCAGTGGCTAAGTCGCCGTTTCAAGCTGAACAGCATCAGTGCAGATCACCATGTTTTACCGGTTTCAGGTACCCGTGAAGCGATCTTCTCTTTTGTACAGGCACTGGTGAAACGTGAAGATGCACCGTATGTGGTGATGCCAAACCCGTTTTACCAGATTTATGAAGGCGCAACCTTACTGGCCGGGGCCAAGCCGTATTTCATTAACTGTACCGAAGACAACCAGTATTTAGGTGACTTTGATGCCGTACCAGCCGAAGTCTGGGAAAAAACTGCCTTGCTATTTGTCTGCACGCCGGGCAACCCGACCGGTGCGGTACTGTCCAAAGACCAGTTTAAAAAGCTGATTGCGCTGTCCGATCAATACGGTTTTGTGATTGCCTCGGATGAATGCTATTCAGAACTGTGGTTTGATGAAGCACCAACGGGCCTGCTCGAAGTTTGTGCCGAAATAGGCCGCGACGACTATAAAAACTGCGTGGTTTTCCATTCGCTGTCCAAGCGTTCCAATCTGCCGGGGATGCGTTCAGGCTTTGTTGCCGGCGATGCCGATTTACTGAAACCGTATTTGCAATACCGTACCTATCATGGTGCAGCCATGCCGGTACAGCATCAACTGGCCTCTATTGCAGCTTGGGATGATGAGCAGCACGTTGAAGACAACCGCGTGCAATACCGCGCCAAATTTGACTTGTTCCAAAGCGAACTGGGGCATCTACTCCCTTTACAGAAACCGGACGCCGGTTTCTATTACTGGCTCAAAGTTGATAATGATGAAGCCTTTGCCAAAATGCTGATGGAAAAATCGCATATTAAAGTGTTGCCGGGCCGGTATTTATCGCGTGAAACCGAGCAAGGTAATCCGGGTGAAAATCATGTCCGTTTAGCCTTGGTGGCCGATATCGCCCAGTGCGAACAGGTGATTCAACGCCTCAAAGCGATTTTGTAGGTGCTGATATTAAAAAATCCACTCTATTGAGTGGATTTTTCATTTTAGGCAGGACTAAACACTGTTTGCATGGATGAGGATCATCCCCAAAATTAAAGCTGATGCTGAAGTCGCTTGTCCTGTATTAACCTTGTAAAGCCTGTTCAATATCCTGTTCCAATGCATCCGGCTTGGTGGTTGGTGCATAGCGATTCAGCACTTTGCCATCTTTACCAATTAAAAACTTGGTAAAGTTCCACTTGATGCCATTGCCCAAAATGCCTTTGCTGTTATTGGTTAAATAACGGAAAATCGCGTGTGCTTCCGGGCCTTTGACATCAACCTTGGCAAACATGGGAAAGCTGACCCCATAATTTTTCTGGCAAAAGGCCCCGATCTGCTCATTGGAACCGGGGTCCTGGCCACCAAACTGGTTACAGGGAAAGCCGAGCACCTCAAAGCCTTGGGTCTTGTATTTTTCATACAGCTTTTCCAGTCCGGCAAACTGCGGGGTAAAACCGCATTTGCTGGCGGTATTCACCACCAATAAAACCTTGCCTTCATAATCGGCAAATGATTTATTTTTCCCATCTAACAACTCAGCCTCAAACTGATAAATGTTGGTCATGGATAGGTTTCCTCATCACTTTTTTCTTGTGTTTTTAGTTCTAATGACGCCGAGTTGACGCAATAGCGCAAGCCGGTCGGTTGCGGTCCATCATCAAAAACATGGCCCAAATGTGCATCACAATGATGACAGACAATTTCGGTACGCACCATGCCATGCGACTGATCGTTATGTTCTTCCACGACCCCCGGGGCAATCGGACGGTAGAAACTTGGCCAGCCACTGCCGCTGTCGTATTTGGTATCGGAAGAAAATAAGGCTTCTCCACAGCAACGGCACACATACACCCCATCCTGTTTGCTGTTCCAGTATTTCCCTGTAAAGGCCGGTTCGGTTCCTTTTTGTCGTGTAATCCGAAACTCTTCTGGTGATAACTCTCTTTGCCATTCTCGGTCTGTTTTATTGAGTTTTCCCATCACTAACTCCTTTAAATCTTTGACATTCAATGTCATGCTTCAGTACTTCCATATTTACGCTAGAGCTTGCAAAATATCTAGCTAAATTTCAGTATAGATTGTGATAATTGCGTAATCTATTTTTTGCTAACAGAAACATATAATTGGATGGAATTATGTCCACAGGTAACACGACTCCTCGCGAAATTAAAAAATCCTCAAAACTCGAGCATGTATGCTACGACATTCGCGGACCTGTGTTACGAGCGGCCAATGAAATGGAAGAAGCCGGCCATAAAATTATTAAACTGAATATTGGTAACCCCGCCCCCTTCGGCTTTGAAGCCCCGCAGGAAATTATTAACGATGTGGCGCTGAACCTGCCAAATGCAGTCGGTTATACCGACTCCAAAGGGATTTTCCCGGCACGTAAGGCTATTTGCCAGTATTATCAGCAAAAAGGCATTTTTGACCTGCACGTTAATGATGTCTATATCGGCAATGGCGTGTCTGAGCTAATCGTAATGGCCATGCAAGGCCTGCTGGATGATGGTGATGAAATGCTGATTCCAATGCCGGACTATCCACTATGGACAGCGGCGGTTAATCTGTCGGGTGGTACGGCCATTCACTATAAATGTGATGAAGAAAATCACTGGTATCCAGATCTGGCCGATATGGAAAGCAAAATCACACCCAATACCCGCGGTATTGTGATTATTAACCCAAACAACCCGACCGGTGCGGTTTATCCACGTCATGTGCTGGAACAGATTGTCGCGCTGGCAAAAAAATATGATCTGATTTTATTTGCCGACGAAATTTACGACAAAATCGTGTATGACGGCATTGAGCATGTGTCGGTTGCAGCCCTTGCCGGTGATCAGCTGTGTATTTCATTCAACGGTTTATCTAAAGCCTACCGTATTGCCGGCTACCGTTCTGGCTGGATGGCCATTACTGGTGACCGTTCACGCGCGGCCGACTATATTGAAGGTCTGGACATGCTGGCCTCTATGCGTCTGTGTGCCAACCATCAGGCGCAATATGCGATTCAGACCGCGCTTGGTGGCTATCAGTCAATTAATGACCTGATCCGTCCGGGTGGCCGTCTGTATGAACAGCGCAATATTGCCTGGGAAATGCTGAACGAAATTCCGGGTGTGTCTTGCGTCAAGCCAGAAGGTGCAATGTACTGCTTCCCGAAACTGGACCCAAATGTCTACGCCATTGAAGATGATGAAAAGCTGATGCTGGATTTCCTGAAAGCCGAGAAAGTGCTACTGGTTCAAGGCACCGGCTTTAACTGGCCAACCCCAGATCATTTCCGTGTGGTGTTCCTGCCGGCTGAAAATGAATTACGTGAAGCGCTTAGCCGCTTGGGCCGTTTCCTGGCGAAAATCCGCTAAGCTGAAATACAATAAAAAAGCCGTGATCAATTCACGGCTTTTTTGTGCAGACGAGAAAGCTTAAAGTGATTTCAGCGGATTGCCGTATTGCTGTAAATAGGCCTGCCCCAGCGCTTCCGAACCTTTAAAACTGAGATGATCATCATCCTGATTTCGGTACAGCGGCGTTCCCTCGACACTTAAATCACATTGCTGCGCATCACACAGCACCTTGGTCGGCTCGACCACAATCAGTTGTGGGTACTGCTGCTGCAATTCGCTCATCCACTGATAAATTGGTGCATTGCTCTGCTGGAATTCATCTGCCGACACCGCGCATTCACGCTCAATCCCCAGCCATTCACGGCGTAATGAACAATTGGCCTGATCCGGATCAATCACCGGAACATCCATCAGCATCACTACATACTCGCTGCTGGCCAGTGCACTATCCACCGCAGCCTGTAAACCGGCAAAATAACTGTCTAAATGATTCGCGACCTGACTGTCCTCTTCTGCGCTCGGATGCAGATCATGCCCGGCATCCAGATACTGGCTAAAGGCAGCTGACATCACCACAAACTGATAATGATGCTGTTTTAAATGCGCCTCAATTGCGTCATTGCGGGCTTGAAAGGCAGCCACTTCATGCTCACCACGGCCACGCTGGACACCCGGTAAATAAATGGTGGTGTCCTGAGTGCTGTCATAACCACGCAGTCCGGCATCTTTGGCCCAGACATCCAGCAGTCCGGTATAACTGTTGGCATGTGAGTCACCAATCAGCATAAAATCAATCTGCGGTTTTTCCACGCCCAGCACACAGTCTTGCGGATTGGCCAGCGTTTCAGGATTGGGAAAGCTGTGACATTTCTGCCGGATGCCATGCGCAAACGAATTTAAGGCTGCCATCTGGTTTTGCACTTGCGGACTTAGGCGCTCCGGAAAACCCTGATGCTGACTGACCAGCTGCGCCACGCCAATGAAACAGAGCGCCGGCGCCACAAAACCGCTCAGAATGACCTTGTAATTGGCAGCCATCACAAAACCTTTGCTCGGCTGTTCAATATAACGATAAGTCAGATAGGCCAGCGCGATACTAAGCAGCACCATAGCCAGCTGATAACCGGCATTAACCGGCAGCATATAGATACTGAACAGTACAATTACCGGCCAGTGCCATAAATATAAAGGATAGGAAATTTTGCCCATCCAGAGGCTAAAACGGTTGGTCAGTACCACATTCTGCGACTGCATGCTCTGGCCGATATAAATAATCAAGGCCGTTGCCAGACATGGAATCAGCGCCATTGCGCCCGGAAATGGTGTGGCATGATCCAACCACATTGCCGTGCCTAACAACAGCGCCAGACAACTCCAGACCAGCGTTTGCGCCAGCCATTTTGACCATTTTATTTGTGGCAAAAAGCAGATCAGCGCACCCAAGAGCAGTTCAAAGGCGCGGACCGGCATACTGTAATAGGCTTTCTCGGCATTCACGCTCAACTGCTGCTGCGCATACAGCAACGACATGAGAATAAAAGATCCGACCATCAGCAGACCCCATTGCCGGTTACTTCTTTTCATAAAGCACAGCAGAATCAGCGGCCAGAAAATATAGAACTGCTCTTCAACACCCAACGACCATAAATGCAGCAGCGGCACTTCATTGACACTCTGACTGAAGTAATCACCGACTTCACGCTGCATATAAATATTGGCCATCAGAAACGTGGCATAAAAGACACTGTCGAAATAACGACTCAGCTCATCGGGCAGCATCACCTGCCAGGCCACCAGACTCACCACACTCAGTACAGTAAAATAGGCCGGTGCCAAACGCACCACCCGCTTTTTATAAAAGCGACCAATTGAGAAAGTCTGGTTCTGGATTTCTTGGCTTAAAATCAAGGTAATTAAATAGCCCGAAATCACAAAGAAAATATCGACGCCAATATAACCACCGGGGAAAATAGACAGGCCAATATGATTAAAAATCACCAACAGGACGGCAATCGCTCTTAAACCGTCAATATCGGCGCGATAGGCAAAACTCATGAACGTGCAGGGGAAAATTGAAACGTGGCTTATTGTAGACCTTTTCAGTCAAAGATCAATTTTGGATACACAGCGACGACAACATCGCTTTCAGGCTATACTGGGCATTATATTATGTGGGGGTGAGGGATGAGCAACTATAAAGTGCATCTGCTGGATATTGAGAACCAGTTACAGAATTATATTTGGCTGCTGGAACATACCACATCCAGAGATGTGATTGTGGTCGATCCCACCGAAGCCGAACCGGTGGAACAGTATTGCCGTGAGCATGGTTTAAATTTAAGCCAGATCTGGCTGACTCACTGGCATAAAGACCATATTGGGGGTGTGCCGGAGCTGCTGCAATCACGCAATATTCCAGTGTATGGACCACGCGAAGAGCTGAGTAAAATTCCGTTTATCACCCACCCTTTGCAGCATGAAGCCCATTTTAAATTTCATGATCTGCAGGTGGATGTACTGGCGGTTCCCGGCCATACCCTGGGGCATATTGTGTATTTTATGGATGCCATCGATACCCTGTTTTGCGGTGATACCCTGTTTGCGATGGGCTGCGGCCGGGTTTTTGAAGGCACCTTTGAGCAGATGTATCACTCTTTAAACCGTCTGGCGGCATTACCAGCGCGCACCCAAGTGTACTGCACCCACGAATATACCCTGTCCAATGCCAAATTTGCCCTGCATGTTGAACCGGATAATCTGGCGCTACAACAGCGTTATCAGCAGGTGGAAGATTTACGCCTGCTAAATCAGCCGACCTTGCCAAGTACAATTGAACTGGAACTGCAGACCAATCCTTTTTTACGGGTGGACAGCGTCGAAGAATTCCAAAAATTACGTGAAATGAAAGATAATTTTTAAAGCGGTTTAACCGGTTTATAACAGCTGGTGACTGGCCGCATACGCATCCAGCTCGGTCTGTGTCACCACACGTACCGCATTCATTTCATCAATGCGTACCAGCAGTAAGCCGCCCAACGCTGGTTGATAACGACGCGCACTGCCAAATGGAGTGTAGGCCACCTGCGATTGTTCGGTAAAGACCAGCCAGTCTTCATGGCCTAGCATTACCGCCACCGGGGTTTGGCCCTGTTGCTGCATCTGTTGAATGGTCTGCTGTACGTCAGCTTCAATGGTATTTGGCGTCATCTTACTCACTCCTGTGGCTGTGCTTTATGATACCCGATCTCCAGGCCCGCTATGGCTTAAAATAAAGCCATCAATCACTCAGCGTATGCAAATTATAGCCGGCAGATCGCTACAACTTTTTATCTCGCGCCAGGCCGAGGTTGTAAGAAATACTTAAAGATGTGTTGTCATCAATATTTAACAAATTATTTCAAGCCGGCTTAAATAGCCCATAGATAATGTTGAAAATTTAGAATAAAAATACATCAAATATATCAATCAATTAATTTAAAATTTTCTTAAAATTCTGCCGCTTTATTCATCAATACACGTTTTTTAGGCGCTCAAATTCTGGATTTTTTGCTGCAAAAATCATCAATCTCAATATTTTTTGACACATTCTTGAATTTTGCCCTTTAAAAAATCTTGATATAACCATATCTATACTTTATTGAAGATAAGGGAGTACACTCGTGAAAAAAGTGGTAAAAGCTAAAAATTTAATTGCCTTTCGTATTTGGTTAGAAAAACTGGGATATTCAGTCAAAAATTTAGCCGATGGCCGTGGTTTTACCTTTAGTTTTAAAAAAGAATATGGTCTGGTCACTGGTGAACTGGCCGGCAATGCACTAGCCGTACAACTCGGTGAAGAATTTGAGGACCACTTAAAAGCCTGAATTCGTTTACGCACTCTTTGATCGAGAAAAATAAAGTGTTCTCATAACTTGAGCCCGTTGAACCGTCTGTTCTGCGGGCTTTTCTTTGGGCGAGATAAAGGCCTGACAAAATAACAGGCAATAAAAAAGCAGGACATCTGCCCTGCTTTTTCAGAATTTGGTGGGGATGAAGAGACTCGAACTCTTACACCTTGCGGCGCTGCGACCTGAACACAGTGCGTCTACCAATTCCGCCACATCCCCATATAAATATGCCAATTTTTTGAAGAAATACTCAAGCTGGCCGGTTCAACAAAAGAAGCGAGGAGTTTAACCTTGCTGATTTTGAGTGGTGGGGGCGGAGAGACTCGAACTCTCACGCCTCGCAGCGCTGGAACCTAAATCCAGTGCGTCTACCAATTTCGCCACGCCCCCATACCGGGTACCAACTTAATGCTGGATTTCTCAAAATTCTGGCAGAGGATCAAGGATTCGAACCTTGACGAACGGTTTTGGAGACCGTCATGCTACCATTACACCAATCCTCTGTTACCTAAAATCAAGCTCACTTGATATTTAAGTGGTGGGGGCGGAGAGACTCGAACTCTCACGCCTCGCAGCGCTGGAACCTAAATCCAGTGCGTCTACCAATTTCGCCACGCCCCCGATGGCTGTGTATATTATAGAGATCACTTCCCGATGACAAGCCCTTTTTATGAAAAAGCCACTTGTTTGTTTAAATAAAAAACAAAAGCCTCTATTTTGGTTTTTTCTTAAGCATTTTCAGTGCTTAACAGTGTTTTTAAGGCCAAAAAACTGACTTCTCTCTGGCTTTTTTGCTTGTTGAGCATCGCCTCAAGCAGGTCCTGAAAGCCCAAATACGCTGCGGGTAACTCAATTTTAAGCTGCTGACAATGCAAATAGGCCCAATCCTGATAGCTTTTGGCCTGTAAACGGCGCTGAGTCAGCCATTCATAGACAATAATCCCCAATGCATAGAGATCACTGGCCAATGTTTTGGCTTCACCATGAAATAATTCAGGTGCCATATAGCGTGGTGTGGCTGTCATATTGGACATTAGCGGATCATCTATGGCCTGCAACTGTTCAAAATCAATCAGTTTGACCTGCCCTGCCCATTCACGCCAATGTTCGGCTTTTAAATCTGCATGTAGATAGCCCAACCGTGTTAGCTGTTCCAGGCTGTCTAACACCTGCAGCAAGCGTGTTTGAATCTGGCTTGGGCTAAATTGTGAGGGTGCTAAAGTAAAAAACGCCGGCGCATCTGGCACAATCAGATAATCCTGAAAAGTCTCCTGCTGAATGCACAGCATTTCGGTATTTTGCGCACAATAGAAAGGTAGCAGAAAATCCGGTGCATCTGCCTGCTGAAACTGGCGATAAAAATCCAGCTCTCGGCAAAAACCTGCGCTCAGTTGCGGATGCGCATCCCTCTGCTGGGCTTTCAACCAGTATACAGATTGCCCTTGTTGAAACTGAAACAGACGCCGCCCCATCTTGAAGCTTTGCGGCTTGGTTTTTAACTCAAAACAATAGTGTTCAAGTTCAGCCGGACTAAACGGCAATAAATTCGGATTTGGCGTGTTCAACGGGGTTCTGCTGATATTCTAAAAGTTCCAGACAATGCTGAATGGTTTTACCCACGCGGGCATGGGTTTCAATCATGGAGATTTTTGGCCAGGTGGCGCGTTCACCTTCGCGTTGCAGCAATCGGAACAGGTGTGGACGCGGATTTTGCAACATATAGCTATAATGACGCCAGCCATATTTGCCAACAATATTCACATCACCATAATAACGCTGATCGACAATGCCATGGCCATGATCGAGCAGACGGCGTACCGCCGGCACACCACCGACACGTTCACGGGTAAAGTCCATAATCCCCTTACTAATCACTTTGCCCTGACGGCGCACAATACGCTCCGGCCAGCTCAGCATATCTTTACGGAAACGCTCGGCATCGGTTTGCATAAATGGCACCACATGCGGATTGACCTGACTGGCAATGGTGTAATTCACATTATATAAACGCGCCATTTTTTCCTGCGGGAAATCACTACGCACACTGCCATCGACCCAACGGGTTCTGCCCATATAGGGCGTATGTTCCCCATCCTGCCGTTTACTGGACAAACGCACCGGTGGAAACAGCACCGGTACCGCACAGGAGGCCAAAGCTGCACTCCAGACCAGCAAATCTGGCGAGGTATAACTGTTCATGATGCGTGCTTCCTGTGATGCATCATAAGGCGCAACTGCAATATTGATATGCAGCCCGGACACCTTAAAGGCTTCTTCAAAGGTGACATCACCGAGGTTGGTGAGCAGGAATTTTTTTAGATAGCGCACATCGGCAATACCGCCATTGCCCTTTAAAATGTCTTCCCAGCGGCGAAAATGAAAAGCTTCGGTAAAGAACGATTCGCCATTTAAAATGTGCATCATCTCCGATGGTTTAGAAATGCCAAGCATGGCGGTCATAATCGCCCCAGCACTGGAACCGGACAGCACTTGCGGCATCAGGTCACGCTCGAGCAGCGCCTTGCACACGCCGGTGTGGAACAGACCCAGGGTTGCCCCGCCTGAAAACATAATCGCCGGCTGGCCATAGGCCACCTGACAGTTTTTAAAAAATTCGATCTTTTCCTGAGTACTGAGTAAATGGCATTCTTTGGATGCAATAAAGGCCAGACTGTTGCTGACTTCTTCAATATAATCTTCAATAATTTTTTTGGTGCCGACATAGGTCGCAGTAAACAGCATTGGATGGGCAATATTGGCCACATCATAGGTCAGGCCTTCACGCAGAATATACATCAGATCGCTAGTTCGCTCTGCCAGGCGATAACGGCGTAATAAGTTCAGACGATGGGCAATAATTTCAGCATCAAAATACGGCGAGGTGTTGTCATACTTCCATTCCTGCGCCCCCGATTCTTCATCTATTTTTAGTGCCAGATTTTTCCATTCTTCGTAACTCTCGGCATGTTCTATTTTTCGTTTTAATTTTTTGATCCGATAGGCCTGATGAGGATTAATGTCCTGGCTAAACTCTTTAAACAACATAGCTTCCCTCTGCGCTTCGCTGAATAGGCGCTGATCTGTCGATGTCTCCTAACTATGCAGAAATTTCAGACATTCTTCAATTGCATAATTCATGTTTTCATTGCTAAATCATTTCGCCTTGGTATACAGTCGTTTGTGCACCCGATAATCTTTTGACCTAGACCGAAAAGCTGAATAATCATGGCGCATATTGATTTACCCGATAATATTCTCACCTCGCTTGCAACCGTTTTACAGCAGCTCCAGCAACATTTGCCTGAACTCAAGCAAGCCACCGATTTTTCTGCATCGGCATTTAAATGGCAGGATCAACAGTTAAAAGCCATTTACCAGCCACGAAAAATCTATCTGGAAGATTTAAAAGGCATTGAAAAACAAAAAGAAAAAGTAATTCAAAATACCTTACAGTTTTTAAAAGGCTTACCGGCCAATGATGTACTGCTTACCGGTTCACGTGGTACCGGAAAATCTTCCATTGTGCGTGCCCTGCTAACCGAGTATGAAGCACAAGGGTTACGGTTAATTGAAATTGAACGCGATGATTTATCGGATTTGCCTGAAATTCAGAAGCTGATTGCAGATCGGCCGGAAAAATTTATTGTCTATTGTGATGATCTGGCCTTTAACGCCGAAGATGAAAATTATCGTTCTTTAAAAAGCGTGCTAGATGGTTCATTACAGTCCGGTTCAAGTAATTTTGTGATTTATGCCACCAGTAACCGCCGGCATTTATTGCCTGAGTTTATGCATGAAAATACGCCGGTAACGCGGGTAGATGTGCCGCAATATACCGAGCTGCATCCACAGGAAGCGATTGAGGAAAAAATTTCGCTGTCCGATCGTTTCGGGATGTGGCTGTCGTTTTATCCAATGGATCAGAATCTGTATTTAGAAATTGTCGAGCATTATCTGCAAAAGGCGGAGATGGAACTCACCGCTGAAGCGCGTGCCGAAGCTTTACGCTGGTGTCAGGCGCGTGGGCAGCGTTCTGGTCGTGCCGCTTATCAATTCTCGAAGCACTGGATTGGGTCTGCGCAGTTAAAGCAACTTTAAGTTGCCTATATTGCTCTGCCAGACAGAAATAGCGATTATGGATTGAAAATCCTCATCTACAATCTGTTCGCTCATGTTGAAAAGCCCAACCTTGTGAGATTGGGCTTTCTATCTTAAGGATTAATCGCTTTTTCTTTTTTAAATTGTGAAATGATCGTATTCATTTCAGGTTCAAATAATTCAATATACCGATCAGATAACCCGCGGCTTGAAGATGGATGTGGTAAACCTATAATCTGACAGTTTTCAAACTCACAAAAATATATTTTAAATTTTCTTCCTGAAAACTCTTTCTTTTGCTTCACTACAAAACTATCTGGAATTTCTGTACCCACAATTTCTTCAAAACGGGCTTTAACTATAGGATTTCTTAAAAGATGTATCAGCTGACTTCCCATAAACAGGATAATCTTAGGTTTTAAGGTACTGATATGATTTATAAAATATTGACCTGTTCTTCGCTCAACAGATGCGAGTAATTCGCTAATTGATGATTGCAGGTATTGGCCCAATTGGTCTGTATAATGGACTTATCAAAATCCTGACCATATTCATTACTATCTAGCGGATGCCCCCATAAAGCAAACCACCGTTTAATTCTATTATCATAGGGCCATGATAAAGCACCCTGCCCATATCTCGGAACTTTGTTACTAAAGGTACAAGCGATATTAAAATCAACTGGCTTTGCGTCCTGTGACTGCTCCTGATCTTTCTTAGAGTTACCCCATTCATAACCGCATATCATCAAACCCTGCTGATCATTCCAACCTTCAAATATCCCATTACCCAAATTTAAATCTTTATATCTGACTGATTTCATTTTAACTCAATAAAAAATTATTAAATTCATTGCATTATAAGCATTAAAAAAGAGGCTTTCGCCTCTTTTATACTTGCTCTGGATTGGTCAATTCCGTCATCGGCCAGCGCGGTGTGGTCGTCACAGACAAACCATCCTGCTGTCCTGCTTTTAAACGCTGATAACCTGCAAAGGCAATCATGGCGCCATTATCGGTACACAGCGCAGGCTCTGCATAATAAACCGTGGCTTTAATCTTGGCTAAATCGGCTTCCAGACGTTCACGCAAACGCTTGTTGGCACTCACGCCACCCGCAATCACCAGACGTTTTAAACCGGTCTGCTTTAATGCTTTCACCGATTTTTTTACCAAAGTATCTACAATCGCTTCCTGGAAACTGGCGGCAATATCGGCATCACGGTTTTCATCACCGAGTTTCTTCATTTGTACCGAAACGGCAGTTTTTAAACCACTAAAGGAAAAGGTTAAATCCTGATGCAACATCGGACGCGGGAAAGCAAAGGCATTCGGATCACCCTGCTCGGCCAGTTTGGCAATATTCGGTCCACCCGGATACGGCAAGCCCATCATCTTGGCCACTTTATCAAAAGCTTCACCGGCCGCATCGTCAATTGACTCACCCAGCAGTTCATACTGACCAATGCCATACGCGGCCATCAGCTGTGAATGCCCCCCTGAAACCAGAAGTGCAACAAATGGAAATTCAGGCGGCGTTGCAGACAATAACGGTGCCAGCATATGCCCTTCCATATGATGCACGCCAATCGCAGGTTTATTTAAGGCAAATGCCAAGGTACGGCCAAATAGAGCCCCGGTCATCAAGGCACCCATCAGGCCCGGACCGCGGGTATAGGCCACGGCATCAATATCCGATTTTTTCACACCGCTTTGCTCAAGCAGTTCGTTCATTAATGGAATCAGTTTACGCACATGGTCCCGTGAGGCCAGTTCTGGCACCACGCCGCCATATTCGGCATGCAGTTTGATCTGGCTATACAGCACCTGTCCGCGTAAACCCAACTCACTGTCGTACAGCGCGAGTCCTGTTTCATCACACGATGTTTCTAAGCCTAAAACGATCATTAAACTGCCTATAACCTGTATCAAATTTATTGCGGGAACTATTATAGACTTGTGATATGAGATGTAAATGAGTAAAATACTGACCTTCACTTGTGATCGAGGGCAATTCGGCCCCAGATCTTATCCATAACTTAATGAGGATTCTTCATGCCACAAGTTAAATTGAAAGAAGGCGAACCAGTAGACGTAGCTATCCGTCGTTTCAAACGTTCTTGCGAAAAAGCAGGTGTTTTAGCTGACGTACGTAAGCGTGAATTCTACGAAAAACCAACTCAAGAACGTAAGCGCAAAAAAGCTGCTGCTGTTAAACGCTACCAAAAGAAATTGGCGCGTGAATCAGTACGTACTACTCGCCTTTACTAAGATTAATTTGTGATTGACTGCCTGGATTAAAACATGACTACTTTAAAAAGCCAGATTACTGACGTTTTGAAAGCGACAATGCGCGCTAAAGAAATGGACAAGTTAACGGTCATTCGTAGTCTACAGGCGGCAATTAAGCAAATCGAAGTCGATGAGCGCAAAGAGCTTGACGATGCTCAGGTTCTTGCGGTCATTGAAAAGCAAATTAAACAACGTAAAGAATCGGTTAAAGCCTTTGAAGGTGCTGACCGAGAAGATTTAGCTAGTAAGGAACAAGCCGAAATTGAGGTGTTATCTCAGTTTCTACCAGAAGCTATGACTGAGGAAGAACTTGATTCCATCATTGCGCAAATGATTGCAGCGCAAGAAGCTACTAGCATGAAAGATATGGGTAAGGTGATGAATTCTCTGCGTCCGCTCATAGCCGGGCGCGCCGATCCTGCACAAGTATCTGCCAAAATTAAAGCCAAATTAAGCTAATTCAAGTCAGGCATACGCCTCACTTCCTCCCCGAACAGCATCAACAGCTGTATCAGTTTATTTTCCCGAAAATAAAAAAACTGCCTAAAGTTTTAAGCAGTTCTTGAGTCACTTCTATCCGTGTGCACAATTGACCTGATATTTTTTCAGCATCTGCATTTCTTTAGATGAATACACCTGCTGGGCCACATCCTGCTTGGTCATGTTGCGATATTGCGGATCCAGATAGGCACGGTTTTCATCTGCAGCGCTATACAGCTGATCAATATAATTCTGCACAATGCCACAAAACTGCTGTTGCTGCGCCGGACTAAAACCCGATTGCTGCGGATTCAAGCCCTTTAAAAACTGCCGGGTCTGCTGCTTATAACTCTGGTTAATCTGCTCAACCGCCAGTACATACTGCTCCACACTCGCTGCCTGGACCACAGACAGACTCCCCCAGAGCAATATGCCCATCCATAATTTTTTCATCGCGTTATTTAAAATCATTATTTAGCCAAGAGCCAGAATTCTAGCATTTTAAACCCCATGCCTTACAGAGGTTTCCAGCAGACTGACTTGCAAAAACTGCAGTTTTCGATGCGCAAAAGCCTGTTCGGTCGGCGCCGGCACATAGCCTTCAGTCACCGTTCCCAAACGCAAACGCAGAATCCCTGGTAAATCTAAACGATAAGAATAAATCGGGCTACCACATTCCTGACAAAACACCCGCGCCTTATTCGGACTGTGAAAATATTCTTTTAAATATTGCTGGCCGCGTACAATTTTAAATTTGGCTTGATCAATCGGGCTATTCCAGCCCAGCATGGTCCCCTGCGCACGCTGGCAATGCTGGCAAAAACATAAAATGGTCTTTTCCAGCTCGGCCTGATAATGGTAATACACCAGCCCGCATAAACATTGTCCCTGTAACATCATTGTTCTCCTTATTGTTATTATGATTTTTCATGCTGTTAAATTTTGAGCTGTCGTTCCCGCTGCATTTCTGTGGTACGTGTTTTCAGTTTGGCAGTCATGGCCTGATTATCCTTGGCCAGACGCTGGGCATGCAGCAAGGATTTAATCGCTTCTTCCTCCCATCCAGACCAGTATTGCAGTTCTGCACGATAACGCAATACATTCACCGTGCGTAATGGCGAACTACGATCAATATTGGCGGCCTGCTGCATCAAACGCCAGGCACTTAAATCACGCTCATTCCGGTTCAGGAACTTTTGCACCAGTGCCTGTGCTTCAGCCGGCTGATTCTGCCGGATCAGCACTTCAGCCAGCTTGTAATTCAAGGCCCGATTCTCCGGCATAATCCGCGCAGGCGAACTGATCACTTTATAAGCCTCACTCAGCTTATTCTGCCCTAAATAGATGTCAGTTTGAATTAAGCTAATAAGATGATGTAAACGGCGATGATTTTTGGCCTGATCCAAAGTTTGCTGCGCCAGAGCATAATCTCCCTGCCGGGTATAAAAAGCCGCTAAAGCCAGCTGTGCAGCAAAGTTGTTATGGCTGGCCAGCACCTGCAATTGCTGCTCTGTCGCCTGATTGGATACCACCAAGGTGTACTGTTTTAAAATATCAAATTCTTCATCACGTAATGATGATTTCACCCGTGGCAACTGGTTGGCACGTAAACGCGCTTCACTCATCCGTTCTGTGGTTAGTGGATGGGTAAACCAGAAATCTGGCAGGAAACTGACCCGGCTGGTGGCACGATGCATTACCTCAAAAAAATCGGCCATGCTTTGCGGGTTATAACCGGCGGTATACATATATTGCATGCCAATCCGGTCGGCTTCACGTTCCTGATTACGGCTATAGGTCAGCTGCTTATCCATTAATGCAGCCTGTGAACCCATCATTACGGCAGCACCGGCATCACCATCGGCCTGGGATGCTACCAATGCACCCACCAGCACACCTGCTAGTGCCAGCAGACCCTGTCCCTTAAAAGCTTCCTGTGAACGGCTATAATGACGCTGGGTCACGTGGGCAATTTCATGCGCCATCACCCCGGCCACTTCATCCATATTACGCGCAGAAGTCACCAGACCGGTATTTAAGGCAAATAGACCGCCTGGCACGGCAAAGGCATTAATTTGCGGATCATTAATAATGAGCAGACCAATGGGCTGGCCCATTTGGGTCTGGCTGAGCAGATGCGAGAAGACCGAGAACAGCTGGTCTTCCAGCCACGGATTTTGCGCCACCGGCATTTGACGCTGCACTTCACGATAGACTTTTTCACCAATCATGCGTTCTTTTTGCTGATCGATCAGCCCCACCCCTGCGCCAATTTCTGGCACATTAAATTGTGGTGAAGTGGTGAAGTTTGCCCCATGTGTCGAAGTGAATGCTGTAAGCAGGCCTAAACTACCTGCTAAAAACAACCGTTTCAAATTGCCGTTCTCAAATTATCTGCTCGTGTCTTGAATATAGCATTCAATATCGAAGAAATATGCAACGAAGTGTTAGGAAGTTTTACGCAAATCCGCCATTGACCGCGTAGCCCGGCTGCCGGCCTTCCAGCACATCCACCAGATTTTTATAGGCCAGCCAGGCCATTTTTTTACGGGTTTCTGCGGTCGCTGAGCCAATATGCGGCAAGGTCAGCACATTGTCCAGACCAAAGAGCTCCGAACTTTGCAGCGGTTCTTTTTCATAGACATCCAGACCGGCCGCAAAAATTTTCTGTTGTTTCAGCGCGTCAATTAAAGCCTGTTCATTGACCACGGAACCACGGGCAATATTCACAAATACCGCATGTTTTTGCATCAGCTCAAATTCACGCGCACCAATTAAAGCGGTCGAGTCGGCGTTTAAATCCACCGCGACCACCACAAAGTCCGACTGTTGCAGCAGCTCATCCAGACTGCGATATTGCGCATTTAAAGGCTGTGCCTGGGCCAGATTTTCGCGGCGGTTATGGTACAGAATATTCATGTTAAAGCCATAACGCCCACGACGGGCAATGGCGGCACCAATATTACCCAGACCAATAATCCCTAAAGTTTTACCATGAATATCCTGACCGAACTGGGCCGGGCCAACGGTACGTTTCCATTCGCCCTGTTTGGTCCAGCGATCCAGATAGGCCAGCTGACGCGCGGCTCCCATTAACAGACTAAAAGCTAAATCAGCAGTGGTTTCGGTTAACACATGCGGTGTATGGCACAGATAAATCTTTTGCTCAGTCAGATAGTCCACATCATAATTGTCATAACCGACACTGATACTGGAAACCACTTTAAGACGGCTTGCACCCGTCAGGTTAGAGGCATTGAGCAAACGCCCCGCACCAATCATGCCATCAGCATCTTGGACATGAGCACGAATCTGCTCATTAACATCACCCAGTTTCGGGCTAATTTCTACCACGTCATACTGCTGTTTCAGCTGGCTTAAAACGTCCTGATCAACCTGACTAAATGCGATAACTTTTTGTTTCATTCCTGATCCGTCATGTGTTTTTTATCTTGCATAGCCTGCCATAGCTGTTTTTTCAATAGCGGCTGTTCTAGCATCTCGGCCAAAGCGGGCAATGCTGTAGCTTGCGTTAACTGTACATGAGGCAATTGACCCAACACAATGATCTTTTTCTCCAGTGCAATCGCATCCAGAAAACCTTGTACATATACCGAAACCGCTCGACCATCTTGCAGCTCAGGCAAAGCAAAAGGCCAATTCAGCTCAAAAAATTCTGCCTGTGCCGCACGCTGGATATTGCGCCATAACTGTTGCTGCGACTCATTGATGTGGGTGGCATCCAGCACAATCGTATATTGTTCTTTAACAATGGCTTGTAGATGAAATGCATCAATCTGTAAGGCGGGCTGCACTTCCACCAGGGCTGCAGGTGTGACAGGTTCTGCCGGGCTTTCTACTGGATTTTCTTGCGGAGAGACTTGTGGTTCAGCAACAGGCTGTCTAAGCTGTAAGGCAATATCTTGAGGCGCTGCCGTCGCGACAGCTGCCGGCATGATAATTTCAGTCAGCAGTTCTGCCGGGGCCTGATCTCGCCATAAGGAAGATGCGGGTAAATTTTGAGATGCAGCATCTCGGGGAATCCATATATCAATTCCCAAACTTGCCAAAATCTCACGTTGATGCCCAATCATCTGCTATCGTCACTTATGTCCATAGGGCTATTCTAGCCGGATTAGTCCGGTTTTGCTGTGCTTTCTGCATCCAGTCATATCAAAGCTGCTCAATGAGGATGACTCGATCCGCCTACCGCACTCAGAAATAGAGTCCTTAGATAATCATTAAACTGTTTTTCTTCTGCATACGCTCAACCATTTCTTCGGTGGCAAAGCCTAAACGCCAGTACAGCAGCTCCAGTACATCCAGCTCATCCTGAGTGATAATCCGGTCATTCCACAAACAGGCTTCAGCAATACCCAGAATACTTAAACGGTCACGCAACAACAGCCCGGCCATATCATTCAGAATTTCTGCCAGATCAATTGGCTCATCGGAAATTTCTTCATACAGCGACATTTCATACGGTGTCAGTACGCGCTGTAAAATTTTCTCCCGCACTTCCAGCTGGTTGCCGCTATTGATCTGCTGAACATGCAATAAGGCATCAATTAAACGTACAATTTGCGGTTTAACTTCATCCAACGCCGTCGGGGTATGTAGCGGCAGCAGGTTCAACTCGGATTTGACCCGCTCCAGCAGCAAGGCATCCAGCAGTCCAATTTCCCCATCTTCCTGAATAATTTTGGCCAGCTTGGTCAAAAACTGCCGCGCGATACTGGCCGGCATACCGCCAATATTCTGGCAGGCTTCCAGAAAAATGGAGATATGCACCCGACCATCCAGATTCAACAAGGCATCGACAATGGCACGGCTGACTTCTACTTCAGGCGGAATAAATTCGCGGTATTGGCGAATCATTAAAATTGCCATCATCACCTCACGCGAACCAGTGGCCGTCTGCAAGGCACGCTGGATCAGTTCCGGACGCGGCATATTACGGCGGATTTCCGGTTTCAGCGGCTTGATTGCATCTTTAATGGCAAAGCTAATCGGGGATAATCGCAATAAAGGCAAAGGTTGCGGCGAACTCCACGGTGCATAATATTCACCATTGACCTCTTCCAGTGAACGAAACAGACCAAACCAGGGCTGACTGCGCAGCTTTTTTAAATTTTCCAGTTGTAGATCCTGCACCAGTGCCGGATTTAACTCATAAATCCGCGCATCAATACTCGGATGGATATTCAACCAGCTTTGCGGACTCAGCGAGTTGGCAAAACACATATGCGCAATCGATTCCGAATATTCACTGTGAATTTGCGAACCGGCATGGTGCACATAAATCCTGAGCAGGGTTTGAATATTGGCATTGTTCTGGATTAAACGTTTGGTTTTCAGGTCGTTTTTAAAGGTACGCCCGCTCAGGTTTAAATATTTAATAAAACGGGTAATCAGCATGCCTAAGCTGCCAATCAGCCAGATCATGCCGCCCAGTGCAACAAAAGGCGTGGCAGGTGCATAAGCGGTGTTGTAATACTGCTTGCCAAAGCCGAGTTTGGCCACTTTACTGCCCCACTGGCTAAACGTGGTCAGGCTGCTGTAGAGAATTTTCAGCTTGGTATTTTCCGCAGTTTCACCACTTAAAATTTGATGAAACTCATGACTGAGCAAGCCATACAGTTCCTGCTCATCCAGGTTTTGCAAGGCGCCCCAGGTCAGAATAATCGCAATATCGCGTGGATAAAAACCGGCGGTCAGTGCATTTACCCCGACTTCATCCGGCAGGACATACAGCGCCGGCGTATCAATCGCGAAGGTATCGGCCAGCTGTTCGGTAATTTTTAAGGCAACACTTTCTTCCGGCGTGCTTTCAATCAGGCTTAAACGACGTGCACACAGCTGCTTGGCCAGTGAGTGGCCGCCAGAACGGAAAATATATAATTCAATGGCAATGGAAATACCCATTAAAGACAGCAGCACCGCGACCAGATAAGGACTTAAGCTATGCCAGTAAATGGACTGCGAAGCATCAATATAATGCACCAGCAAACCCAGTACAGTATTTAAAATAAAAATGGTCAGGATGACCGCAAGCAGACACAGGCTTGCAGACCACATCATATTCTTGTTTTTAATAAAGTAGTAACCTACATCTTTCAATGTAAATTTCCTTAAATTACATTGTCTTTAGGCGACATCATAAATGAAAAAAGCGGGAATTTCCCGCTTTTCCTGCCAGTTTTACAAGAATTATTCTTCTTTCAAACCGGTCAAATCTACCGATGCAGCATCAATATTTACATCAATATAATTGTCTTTTTTCTTTTTAGCTGTATCGCTGCGTTTTTGCTGAAGATTATCCAGATAGGCTTCATCAATACCGCCTGCGACATAAACCCCATCAAACACCGAGCAATCGAAATCATTCACTTCTGGCACTTTATGGGTACGTACTGCAGCTTTCAAATCTTCCAGATCCTGGAAAATTAGACGGTCAGCACCAATAATTTCACGAATTTCTTCAACGCTACGGCTAGAGGCAATTAGCTCCGATTTAGCCGGCATATCAATACCATACACGTTTGGATATTTCACCATCGGTGCCGCTGAAGCGAAGAATACGCGTTTGGCACCAGCGTCACGTGCCATCTGGATAATTTCGTTACAGGTGGTACCACGCACAATCGAGTCATCTACCAGTAACACATTCTTGCCTTTAAATTCCAGCTCAACCGGGTTCAGCTTTTGACGTACCGATTTTTTACGCTGCTGCTGACCTGGCATAATGAAGGTACGACCGATATAACGGTTTTTCATAAAGCCTTCACGGAATTTAACACCTAAGGTGTTGGCCAGTTCCAAGGCCGAAGTACGCGAAGTATCTGGAATTGGAATTACGACATCAATATCGTGTTCCTCACCCCATTCACGCAGGATTTTTTGCGCCAGCTTCTCACCCATTTTTAAACGGGCTTTGTATACCGAAATACCATCAATGGTCGCATCTGGACGCGCGAAATACACATATTCAAAAATACATGGATGATATTCAGATTGCGCCGCACACTGCTGGGTAAACATCTGGCCGTTAGAGTCAATGAAGATGGCTTCACCTGGTGCCAGGTCACGCTCGACTTTAAAGCCCAGTGCCGTAATTGCCACCGATTCAGAGGCAATGATGTATTCCATGCCTTCATCGGTTTCACGCGAACCGTAAATTAACGGACGAATCCCATGCGGGTCACGGAAGCCCACAATCCCTTGACCGGTCACCATGGCCACCACGCCATAAGCCCCTTTACAACGCTCATGCACACGCGTTACCGCATGGAAGATATCTTCTGCTGCCGGCTCCAGCTTGCCGCGTTTTTGTAATTCATGGGCAAAAACGTTTAACAGTACTTCTGAATCTGAATCGGTATTCATGTGACGTAAATCAGTCTTGAACAGGTCTTCATGAATTTCTTCGGCATTGGTCAGATTACCGTTATGCGCCAGCGTAATACCGTACGGCGAGTTCACATAAAACGGCTGCGCTTCTGCACTGCTAGATGAACCTGCCGTCGGATAACGCACATGACCAATCCCGTAGTTGCCCAGCAAGGCACGCATGTGACGGGTATGGAATACATCACGCACCATGCCGTTGTCTTTACGCAAGAACAAGCGACCTTCATGGCAAGTGACAATCCCAGCTGCATCTTGTCCCCGATGTTGTAACATCGTTAATGCATCAAACAACATTTGGTTAACAGGTGATTTACCAGCTATACCAACTACTCCACACATAGCAACCTCGCAGACCAGCTAGGATTAATAAAAAGGATTATTCGTTGACTCATCTGCGCCCTTTCGTTCAGGTTCAGATGAAGAACCAGAAGATTTCGGAGCATCTTCTGATTTGATGTGCTGTAAAGCCTCATTGGCGGCATCTTTGGACATTTGTGTGGCCCAAGGCGCATAAGGTAAAAGGGTTTGAATAAATTTGGACTGTTTCCAGTGCGGCGAACTTTCGACCCACGGCCCAATGCCCTGAATGGCAATTAGCACAATCAGCAGACCTTTGAGGGTACCAAACGCACCACCGGCTAAACGATTTAATGGGCCCAGTTTCAGCGATTTCAAGATGCGGTTTAATAATGCGCTCACCATCCAGGTCAGCACCACAATCACCAACACAATAAAAGCAAAGGCCGCAATTTTCTGAACCACCGGATCAGCACTGAGAGCGGTCATTGAAGGCGCTAGAACGGAAGCATATTTTGCCGCCACAATCAGGGCAAAAATCCAACCGACCAAGTTCGCAAAGGCTTTAATAAATCCTTGACGCAAACCGTTAAGCCCTCCAATGAGCAGAATAATCAGTATAAAGATATCGATGGCGTTCATGACTTTAAAGTGCGTCTACACAATCTTTCACAAGTTCCGGGCCAGTATAGACCAAACCGCTATACACTTGTACCAAAGTTGCACCGGCATTGCGTTTCGCAACTGCCTGCTCACCTGAAAGAATACCACCAACACCAATTAAAGGAATTTTGCCCTCTAAGGTTTTGGCAAAGGCTGCCAGACACGCGGTACTCTTTTCAAATACTGGCGCACCCGATAAACCACCGGCTTCATCGCCATGTGGCAAATTCTCTACCCCTTCACGAGACAAGGTGGTATTGGTCACAATTAAACCATCAATTTTAAATTGCAGTAATTGCTGGGCAATAAATTCAATATCGGACAGTTCTAAATCTGGCGCAACTTTCAGCACCAACGGTACATAATGCTGATGCTCTTCGGCCAGCGCCAGCTGACGCTGTTTCAAGGTTTGCAACAGCTCGGTCAGGGCATCGCCGCTTTGCAGACTGCGCAAATTCTTGGTGTTGGGTGATGAGATATTCACCGTAATATAAGAAGCGTAATTATAAACTTTTTCTAAACAAATCAGATAATCATCGACCGCTTTTTCTACCGGAGTATCGGCATTTTTACCAATATTAATCCCCAGTACGCCTTTAAATTTGGCGGCCTTGACGTTTTCAATCAGCTTATCGACGCCATCATTATTAAAGCCCATGCGGTTAATAATGGCTTTGGCCTGCGGTAAACGGAACAGACGCGGATGTGGATTACCGGCTTGCGGACGCGGGGTGATGGTACCAATTTCAATAAAACCAAAACCTAAAGCGGCCAGCGCATCAATATAGGCACCATTTTTGTCCAGGCCTGCAGCCAGACCCACCGGATTCGGGAATTCAATACCCATACAGGTGACTGGTTTTGCTGCCACCTGCTGACGCATCAGGCCCATTTTATGACCTGATTTTAATAAAGATAATGTGAGCTCATGTGCACGCTCCGGTGCCAAAGAAAACAACAAAGGGCGGGCAAGAGAATACAACATATCGGCAAAAGTCTACGGCTTTTTAAGTCGGCCTATTATAGGCCCAGATTGTTGAAAACACCATGCTTGACCATTGTTTATTTTTACCGGTTATTGCACTGTCGCCGTTAATTTAATCTGCCCGGCATCAGAAATTAATTCCATTTTTTCAATGCTTAATCCCATTTGTGCCAGCTGGGTCAGGAAATTGGCCAGCACAGAATATTGTGCATGACTGCTTACAATTTGAATTTTTTCACCCGACTGCTGCGATGCCACCGACAAACCCTGCTGCTGTGCCACGCGCTGTACTTTTTCCAGACTGCTGAGCTGTACATCCCCGGCCGGCTTCATGGTCACGGCGTTGCTTTGCATCCACACCACCAGATCTTTTAAGGTATTGAGCCGTTTTTGCTGCTGATCTGCTGCGCCGTGCATATACCACAGCGCCGATCCGACGGCGGCCACCAGCACAAAAATACCGGTAAAAATCACCATGATCCGTTCACGCACACTGAGCGTATCTAGATAGTCATTTAATTTTTCCAGCGACTGATCCCAACGCTGCTGAATTTTTTCTACTGCTTTCATTATTGTACTTTCACCAGTCCGATTGCGCCGTTGGCAGCCGGTTGAATATTACCCAGCTCGACCTTAAAGCCCAGCTGGTTTAATTGCTGGGTCAATGCCTGCAAGCTGGCTGCAGAGCTGGCCTGTAATTCCATATTCAGACTGGACAGATCATAATTGACCCGTCTGGCCACAATCTGATTCTGCATCAATACCGGCCCGATCCGACTGAGCAGCTGTAAGGCCTGGGTATCGGCAGTCTGGCTTTGTTTTAACTGATATTCAAACTGGCTTTTAATATTTTGTTCGGTGACCGGATAGTTTTGCCCAAACCAGTATTTAAACTGATCAATCGCCTGCACCGCGGTCTGATTCGCGACTTTTTTATACTGATACCAGCGCGTGGCATCATAACTGAACTGCACCACCAGAATCCCCAAAAATACCGCAGCACAGGCTTTCCAGTAACCCGAAATGCCCGATTCACTTTTGGCTTTGGGTAAAATATTAAAAGGATGCTGTTTGACTTTTTTCAGCACCGGCACTTCATAATGGAAAGAGCTTAACTGCTCATGCGTGCTGATAGCCTCAATACTGTGCATCTGTTCGGCGGTAAAATTACTGATCTGATAACACTGTTCAGGCGGCTGATAATCCAGAAATAAAGCCAGATCATCGACCGAGCTGCCCAGATATTCATTTTCACGTACCAGCAACCGGCCACAGACATTGGCCAGCACAATATGATCAGGCTCAGGCACTGGCAGCAATAAAAAGTCTGGCAATAAGGCCGTGACTTTGACCGGCAATAGCGCCAAAGCATGTTGCAAGGTTTCGACATGGCTTTGCGCCACACCAAGTAAAGTCAGGCGGTCCGGCTGCTGAAAATGATGCAGCACTTTCATGGCATCAATTGGCAATACCACAAACTCTTCTAGCAGGAATTTAATCCCCTCTGGCCCCAGCTGCTTGTATTGGGCCTTGTTCATCTGCTGTTGCAGCATCTGTATATCCCGGCTCGGGAAATACACCACTGCTTCTTCACCCTGATGAAGCTGTATCGCCTGAATCAGGTCTTCAAGGGTATTGGCCTGAACCCAGTACTCCCCGCTCGACCATTGCCAAACCCCATTGGCTTCCGGCATCCATATTTGCAACATTGTTATTGTACTGCCATGAAATAAAGTGTGTTGTTATGCGTCTGGAATAAAACTTTTTATTTGTGTCGATAAACCTGCAGCAATGACCGCCTGCTCATAAATACGCGCTTCTGCCAGCGCATAAGGATGGAAAGATTCCCCGGTTAACTGCTCTGCAATATGTGCCACCACATTCATATGACACACCACCGCAATTGATTCATAAGGCAAATGCGATAACCACTCAATAGCCTGAGTCGCATCATCATCCGGTTTAATGGTATTGCAGATCACCACAGGCACATCTTTAAAATAGGTCTGGATATGCGCCAGCGTTTCCTGGGCACGTAACAGCGGACTAACCACAAACACATCCGGACGGATCAGATCTTTTAAATACTCTGCCGTTTGCTGTGCCTGGGTATGCCCACGTTCGGTCAGGGGACGTTTAATATCATTACCATGCACGGGTGGTGAAGCTTCACCATGACGCACTAGGGTCAATTGCATATACATTTCCTTATTTCATTTTGTCCGCATTATAAGCAGTAAATATGACAGTTCGGTTCATCAAACTGTCATATTTTAACCAATTTATACCTCATGATGTGGCAATACAAACTCTACATCACTACGATGGCCATTTTTCATGAGTGCCAGTGCAATCGTCAGCGGCGGCTGTCCTTCATAAATTACATCATACAAGGCGCTGGTAATTGGCATATACACATCCAGCTCTTCAGAACGCGCTTTGACCTGCACAATGGTATTAATCCCTTCTGCGGTCTGGCCCAGTTCCTGTGTGGCCTGTTCCAGGGTTTTGCCTTTGCCCAGTGCAAACCCGACCTGATAGTTACGACTCAGTGGACTGCTACAGGTGGCAAATAAATCACCGACACCTGACAGACCTAAGAATGTCAGCGGGTTGGCGCCCAGCTTGACCGCAAAACGGCTCATTTCAGCTAAAGCACGGGTTAAAATCATACTTTTGGTATTTTCACCGACGTTATACGCGGCGGCCATGCCCATGGCCACGGCATAAATATTTTTTAACGCCCCACCAAGTTCCACCCCGTGTACATCATCACTACCGAATACACGGAATAAAGCACTATGGAGTGCCTGCTGCACCGCATAACGTACCAGTTCTGACTGGCTGGCAATCACGGTTCCGGCAGGCTGCCCGGCTACAATTTCTTTGGCCAGGTTCGGGCCAGACAGCACCCCATACGGCACTTCCGGCAATTCGGCGCGAATAATATCGCTCATAAAGCAGAAGGTTTTGGCCTCAATACCCTTGGTCAGGGACACCACCGCTTGCGAGGTGATAAACGGCTTAATCTGCTTCAGCACATCACGAAAAGAATGACTTGGAATGGCAACCAGAATAATATCTCGGTCGCGCACCGCCAGTTCCAGATCCGATACTGCTTTTAAGCCCGGCTCTAAAGGAAAATCCGGCAAATAGCGTTTATTGATATGAGTGCGGTTAATTTCTTCAGCGGTGGCTTCATCCCGAATCCAGATCATGGTATCGCAGCCGTTACGCACCGCGGTATTGGCCATTGCGGTACCAAAACTGCCCCCACCCAAGACGGTAATTCTTAATGCGGTTTTCTGATCAATATTGACCGGTTCTACCAGACTGGCAAAATTCAATTCTGACATTATTTTTATATCCTCAGCCGTATGCGATGCTTATTCCGTCCAGTAACTGACATAGGCGTCAGTCTGAATGTCCGCACGCGGCGCAATCGCTTTTGCGGCAGTTCCAATATAGATGATGCCTGAAATTAAATCATCTTCATTTAATTTCAAAGCTTTTTTCAATAATTTTGATTCAACCACGGCACCACTGCGCCACATGCTGGCAAAGCCTTGTGCCTGTAAAGACAGCAGGAAATTCTGTACCGCCGCCCCGGTACTTAAGGTCTGCTCAAAATCCGGAACTTTAGGATGCGGCTGGAATTTGGTCAGTGCCAGCACCAGTAATGGCGCCCGGAAAGGATGATGTTTCACACGTTCCAGCTGCACCGCATCGGTCTGGCCTAAATCGGCCAGAGCCTGTACCAGCAACTCGCCAAAAGCTTCGCGGCGCTCTGCCGGAATCACCACAAAACGGGTCGGTTTTAAACGATGATGATCAGGCGCGGTCAAGGCTGCCTGAAAGGCACGCTCCAGCTGCGCTGCATTCGGTGCCGGCTCGACCAGATGCCCAATCGACTGACGTTGATGAATATTCTGATGAACCGTAGCTTCCATTGTATCCGTCATTGGCTTATATCTATCTATAAAATCTGCCTCAAGATTAGCATAAACCACAGAATTTACTCTATTTGCGTTGGGTTATTTGTATAAATCCTGAGTTTTAATGGCCGGCTTGTCTGTCACAGAGCCACTATATAAAACTGCATTTCTTTACAGCTTCTACAAACTCTAAAAGTGCAGATATGTTTAGATAGATGACTGATTCAACAAATAAAATATGGGGACCACACATGAACAAGCTGATTGGTTTAAGTGCTGCAGCCACCGCTGCGCTATTTTTGACCGCCTGTGCTTCAAACCCGACCTCTTCGCTGGCAATTCAGAAAGAAAATAATCAGTACGAAGTCACCGGTTTAGGTAAAAGCAATATCATCTCCAAAAACAATGCGATTAGTGCGGCCAACAAAACCTGTGGTAGCCGCGCTACACCGGTGGTGGTCGATGAACAGACCACTTATAACGGCGCTTTAAAAGGCGTGGTCGATGAACAGACCGGACAGATGATTCAGGCTGCCGCGACTGTGCTCGGCACCATCTCGGGTCGTAATGCCCAGCTGGCACAGGATGATGATTATCAGACCGTACTCACCTTCCGCTGTCAGGCCAACTAATCTGAACGTAATCAAAAGATGCAATAAAAAATGGATCAGGTCCTTTCGAGCTGATCCATTTTTTCATTTTGATGCGGGTAGCTGCCTCAGCAACAACACGACATAGTAAAGTCTAGCAATAACCATCTAAACGGGTTAATGGCAGTTTTTGTCCGATGGCTTTTTCAATTTCTGGCAAATAGAAAGCATCATCTTCGGCCAGGAAACTGATACTCACCCCACGCGTACCAGCACGACCAGTACGGCCAATACGGTGCACGTAGTCATCTGATTGTTCTGGCAAGGTAAAGTTCACCACATGCGACACGCCATCGACGTGAATGCCGCGTCCGGCGACATCGGTGGCAATCATGATGTTGTGTTTGCCATTTTTAAACTGGTCCAGCATTTTCAGGCGTTTATCCTGGGCAATTTCACCAGATAGCATCACCACTTTATAGCCATCACGTTTCAGATGGTCATACAGACGGCGCACCTGATCGCGGCGGTTGGCAAAGATCATGACTTTTTCAATCGGCTCGTCGCGCAAAATATCTTGCAGCAGTTTATATTTGTCTGAATTCGACACCATATATACGCGCTGCTCGACATCGGCATTGGTTTTCTTTTCCGGTTCAATTTCGACAGTCACCGGTTCAAATAACCATTGCTGGGCCAGATTCAGCACATCATAGCTAAAAGTGGCTGAGAACATTAAAGTCTGGCGCTGCTCTTTACGCGGTGAAAAACGCACAATCCGTTTTACCGATGGAATAAAGCCCATATCCAGTAAACGGTCGGCTTCATCAATCACCAGAAATTCCAGCTGATCCAGCCAGACTTCTTTTTGCTCGACAAAGTCAATCAGACGACCCGGGGTCGCGACCATAATGTCGACAAAGTTTTTATCCAGCTGCGCTTTTTGCTTGTCAAAATCGACACCGCCCAACAAAGTCACCACATGCAGGTCGGTAAACTTCACCAGCTCTTTGGCATCACTTTCAATCTGTAAGGCCAGTTCACGCGTCGGTGCCAGAATTAGGGCACGCGGCTCACCGCGGAAACGCTGCTCTTTCACCGGATTATTCAATAAGTCATTGATTACGCTAATGAGGAAGGCAGCGGTTTTGCCGGTACCGGTCTGGGCGCGACCAATGGCATCATGTCCAGCCAAAGTAAATTTTAAAACCTTTTGCTGAATGGGCGTCATTTCCTTAAAACCTAAGGCCGCAATAGCTTGTCTCAGTTTCGGATGTAAATTTAAGGTTTCAAAACCAGATGACATAAAAATGTGCTCTAACTTATTAATCACAAAAACGTATCATATTATAAACAAAAAACGCCCCAATAGATGGAGCGTTTTTCAGATTAATCCAACGATTAGTCTAAAGGTTGTACTTCTTCCGCTTGGAAGCCTTTTTGACCTTTAACTACGCTGAACTCAACACGTTGACCGTCACGAAGTGAACGGTGGCCTTCGCCCTGAATCGCACGGAAGTGAACGAATACATCGTCGCCGCCGTTACGTTGAATAAAGCCAAAACCTTTAGTGTCGTTGAACCATTTAACTACGCCTTGTTCACGAGCTGTCATAAGTTAATCCTCATTGATTAAAAAGAAGGACCACCCGGTGTTGCAAACAGCAGAGTAAACAAAGTTTAAAAATATTTTTATTTCTAAGCTTGTAATCATTCTGTATAACTATTAACAAAATCCCGGTTACATCCAATTTGTAATAGGGCGACAAACAACAACTGCCTATCTCAAATCCTAAATACGCATCGAGCTTAACACGGGTTTATGACAAATAATAGATTTTTTTTGATTTATCTTATTCAGAATTCATGCTTTTTTTGACAAAGTTAATTCAAGATTTTTCAATGTTATATTTTGATAAAAACCGCAAATAAACTTTAGATTTGGCACCAAATTTGCTAATATTTTGAGTCCTTTTTTAAAGACCCGATTGAAGCAGATTATGGACAACTCTGTCGATGAAATGATCATCATTGATGCGATGGGACAACCCTGCCCCATGCCCTTACTGATGCTAAAACGCGTTTTAAAAAAAACCGGCGCCGGACACTTTCTGCTCAAGTCCTCTGACCCGCATAGTCAGCAAGATGTCAGCCGCTATTGTCAGATTCACCAGTACGGCTGTGAATTGACACAAATTTCTGCCAACGAGTTTCATTACTTTATTGAAATTAAATAATTTTCAATTAAAGTAAACAGCATGCATTGGCATAAAACTTTACATTTCTCTACCTTTTTTCCTTAATTTGCAAGGATATTGGTATTAAGATGAAATTTACAGGTAATACGACCCACCGATCCTATAAGGAGAACTCATGAGTGACAGCCGCAATCAGTTGATGCCCCTGTCATTATCTGCGCCAGGCGTAAATCTCGGTGCTTATATTAGTACCGTCAATCAAATTCCTATTTTAACGGCTGAACAAGAAAAAGAGTTAGCTGAACGTTATTATTATGATCAAGATTTAGATGCAGCAAAAATGCTGGTCATGTCGCATTTGCGATTTGTAGTCCATATTGCGCGTAGTTATGCAGGTTATGGTTTGCCACAAGGCGACCTGATTCAGGAAGGCAACCTCGGTCTAATGAAGGCCGTGAAACGCTTCGACCCGAATATGGGCGTGCGTCTGGTGTCATTTGCCGTGCACTGGATTAAAGCCGAGATTCACGAATACGTGATCCGTAACTGGCGTATTGTTAAAATTGCCACCACCAAGGCACAGCGTAAACTGTTCTTTAATTTACGCAGCCTGAAAAAATCCAGCAAAAAACTGACGCTGGAAGAAGCCAAATCGATTGCCAACGACCTGAATGTCACTCCGGAACAGGTCCTGGAAATGGAAGGCCGTCTGACCGCTTATGACGCGGCTTTCGAAGCGCAAAATGATGATGAAAGTGAAAACACTACCCATGTTGCGCCGGCGCTTTATTTAGAAGATAACCGTTACGATCCGGCCCGTCTGGTCGAAGATGAAGATTATGAGGCACAAAGTACCTCTGCCCTGCATGAAGCCATGGAGCAGCTGGATGACCGTTCGCGTAATATCTTGCAGCGTCGCTGGTTAGATGATGATAAATCGACCCTGCATGAACTAGCAGCTGAATATAATGTTTCTGCGGAGCGTATTCGCCAGCTTGAAAAAAATGCCATGGAAAAAATTAAAGTGGCAATGTCATCTAACTAAGTGATGATTCCAGAGTGCTAAAGTTAAAAAAGGGCGATCTGCCCTTTTTTGCTGTCTGTGCTTGCTGAAACCGGGCGATGATCTTAAAGAAATCCATTTTCTTCCCCCCTAAAATCAAAAAGCTGGATTCAATACCACATTTCAGGGTGAAAGTTTTTCACTTTCTCGTTGCCCGGAAAAATGTTAAGGTTGAGCGCAAATTTACTCAGGTCATTCTTGCTATGTGGATTGCAATTTCTGCCCTTAATTTAGCACTTGCGGTGATGTTAGGTGCATTTGGGGCACATGGCTTAAAAGCACGCGCAACAGAAGCTCAACTGGCGTGGTGGCAAACAGCGACTGATTATTTTTTCTATCATGCCCTCGGATTATTGGCACTGGCGATTCTGGCCAAAGTCATGACTCAATTTCCCATTAAAGCCAGCTTCCTGCTGATTCAGGTCGGGATTGTGTTTTTCTGTGGCTCATTGTATGTGATGGCGCTAGGTTTGCCGCGCGGTCTGGGGGCCATTACCCCAATTGGCGGTGCGCTAATGATTGCCGGCTGGCTGGTACTGGCCTGGAATGCCATGAAATATGCCCGATAATTCGGGAACGGAACAGCTAGGAAACTGCAGGTATGCACATTTATTTAAACGGCGAATTACAACAGACACAGTGCCATAATTTACTAGAACTGGTGCAACAACTGGCGTTGGAAGGCAAACGTTTTGCGGTAGAACAAAACGAGATGATTGTGCCGAAAAGCCGACTGGAAAGCACCCCTATTCATGATCAAGACCGCATTGAAATTATTCATGCCGTTGGCGGCGGCTAAGACGGAGCACGTATGGAAGACACCCTACTTAAAATCGGTTCACGCACTTTTAACTCGCGCTTGTTGGTGGGCACGGGAAAATATAAAGATTTGCAGGAAACAGATCTGGCCATTCAGGCCAGTGGTGCGGAAATTGTGACCGTTGCTATTCGTCGCGTGAATATTGGTCAGCATCCCGATCAGCCAAATTTGCTGTCTGTGATTCCACCAGAAAAATATACCATTTTACCGAATACTGCCGGCTGTTTTGATGCCAACAGTGCAGTGCGTACCTGTATGCTGGCGCGCGAACTGCTCGATGGTCACAATCTGGTAAAACTGGAAGTACTGGGCGATGAAAAAACCCTGTATCCAAACATCACCGAAACCTTAAAGGCAGCGCGCACGCTTATTGATGATGGTTTCGAGATTATGGTCTATACCTCGGATGATCCGATTGTGGCACAAGAACTGGAAAGCATGGGCTGTGTGGCAATTATGCCTTTAGGCAGCTTAATTGGTTCAGGGCTGGGGATTTTAAACCCGCATACTATTTCTATTATTAAAGAAAATGCCAAAGTACCGGTACTGGTCGATGCGGGTGTCGGCACTGCCAGCGATGCAGCAATTGCCATGGAACTGGGCTGTGATGGTGTGTTAATGAATACTGCAATTGCAGCAGCGCAAAATCCGGTCCTGATGGCTTCGGCAATGCGCAAAGCAGTGGAAGCGGGCCGTGAAGCTTATCTGGCAGGCCGGATGCCGCGTAAACGTATGGCCAATGCCAGCTCGCCAGAAACCGGTTATTTCTTTAAATAATCCGAACATTATCTGCGCTGAGAGATAAGTTACTCCTTCAGGTTTTACTTGATTAAAAGCTAAACATGAAAAAAGGACTCTGCTTGAGTCCTTTTTTATTGCGGTTTTTAGACCTGAATCAAGGAATCAAGCCTTCATCACGCATGGCAATCTGCACCGATTGACGCTCGGCCACTTTATTGCGTAGCGCAATAATATGGGTATATGGGGTTAAATCATGATGAATATGGTTCGACCAGTTGGTCAGTACGAATAAATAGGCATCGGCCGGGCCAAAGTTATCATCGACCAGATACTCATTGTCTGATTCACCAATAGTTTTATCAATATAACTTAACAGACGGTCAATTTCAGCATAGGCTTTATTTTTTTCATCATCGGTTAACTGGCCACCGAAGAATACCGCGTAGGCATCATGCAGTTCCGAGTTGAGATAACCTAACCATTCCAGCACTTTGGCACGGCCCATGCCAGATGGCGGAATTAAATCTTGTTTTGGATCGTGCTGGGCCAGAAACGGTAAAATTGCCACGTTCTCGGTCAGAATTAGACCTGGATTAATCTCAAGCGCCGGAACATAGCCTTTTGGATTAATTTCGTAATAATCATGACCTTTTTCGGTTTTATGGGTTTTCAGGTCGACACGTTCTAAATCAAAATCTACATTAATTTCATTTAAAATAATATGGGCCGCTAAAGAACATGCACCCGGTGAATAATAAAGCTTCATATCTGATCCTTGTTATATAACTACTAACTGTTTTAAATGGCTTCTAACAAACTTTCAAGTGATCGAACCTGTAAATTGCAAAAAAGCGTAAATGCGTAAAAAACATTTACCTTTTCAATATTGAGCAAGCGCGGCGCTTTTTCAAGTGGATTGCGGCTGCTTTTTTCACTTCATTTGTTTTACCATAGTCGCCTTTAAAGTTTCATGAAAAGCCGATTGTGATTAGTCTGAAAAAAGAAGAGTGGTTTTCCAATATCCGGACCGATGTGCTGGCCGGTCTGGTGGTGGGGCTGGCCCTGATTCCTGAATCCATTGCCTTTTCTGCGATTGCCGGCGTCGATCCACAAGTTGGCTTATATGCCTCCTTCTGCATTGCTGTGACTATTGCCTTTTTTGGTGGCCGCACGGCAATGATTTCGGCCGCGACAGGTGCCATGGCGCTGCTGATGATTACCCTGGTCAAAGAGCACGGGCTGCAATATTTGCTGGCGGCAACGGTACTGACCGGGATCATTCAGGTGGTGGCCGGCTATTTTAAAGTGGCCAAGCTGATGCGTTTTGTGTCGCAATCGGTGGTCTATGGTTTTGTGAATGCGCTGGCGATTTTAATTTTTGTCGCGCAACTTCCAGAGCTGATGCAAATGGATCTGTGGGGCTATGCCTTTGTTGGCTTGGGGCTGGCGGTGGTTTATCTGTTTCCCTATCTGCCTAAAATTGGCAAGGCGGTGTCCTCACCCTTAATCTGCATTATTGTGCTGAGTTTGCTGGCGCTATTTTTAGGTGCTGATATGCGTACGGTGAGCGATCTGGGACAGTTTCCAGATACTTTACCGGTATTTTTAATTCCTGAAATCCCGCTGAATTTTGAAACGCTGGCGATTATCTTCCCCTATTCCATCACCCTTGCGACAGTGGGTTTACTGGAAACCATGATGACCACCACCATTGTGAATGAAGTGACGGAAACTGAAGGTGACCGTCATCAGGAATGTCGTGGTCAGGGCTATGCCAATATTGTCAGCGGTTTTATGGGCGGGATGGCCGGCTGTGCCATGATTGGCCAGTCGATTATTAACGTCAGCTCTGGTGCGCGTACTCGTCTTTCTACTTTGGTCGCCGGCGTTTTCCTGCTGTGTCTGGTGGTGTTCTTTAAAGACTGGCTGGCTTATATTCCAATGGCGGCGCTGGTGGCGATTATGATTATGGTGGCCTTTACCACCTTTAACTGGGATTCGGTGCGTAACTTTAGCAAGCATCCAAAGCAAAGTAATATTGTGATGCTGACCGTGGTGGCGATTGTACTGGCCACACACAACCTGGCCTTGGGTGTTTTCGTTGGGGTATTGCTGTCGGCCTTATTCCTGGTGAATAAGCTGGAAAGTGAAGTCCAAGTTCAGTCTGAACGCGTACAGGATACACGCCGTTATCAGATTACCGGACAGATTTTCTTTAGCAGCTCGGACAAGTTTTTCCAGTTCTTTGACTTTAAGGAAAATCTGCAACAGGTAAAGATTGATCTGACTCATGCGCATATTTGGGATTTAACCTCAGTGAATATGCTAAATACTGTGGTGCAAAAATTTGAAGCTCGCGGGATTCAGGTCGAGCTGATTGGCTTAAATGAAGCCAGTGACACCCTGATTGATAAATTAAGTCCGAATTAAGCTTGAGTAAAACCACATAAAAAAACGCCTGATAATCAGGCGTTTTTTATGGCAGATCAATACCCGCCTTATTTACGGCGACGTAACCAAGCCGCAGCACTCAGACCGAATAATCCCAATAATGACCATAGACCGGTACTCCCCCCATGGGTATCCGCTTTGGAGTCTTCCGATGGCTTTGGCTCTACCGGTGCATCTGCCAAATCCAGATCAATAATAATCGGGTCGTGGTCAGATGAACGGAAAGCATCCGGGCTATAAAAGGCCTGAATCTGCTCGGCGGTTTTATAGTCTTCATTATAGGCCAGCGCCGTCGGTTCATCGGCATTAATGGCCCATGCAAAAGCACGTTTAACCCGTGGATACAATTGCGCATCGGCAATGGCATGGTCTAAATTACCGGCGCCGCCATAGCCCTGGGTATTACTGGCTACACCAAACACATAACTATAAGCCTGTTTGCCCTGTCCGATTTTTTCATCATTAAACAGATTTTTATAGTTGGCCTTTTCCAGCGCCAAAATCGGATCTTCCTTGGCATAACTGTTTAAGTCGCCCAGAATCAGGACATTGGGCTGCGTTACTTTGGTTGGATTGGTCGCCAGCCATTGCATTAATTTCTGTACTGCGGTCACACGGGTGCTATTCCAGCAGCCTTGACCATCACCCTGATCTGCATCTACACCCGTGTCAGGACAGCTACCTTTGGATTTCAGATGCTGTGGCACCACGGTAAAGCTTTCGCCACCCGCCACAGGTTTAAAACTTTGCGCCATGGTGACACGGTTCAATTGCGTACCATCATCAAACACGGTAGCGGCATTCACCGGCGTCAGGCGTTTGCTGTTATAAATCATGGCTACGGCAATGATATCGGTGCCCAAGCGATCTGCATTTGGCGGTGTCACATACTTCCAGTCTGGCCCCAGACTTTGGGTTAAATAGGCAATGGCGCTGTCTGGGCCATAACCATTGTTGGCAATTTCATTCAGGCCATAGACATCGGCATCAATAGCTTTTAAGGCACTGACAATTTTCTGATGCTGCTTGTCGAACTCTGCTTTGGTTTTTGCACCGCGCTCGGTCGGGAAGCCTTGTGCAGCGCCATTGTCATAGTTCAGGACATTAAAGGCCGCAGCACGAATCTGGGCAGTATTTTTGGCACTGACGCTGCTGCGCTCATTTTTGTCTGCCACGATATTCGGCAAGGTTCTGCCCTGAACAGGCTGAATACGCCACTGGTTAAAACGATATTCCAAAATCCCTTCTACATTTTGCAGCTCATAGCCGGCTCTTAAGGTATTTTGCGCATTAAAGTTCAGCGGCAACCACGGCGTCCGGTTCTGGTTGTTATAGCCATCATCCAGAATAATTTTGGATAGCAGGTTTTGCTTGGCCAGGCTGAGTGCTTCGTCGGATTTGGCCGGATACAGATTGGTCGGCATATATAAGCGCCCAAGGCTTAAGGCCAGCTCGCCATAACGGCCATAATTATAGTTTTCACTGACGGTCAGAGTTTGCGGCAGTTTAACCAGCGCACCCTGATAACGCTGCGGTGCATGCTGCTGCATATCCGTCAGGCTTTCAAACGGTAAATTTACCGTTTTTGGTGCTACCCAGCTTGCCGCTTGCGGATTACAGGTTTGAATATCCTGAGTCAGCTGGTCCAGCTGCAGCTGGTTTTGATAGCTAGTGAGGCGACCGCGTAAAATCACCTCTTCCCCAACCTGACCACCTTTGATCTGGCTGCTGGCCGGAATATAAACAAAAATCGCATTATTCAGGTTTGGCTTGGCTTTGCTATCTGGCGTTTGCAGATAAAAACCGGAAAAACCATTGCTATAACGATAATCTGCGGTCATCACCCCACGCACGGTATAGATCTGGTTCTTGCTGGCACTGTGCAAATCGGCAATGGCAGTATCGGAACTGCTACAGCTAATCGTTTCCGTCACAGGCGGTGGCTGCTCTCCTTCTGGCAGCAAATACTGGCTAAAAGCGTTCCGGTCAGACCAGGCCGTCCATTCACTGTTCACATCAAAGGGCGCTGTTGGATCAACTGAGCTAACACTATGCGTGGTTTTATTGCGGCTTAAACTGGTGCCCTCTGCCCAACTCGTAGTCTGTCCAAGCACACCAAAACGATCGACCGGTGTATTATGCTTATACAGCACAACCGCATCATTACCATTAAAATTCAGACTTGCGATTTTTTTGACCAGATCGCCCAGCACCAGCTCCAATTCACTTCGCCCGACCAGATATTCAGCTTTGGCCGGCAACACTCCCTCTAAAGATACCGTCAGTCCGGCTGTGGTTGAGCCATTGGAAAAAATCTTGATTTGATACTGAGATAAATCGGCCGCTGTCGTATCGGGGTTATAAATCTCCAGTCCCTTACGGTTCGACGTACCATCGACATATTGACTGAACATCAGCTCTGCATGTGCAGAAAATCCACAACCCATGAGTGCCATGGCCCAGCATAAAGTATGTAATTTCATTATTTTTTTATCAGTTGTTAAAGCTTATTCAGGCTATTTTTTAGACATGACAGATGTATGAACATTTGATGAAACTATTTCTGCATTTTCATGACAGCTACCGTGAAAAAAATAGCGCAATGCATGAAAAAATTTGACTTCAACTGCTCAGGACTTAAAATACCGCATTTGAATTTTTTACGATTGCCAAAGTTATGTCGAATGATCAATTAGACCAGCAAGTCGTCGAGCTGGACAACTTAAACGAGCACCGTGAAATTGTGACGTTTATGCGTCGTTCCTCACCACTCAACACCTCTCAACGTACTGCGCTTGAACAATATGGTCACCTAATTTTGGAATATCCGGTTGGCGATTTACGTCAGCATTTTGAACATCCAGAACGTCCTTTAACGGTAGAAATCGGTTTTGGAATGGGCCGTTCACTGGTCTTAATGGCGCAGGCCAATCCGGAGCGTAACTTTGTGGGTATTGAAGTGCATGTGCCGGGAATTGCCCAGTGCGTATATGAAGCAGGCACAGCTGGTTTAAGCAACCTGCGTGTACTGGATGCCGATGCAATTCAGGTGCTGCGTGAAATGCCAGACAACAGCATTAACACGGTGCAACTGTACTTCCCGGACCCATGGCAGAAGAAACGTCACTTCAAACGCCGTTTTGTAGTGGATGAGCGTATGGAACTGGTGGAACAAAAGCTGGAAATGGGCGGCACTTTCCATGCAGCAACTGACTGGGAACCGTATGCAGAATGGATGCTGGACGTGCTGGACAACCGTTCCCGTTTAGAAAACCTGGCAGGCAAAGGCAACAGCTATCCACGTCCGGAATGGCGCCCACAAACCAAATTTGAACGCCGCGGTATTGAAGCCGGTCACAAGATTAACGACTTTATCTTTAAGAAAATTTCTTAATCACAAAGTTGAAAAAGCGCTGAAATCTCAGCGCTTTTTTTATACGTCCCTATCTTGAGATTAGACAAAATAGATGATCTACCAGTCAAAAGTGATTTAAAAGATCAGATCAACGACTCGATTAACCAGTATAAAACCGAAAATAACAACAATGGGTTATGACTGATGACGTTCTAAAATCTGCTGGCTGAATAGTTGATAAACCGCCTGTAAATCGGGTCGCTGTGCATCGGCCAATAACTGCTGATGCATCTGTAAAATATTCTGATCACCACGCATGGCCGGGCCGGTCTGCATGGTTTTAGGATCGGCCTGGGTGGCCTTCTGCGCCGTTTCCAGTATTAACGGATACAGCAGACTAAAATCGACCTGCTGGACATCAACAATTTGCCGAGCTATGTCATAACAATAATTACTGAAATTACAAGCAAACACCGCGGCCAGATGCAGGCTCAGACGCTGCTCGGAGCTATAGGCATAGACCCGCTGACTGAGTTCATTGGCCAGCTGCAATAATACAGCCTGATCGTCTTCATCTGCCGCTTCAATAAATACAGGGGTCTGACTCCAGTCAATCTCACGTTCCAGACTAAAGGTTTGCAGCGGATAAAATACTCCGGCACGTGCATGTACCTGCTGTAACAGCTGCATTGCAGTACTGCCGGAGGTATGGACCATCAGCACTTCAGGCAGATGAGGATGCACCTGCTCAATCACTGCGGCAATGGATTGATCACTCACCGCAATGATCACCAAGTCCAGTGTCGCATCAAACTGTGCCGGGCTGTGAATTGCACTGGCCTGTACCTGCTGTGCCAGCTGCGCTGCCTTATCCAAACTGCGGCTATAAATCTGTACTATCTGGTGCCGTGCACTCAATGCCCGTGCCAGATGATGTGCTACCCGCCCCGCGCCAATAATCCCGATTCGCATCTGTTTCATCTATATTTTGAACCGCCCACAGCATGCCAATAAAAAAAGGACGAATCAATTCGTCCTGATAGATTTGAGCCAGTTTTAGAACTTTCTTAAGGTCAGAATCTGTTCACTGCGTCCAAATGGCCCATGAACATCATGCAGAATGCCGCTGGTCAGACCAATACCGTCTTCACCATATTGTTGTACCACTTCCAGTCCTAGCCACTGGCCTTGCGGTAAGCGGTGCAGATGAATTTGCAAATCCAGGTTTGGAAAGCCCCAACCGGCATTTGGGTCCTGACGTGGCACCACACCATTGGCGGTATCTACCATACCCATCAGGCGAGTGAAATCCGATGTCGGCTGGCCGTCAATCATTTCAAGCTGATTACTGAGCCAGACAATGCCTTTGCCCGGACGATGGTCCAGATGGGCACGGGTCTGAATGCTTTGAATATAGCCGCCTGGCCAGCAGCGCATGCCATCCCACTCGGGTAAATAGTCCGGACTTTCTGCCGGTAAATCTTCCAGACCGGCAATGGCACGAGTGTCGGAAGTCAGCATTTTCCAGGCACGCGCCACAATACAGGTTTTGCCATTGGCACACATTTCCGCTTCAATCAGTTCAATGGTTTTTCCCGGGCGAATCATGCGGGTGGTAATCGAAAATTCACCAAAGGCAATCAAACCAAAAATATCCAGCCCGACCCGGCCAATGCGCATTTCTGCACGTGGCTGGAACTGTTCCAGCTCTGCACAGAGAATACCGGTGGCAGGTGCCATATGCTGCTCATGCGGATTCCACGCGCCCTGAGCATGAATATTCGATTCATAATAAGCTGTGCTGCTGCCATCTGCATGCTGTTCACGTCTGATAAAACTGTAATATGCCGACATTATTTTCCCTACTTCCTTGCTCTTTGGTCTGTGTGCTACCTGCCTGTGTAGCCCCTGTCTCGTTTATTTTCGTGCAAAAAAACCATAATAATTCATGATTTGACAATAAACCCTGCAACTTTTAAATCCGACTTTTGTTAATACGTCTTTGGTCTGTTCAGCCGAAACCAGTTCAAAATCATCATCCAGACGTGCAATCATCTTTTCACTCTGGCTCACTGTTAAGCCCTGTTGCACCGCTACATGCTGCAGCACTTGCTGTTCAGCCAATGTTTCAGGCTGCATCAGGTCATAACTGAGGAAAACACCACCCGGTTTTAAGCGCTGGCAGATGTCCTGAAAAAAATCGGCTTTGGCCGGCATGGGAATAAAATGCGCCACCAGAATGGCCAGTGCCGCATCAAAAGGCTGAGGGGACTCTAAACTCTGGGTATCGGCCTGAATAAACTGCACCCGCTCGGCACCTGCAATTGAGCGGATCGTATTTTGTGCCTGTTCCAGCATGGCACGGGAGGGATCAATGGCGGTAATCTGCCACTGTGGATGATGCGCCAATAAATAGGTCAGCTCATAGCCTGTCCCGCACCCGACCACCAGAATATGCGCAGTTTCCGGTAATTCTGCTGTTAGAATGGCATCAATCTGTTGATGTACCAGTTCATAGCCGGGAATCAGTTTACGGATGTGATCATCATAGCCGGCGACAATGACTTCACTGTGAAAGTTTTTGGCCATCTTTAACTCACTCTACCTCTGACTCTTGAATAGACTTGCGAAGATCATTCTTGTTGGAAAGTCATGACAGCTCGCGGAAAGCAAAGCAATTTTGCTCTGATTTGATTTTTCCCGAGATTCAATCACATGACCGGCGATATCCCTGTCGCCCTGTCATGTGATTAGATGCCTGCATGAATCAAGCAATTTCTTTTAGGTTTAACTCTTCACGCATAAATTCACGCAGCTTAAACTTCTGCGCCTTACCCGATGCCGTCATTGGAAACTCGCTAAAGAAACGCACATAACGTGGCACTTTATTGTGTGAAATATGCTCGGCGCAGTACTGGCGAATGGTTTCTTCTGTGCAAGGGTCGTTTTCATGCAAGATAATGCAGGCGCAGAGTTCTTCGCCATATTTATGGTCAGGTACGCCAATCACCTGTACATCGCAAACCGCCGGATGGGTATAGAGGAAATCTTCAATTTCTTTCGGGAACAGGTTTTCACCGCCACGAATCACCACATCTTTAATCCGGCCTTTAATTTTGACAAAGCCTTCATCGTCCATTTCAGCGATATCACCGGTATGCATCCAGCGTGCAGCATCAATCACTTCTGCGGTTTTTTCCTGATCTTCCCAATAGCCGAGCATTACCGAATAACCGCGAACACAGAGTTCACCGAGCTGTCCACGTGGTACCACCTTGCCCTCTTCATCGACAATTTTGACTTCCAGATGTGGATGGACTCGGCCTACGGTACTGACGCGACGTTCCACCGAATCTTCCGTTGAACTTTGCGCACTTACCGGTGCTGTTTCAGTCATGCCATAGCAGATGGTAATTTCCGACATATGCATGCGGTCAATCACGCGCTGCATGATTTCCTGCGGACATGGACTGCCGGCCATAATACCGGTGCGCAAGCTTGACAGGTCAAACTCATCAAACTGTTCATGCTCTAAAATGGCAATGAACATGGTCGGTACGCCATAAGCGGCGGTACATTTTTCCTGCTGAATGGCTTTTAAAGTATCCAGCGGGTTAAATACGGCTGATGGATAAACCATGGTGGAACCATGAGTGATACAGGCCAAGTTCCCCATCACCATCCCGAAACAGTGGAATAACGGCACTGAAATACAGACCCGATCTGCCGGGCTGAGATGAATTGCTTCACCGACAAAATAGCCATTATTTAAAATGTTGTTATGGGTCAGCATGGTGCCTTTCGGATTCCCGGTGGTGCCCGATGTAAACTGGATATTAATAGTTTCATCAAACTGCAATTCACTAGAAATCTGCTGCAGTTTTTGCAGCATTTTTTTGGTTGGCGGGGTCAGTAAATCCTGAAAGCGGTGTAATCCGGCATGTTCCTGATCATCAATTTTAATAATATGTTTCAGATGCGGCAGGCGCTCGGCTTTCAGCACTTTGCTTGCTGCCTGGTTCAGCTCCGGGGCAATTTTGGTCAGAATCTCCTGATAATTGGTGGTCTTGAACTGCGAGGCAATCACCAGTCCCTTACACGACACTTTATTCAGTACATATTCCAGCTCATTGCTTTTATAGGCCGGGTTCAGGTTCACCAGAATAATGCCGGCTTTAAAGGCCGCAAACTGGGTAATGGTCCATTCCACGCAGTTCGGCGACCAGATTGCAAGACGGTCACCTTTTTGAAAGCCCAGTTTCAGCAAACTGCAGGCAAAGGCATTCACCTGCTCTTGCAACTGCCGGTAGCTCAAACGCACATTCTGATGCAGGCTGACCACCGCATCCTGTTCGGCGTATTGCGCGCAAGCCTGATCAAATTTTTCACCAATCGTTGTGCCCAGTAAAGGCTGGCTGCTCGTTCCGTAGGCGTAGCTTAACCGTACTTGTGTCATTGAATCGTTCTCCTTGATTCTTTGTAATTCTGATTTTCAACTCTACTAATTGTTTTTGAACCACGACTACCTGTCTGTCTTCCCTGCCGTTTTTATCGTTTTTTACTCACTTCCCTCCTGTCGACGTACTGCATTCACACAAAAATCGGCAATCTGTTTGACAAAGTAATCCTTATAGTTTTGATCAAACATCACATTGCGAGATGGGTTTAAAGGTTCAATCACCACAAAGGTCATGGAGCCAACCACGCCCAGTGCGGCGGTATTCAAATCTTCAAACTCAAACTCACCATTGACTTTTCCTTCAGCCAAAATTTCCTTAATGCTCTGCTTGATCAGCTGTTTACTGCGAAAACGTTCATGTTCCATTTCCGGATCGACCGGTTCAAACATGAGCGCATACGCCAGTTGGGGACTGTTCATGGCACGCTTCACAAAAGTTGTAACAGATTTTTGCAATTTCTGTTTTGGCGATAAATCCGAGCCGGCAATGTGGTTCAAAATTTCAACCTCATGCTGAATCGCATTCGACAACACTTCAATTAAAATCTGGCTTTTGTTTTCGAAATATCGATAGACCAGACCGGTAGATACACCGGCGCGTTCCGCAATGGCCTGAATCGACGCCTCTTTTAAGCCCCCTTGAGCAATTAGTTCACGAGCGGACTGCAAAATCGACAGGCGATTCTGTTCCATTCGTTCCTGCATCAATGATGATCTTTTATAACTCATATCTTATTCTCAACCAGATAAAATGAATTGTAAATCATTTTGTGAATTTTAGTTCACTTTTTTAAATTTTCGATGTATGTTAAAAACCAAGCACAACAAAAATGCTTTTTTGGAAACAACAAATATAACCGCAGGATGGATGAAGAAATGAATTTACAAAGCTTGGATTTCGGTTTGGATGAAACACTGATCGCCCTTCGTGATTCAGTTGCTGCATTTTGTGCAAAAGAGATCGCACCAATTGCTCAACAGGTCGACCGTGACAACGAATTCCCTGCTCATCTTTGGAAAAAGTTTGGGGACATGGGTTTACTCGGTCTGACTGTAAGTGAGGAATATGGTGGCACCAACCTCGGTTATCTGGCACATATTATTGCCATGCAGGAAATTTCACGTGCCTCAGCATCCATTGGCCTTTCCTACGGGGCACATTCTAACCTATGTGTGAACCAAATTAAGCGTAATGGTAACGAAGAACAGAAACAGCGCTATTTACCGAAACTGATTTCAGGTGAATATGTCGGCGCATTGGCCATGTCAGAACCGAATGCCGGCTCCGATGTGGTGAGCATGAAACTCAAAGCTGAAGATCAGGGCGATCATTATCTGCTAAACGGTTCAAAAATGTGGATCACCAACGGTGGCGATGCAGATGTGCTGGTGGTCTATGCCAAAACTGATACCCAAGCCGGCGCCAAAGGCATGACCGCTTTCCTGATTGAAAAAACCATGCCGGGCTTTAGCCACGGTACGCACCTGGACAAACTGGGCATGCGCGGCTCGAATACCTATCCACTGTTCTTTGACAACGTGCGCGTACCGAAAGAAAACGTCCTCGGCGGTGTCGGCAATGGTGTAAAAGTGCTGATGAGTGGTCTGGACTATGAACGTGCTGTATTAAGCGCAGGCCCACTGGGCATTATGGATGCCTGCCTAGACACCGTGATTCCGTATATCCACGAGCGTAAACAGTTTGGTCAGGCACTGGGCGAATTCCAGCTGATGCAAGGCAAAATTGCTGATATGTATTCGACCTGGCTGGCCTGTAAAGCACTGGTCTATGCCGTAGGTGCAGAATGTGACAAAGCCGAGCATAGCCGCAGCCTGCGTAAAGATGCTGCCAGCGCAATTTTATATGCAGCCGAAAAAGCCACCTGGATGGCCGGTGAAACCATTCAGACGCTAGGTGGGAACGGTTATATCAATGAATTTTCTGCTGGACGTTTATGGCGTGATGCCAAACTCTATGAAATTGGTGCAGGCACCTCGGAAATTCGCCGTATGCTGATTGGCCGCGAACTGTTTAACGAAACTGCCTAAAAAATAAATCACAAGAATAGACAAGGATGTTGGCATGAATCAATTACAGAGCAAAATCAATATTCGCAGCGAAGAGTTCAAAAACAACCACGCAGCGATGCAAACCCTGGTCGATGACCTGAAACAGAAAGTCCAGAAAATTGCCCTCGGCGGCGGTGAAACTGCACGTCAGAAACATCTGGATCGCGGTAAATTATTACCACGTGAACGGATTGACCACCTGATTGATCCGGGTACGGCTTTTATTGAAATTGGTCAGCTGGCTGCCTATCAGGTGTATCAGGATGATGTGCCTGCTGCCGGTGTGGTGGCCGGTGTCGGTCAGGTCAATGGCGTGACCTGTATGATCATTGCCAATGATGCGACAGTCAAAGGCGGAACGTATTATCCGCTGACTGTGAAAAAGCATTTACGCGCTCAGGAAATTGCCGAGCAGAACCATCTGACCTGTATCTATCTGGTCGATTCTGGCGGTGCCTATTTACCGCTGCAAGATGAAGTATTCCCGGACCGTGATCACTTCGGCCGTATTTTCTACAATCAGGCGCGTATGTCGAGCATGGGCATTGCCCAGATCGCCGTGGTGATGGGCAGCTGTACAGCCGGCGGTGCTTATGTCCCTGCCATGTCGGATGAAACCATTATTGTGCGGAATCAGGGTACGATTTTCCTGGGTGGCCCGCCACTGGTGAAAGCTGCCACCGGTGAAGTGGTCAGCAGTGAAGACCTGGGCGGTGGAGATGTGCACACCCGTTTATCAGGTGTGGCCGATCATCTGGCAGAAAATGACGAACATGCTTTGGCCATTGCCCGCAACATCGTCGCCAATTTAAATAAAAAACCAAATCCACAACCGGAAAATGTCGAAGCACCATTATTCGATGCGTCCGAGCTGTACGGCATTGTCCCGACCGATGCGCGTAAACCGTTTGATGTGCGTGAAGTGATTGCCCGTATTGTCGATGGTTCACGTTTTGACGAGTTCAAGGCACGTTTTGGGACCACGCTGGTCACCGGCTTTGCCAAACTGTACGGTATGCCGGTTGGTATTATTGCCAATAACGGGATTCTGTTTTCCGAGTCGGCACAAAAAGGCGCACACTTTATTGAACTGTGCACCCAGCGCAACATTCCCCTACTGTTTATTCAGAACATCACCGGCTTTATGGTTGGCCGTCAGTATGAAAATGAAGGTATTGCCAAAAATGGTGCCAAACTGGTAATGGCAGTCGCGACAGCCAATGTACCAAAACTGACCCTGGTGATTGGCGGTTCTTTTGGTGCCGGCAACTACGGCATGTGTGGCCGCGCCTATTCACCACGTTTTATGTGGACCTGGCCAAACTCGCGTATTTCGGTGATGGGCGGTGAGCAGGCTTCGAGTGTACTCTCGACCCTGAAACGCGACCAGATTGAAAGCAAAGGTGGCAGCTGGTCAGCGGAAGAAGAAGATCAGTTTAAACAGCCTATTCGTGACCAGTATGAACGTCAGGGTCATCCATATTATGCTTCTGCGCGTTTATGGGATGATGGTGTTATTGATCCAGCACAATCACGTGAAGTATTGGCGCTCAGTCTGGCGGCGGCATTAAATGCCCCAATCCAGCCAACCAAATTCGGCGTGTTCCGCATGTAAGAGGTGACAAAAATGGATTATCAATTTTTACAACTCGAACAGCAAGATCAGGTGGCCACGGTGTGGATTAACCGTGCGGAACTGCATAATGCCTTCAATACCCAAGTGATTGAAGAATTACACGCCTGCTTTCAGTATCTGAATACGCGTGAGGATGTACGTGTCGTAATTTTAGCTGGACGCGGCAAAAGCTTCTCTGCCGGTGCAGACCTGAACTGGATGAAACAAGCAGGTCAAGCCTCTGAAGCAGAAAACCAAGCCGATGCCTTAAAACTGGCAAAAATGCTACAAAGTCTGGCTACCTTGAAACAACCCACCATTGCCCGTGTCCATGGTATTGCTTTTGGTGGTGGTATGGGTCTGGCTTCAGCTTGTGATATCTGTATCGCCAGCACCGATGCCAAGTTTGCAACCTCCGAAGTACGTTTAGGATTGGCTCCTTCCACCATTAGTCCTTATGTGATACGTGCGATTGGTGCCCGTCAGGCGTCACGCTATTTCCTGACTGCTGAGCGAATCTCAGCTGAACAGGCGAAAACCATTGGTCTGGCACATGAAGTAACTGCACCAGAACATCTCGACAGTAAAATTGATGAGATTGTTGAAGCGCTCTTACTCGGTGGACCAGAAGCACAGAACGCCTCAAAACAACTGATTCAACTCGTCGATCAACAGGTCCTGACTGAAGATCTGCTGCTTAAAACCGCACAGCATATTGCCCATGTTCGCCAGGGAGATGAGGCGAAAAATGGACTGAATGCATTTTTAAACAAAAAAAGCCCGGCCTGGATCAAGACCACGGCATAACAACAAGAAGGATCGTAGGATGTTTGAAAAGATTTTAATTGCCAACCGTGGTGAAATTGCCTGTCGTGTAATTCGTACAGCGAAAAAGTTAGGCATCGCTACTGTTGCCGTATATTCCGATGCCGATGCACAGGCACAGCATGTCAAACTGGCAGATGAAGCCATCCATATTGGTGAATCGCCTGCTGCACAAAGTTATTTACAGATTGAACGTATTATTCAGGCAGCAAAAACTACAGGTGCTCAGGCTATTCATCCAGGTTATGGCTTCCTGTCTGAAAATGACCAGTTTGCACTGGCCTGTCAGGACAACAACATTGTCTTTATAGGTCCGCCAGTGGATGCGATCTTAGCAATGGGTCTTAAAGCGACCTCTAAAGCCTTAATGGAACAAGCCGGTGTACCGTTAACCCCAGGCTATCATGGTACCAATCAGGATGCCGATTTCCTGAAACAACAAGCCGATAGTATCGGCTATCCGGTACTGATCAAAGCCAGTGCCGGCGGTGGTGGTAAAGGCATGCGTCTGGTCGAGCGCAGCGAAGACTTTCTGAGTTCACTCGCTTCCTGTAAAAGCGAAGCACGTTCTAGTTTCGGCAATGAAGATGTATTGATTGAACGCTATGTCGTGCAGCCACGCCATATTGAAGTTCAGGTTTTCGGTGATACACATGGCAATTATGTGCATCTGTTTGAACGCGATTGCTCTGTGCAACGTCGTCACCAGAAAGTTCTGGAAGAAGCACCTGCACCTAAAATGCCGGAAGATAAACTGGAAGCCATGCGTCAAGCCGCAATTGATGCCGCGCGTGCCGTGAATTATGTTGGTGCCGGTACGGTCGAGTTTATTGTCGAGCAAGATGGTACTGCCTACTTCATGGAAATGAACACCCGTCTGCAGGTTGAACACCCGGTGACTGAAATGATTACCGGTCAGGATCTGGTCGAGTGGCAATTACGCGTCGCCTTTGGTGAGCCTTTACCAAAACAGCAGCACGAATTGCAGATTCACGGCCATGCTTTAGAAGCACGTGTTTATGCCGAAGAACCTGAAAAAGGCTTTATTCCGGCGATTGGTCAAATCAGCTATCTGCATTATCCAGCACAAAATGAAGCGGTACGTGTCGACAGCGGTATTGTTGAAGGCGATGAAATTAGCACCTACTACGACCCGATGATTGCCAAACTGATTGTCTGGGGCAAAAACCGTGAAGCAGCATTAACGCAAATGCACCATGCTTTAGGTCAGTTCCATGTCGATGGTCTGGGCAACAACATTGCCTTCCTGGATCGTCTGGTACTGTGCGATTCTTTCAAGAATGCCAATTTGGATACTGGCCTGATTCAGCGCGAAGAAGAATTCCTGCTAAAACCGGCCACAGAGCTGAACAGTACGCTAGTGGTCAGCGCGACCTTCATCGAATTGCTGTCACGTTTGGCCCAGAACCCGAGCGCCAGCAATCCGGTCTGGCAGACCAATGCTTTCTGGCGTTTAAACCTGCAATCGGGGCAGACAATCAAATTACAATGTAATGACAAAACCTTAAATATCCAGTTTGCAGCACAAGAACATGGCTTTGTCGCACAGTATGAGGGTCAGACTTTTGAGCTTGAGGGTCAGTTACTGGATGCGCATACCCTGCAATTCAAGCTGGCCGGCAAACAGCAAAAACTGGCCTTTAGCCAGACTGAACATGGCATTACCCTGTTCCAGAATGGCCAGAGCTATAAATTTACCTATCTGAAACCGGTATTTAACCAGGATGATGAACAAGGTGCTGAAAACAACCTGACTGCGCCAATGCCGGGTGTCATCACTCAGGTACTGGTCGCGGCCAATGACAAAGTCAAAAAAGACGATGTCCTGATGACCCTCGAAGCCATGAAAATCGAATACTCGATTCGTGCACCGCATGATGGCATCGTGGCCAGCTCTTACTTCCAGGCCGGTGATCAGGTCAAAGCTGGCGATGAGCTGGTGGAATTCCAGCCGCTGGCGGAGGAAGTCGCATGAGCGAATTTGTCAAAATTGTTGAAGTCGGGCCACGCGATGGCCTGCAAAATGAAAAAACACCCTTAACCCTGGATGACCGCAGACAGCTGATTCTGGATTTAATGCAAACCGGTTTACAGGCCATTGAAGTTGGTTCCTGTGTATCGGCCAAATGGGTACCGCAAATGGCAGACAGCGATGTGCTGTTTGCCGGCTTGCCCAAAGATCCAAATATTCAGTTCAGCCTGCTCACGCCAAACCTGAAAGGTTTTGAATCTGCGCTGGCAGTGGGTTGCAAAGAAGTGGCGGTCTTTACCGCCGCGTCTGAAAGTTTTACCCGCAAAAACATCAATTGTTCGATTGATGAAAGCTTTGAAAAATTCAGCGATGTAATGCGTGAAGCCAAAGCGCACAACATTCGTGTGCGTGGTTATGTGTCCTGTATGGTCGATTGTCCGTATGAAGGCGCAATTGATCCGCAGCAGGTGGCAAAAGTTTCGCAGCGCCTGCTGGATATGGGCTGCTATGAAGTGTCTTTGGGTGAAACCATTGGCACCGCCACACCCGACCGGGTGAAAAAAGTCTGGGACGCCTGTCTGGCCGAACTGGATACGACGGTGCTGGCCGGTCATTTCCATAATACCTATGGCATGGCCATCGCCAATATTTACCAGTCACTGCTGCAAGGTATTCGCGTTTTTGACTCGTCAATTGCCGGTTTAGGCGGCTGTCCTTATGCCAAAGGCGCATCCGGCAATGTCTCAACCGAAGATCTGTATTACCTGCTGTCCAACATGGGCTATGAAACCGGCATTCAGCTGGATGCCTTGATGCAGGCCAGCCGTAACATCAGCAATGTTTTACAGCGCAATAATCCATCCAATTATGCCAATGCCTACTGGCAAAAAGCCTGCGCTTAATAACCGAATAAAACCCGGCTTGAGCAATGCCCTCAAGCCACTCAAGGATGTAACAGCAGCAATCTGCTGAAAAAAGGATAAAAATAGAGGTGACACATGGCAAATAAAGTCTATGACAGCGCACAAGCCGCCTTAAATGGCGTGGTTCAGGATGGTCAAACCCTGGCCGTGGGTGGTTTTGGCCTGTGCGGGATTCCTGAAGCATTAATTGCCGCGCTAAAAGACACCGGTGCCAAACAGCTGACCTGTATTTCCAACAATGCCGGTGTTGATGGTTTTGGTCTGGGCCTGCTGCTTGAAACCAAACAGATTAAAAAAATGATTTCATCCTATGTCGGTGAAAACAAGGAATTTGAACGCCAGTTCCTGAGTGGTGAACTGGAAGTTGAACTGACCCCGCAAGGTACGCTGGCAGAAAAATTACGTGCCGGCGGTGCAGGTATTCCAGCCTTCTTTACCGCCACCGGTGTCGGTACCGTCATCGCGGAAGGCAAAGAAGTGCGCCAGTTTAAAGGTCAGGATTATATCTTAGAAGAATCTTTAACTGCCGATGTTGCCCTGGTCAAAGCCTATAAAGCCGACAAGGCCGGCAACCTGATTTTCCGTAAAACTGCACAAAACTTTAATCCGGTCTGTGCCATGGCGGGCAAAATCACCATTGCCGAAGTCGAAGAAATTGTAGAGATTGGCGCGCTCGATCCAGATGAAATTCATCTGCCGGGGATTTATGTCAACCGCATTGTGTTAAATGCACATCCTGAAAAACGTATTGAACAAATGACTTTAAAGGCGGAGGCTTAAACCATGGCTTGGACGCGTAATCAAATGGCGCAGCGCGCCGCACAAGAACTGGAAGATGGTTTCTATGTCAATTTAGGGATTGGTTTACCAACTTTAGTCGCTAACTATATTCCAGAAAATATCAACGTTTGGCTACAGTCAGAAAACGGCCTGCTCGGGATTGGGGAATTCCCAACTGAAGCCACGGTCGATGCTGACCTGATTAATGCCGGCAAACAGACGGTCACAGCTCGTCAAGGTGCTTCGTTTTTCTCTAGCGCAGACTCTTTTGCCATGATCCGTGGCGGCCATGTCAATATTGCCATTCTGGGGGCCATGGAAGTCTCTGAACAGGGCGATCTGGCCAACTGGATGATTCCGGGCAAAAAAGTCAAAGGTATGGGCGGTGCCATGGACCTGGTCGCAGGTGTGCAAAAAGTGGTGGTGTTGATGGAACACTGCGCCAAAGATGGGACACCTAAAATCGTTTCACAGTGTAGCCTGCCGCTGACCGGTAAAGCCGTGGTTCATCGCGTAATTACCGATTTGGGCGTTCTGGATATTACCCCAACCGGCGTGCAGCTGGTGGAACTGGCACCGGAGGTCAGTTTTGATGAAATCCAGAAAGTCACCGGGGTGCCTTTAATACGTAATGCAGCTTAATGGCTGGTTTTAAAAGCGGGCATCGGATGGTCGTGAATACATCCCCACCGCTACCTCCGCTTTTCAACTAAACCAAAAAGGACGACTTGACGTCGTCCTTTTCTATTTCCTTAACTCAATCCTTACTCTGCTTTTTTCTCGACAATACCTTGGTCATCGACCGCACGTACCACCCCGGTTTCTGTATTTAATACTTCAAACTCAATACGACGGTTCTGGAACTGCCCTTCTGGGGTTGCATTTGGTTCCATCGGCTGTTGCTGGCCATACCCCACGGCCTGTAACTGGGAAGGATCAACCCCGCGTTGTACCAGATAATCACGTACCGCTTCAGCACGGCGTAAGGACAACAGATTATTGGCTTCATTACTGCCTACTGCATCGGTATGGCCTTTAATGGTCAAATGTACATGCGGCGCACGCTGGATTAAGGCCGCAGCCTGATCCAGAATTGGCTGATTGGCTTCCGGTACAGTCGAAGATGCCGACTCAAAATGAATCGCCTCCAGATTTAAGGCTGTGGCGACATCCAGCGCCTGAATATTATCCGGGTTAATCACGGCCAAGGCTTGTGCTGCGGTCGTGGTCGCTGGTGTGACGGTCTGTACATCGAGATCCTGCTGCACCGTAATGGTCATATTCTTGGCCAAAGGACGCAGCTGATTGGCCACACGCTGCGCATCTGCCGGATTGGTGGACTGAATCGCAATCTGCTCACCCATCCAGGTCATATTGGTATTCGGCACATCTTTCAGGATTTTCAATGCCGTTGGAATCACATCCTGATCAATAAATTCACTATGATAATTACTGGCGCTATTCACCCCACAACCTGTCGGATGGTTAAAAATCCGTTTAACTTCTGTTTGCAGAATGTCGGTATAAGCCGGATTGTTCAGATACAACTGACAGGTGACCAGATCGCCATTGGAACCGGTATTGACCTGCAAATAGGCCGGTTCCGTCGCTGCTGCCTGGGTAACAGGCACCTCTTCTTCATTACGGTCAGAACAGGCTTTAAATAAAAAGGCCAGTAACAATGCCAGAATAATAAAAATCAGAATCGGTACCCACGGCGAGCGCTTCTGCTCTGGCACCTCTTCATATAACTCAGGCGCCTGATGAATGGTCTGCCCGGCAGTGGTATTGACACCTAAACTGGCCAGCAGCGCAGCGGCCCATTCCGGCAAAGCAGCCTGAATGTCCGGCATATGCTGATCAAGCAAATGCACAATCGCCTCAGGATCGGTCGAGCCGGCCTCACTTTCTAAAAAACCTAAGGTTGGTACGATGGCCCGGTTCAGGGTGGATTCAATTTCATCTGCCGGCGCCTGACCGCGGCTAAATTCCAGAAACTGCTGTTTCAGGTTCAGGTTGGTACCAAAAATTTCAGCCAGCCGCGGATTAAGCTGATTTCTCAGACTGTCAATGAGGGATGGCCGGTGTCTTAACACCGATAAAAACACCGGATAAAAATCATTTAAGGCACGGTTTTTCTCAATGAGGTAATCCGTTTCCCCGTCTAGCACAATGGATGACACGCTATTTTTCAATAATTCTATCAATCTGGTTTGCATGATATGGCCTCATTTTTTTCATTGTTCTACTCGCATTTTTTAGTGTATCTGGTCATTTTTTAGACGTTGTAAATAATTGTATTTTTCTTTATGTACTTAAATTAAAACATAAAAAAGCCAGCAAATGCTGGCTCTTGAACAGGCGAATTTAGGCCAGGAAAGTCTGAATTACCTTGCCTTTCACGGTTTGCTGAATCAGTGGCGTGTTCTTGCCTTGGGACAGAATGCTGTCTTTGTCCAGCGTCCACTCCAGTTCAGGATCAATCAGAATCCAGCCGGCTTCCTGCATCCAGCGATCTGCCATTTGCGCAACCGTCGCCGGTGCCAGTGTCACGGTATGCACCCATTCCAATGGACTGAACAGACCTTCCTCAACCAGTTGCACACCCAAGGGCACAAAGGTATCAAAAGCGGTAAAGCCCGGTAAGGTTTCAGCAAACGGTGCCATTTTGGCCGAACTGCTTAAGGGTTCATGATGGGTACAGATCGCATCAATTACGCCATCTTTTAAGCCCTGACGCAGCAATTCTTTGTCTTTTTCAGCACGTAGCGGTGGACGCACATGCGCCAGCGAGTTAAAGCCATCAATCACCTGATCGGTTAAATGCAGCTGATGCATCGCCACATCACAGGTTACTGGCAGGCCTTTTTCTTTGGCAATTTTAATCAGCTCGACCGAAGCGCCACAGGACAGCAAACCGAAATGCGCACGGACTTTGGTCGCTTCAATCATCAACAGGTATTTGGCAATGGCTACGGTTTCGGCCAGCGCCGGAATCATAGGCAAGCCCTGACGTGAAGCAATAAAACCTTCATGCACACAGCCATCTTTGGCAATTTTCGGTTCTTCGGCATAGAACACCACGGTCAGGTCCAGACCGGCTGCATATTCCAGCGTGCGAATCACGACATCATCATCAGCAAAGGATGCATTGGCATTGGAAACTGCAGTACAGCCGCCCTTTTTCAGACCGGCCATATTGGCAGGCTGTTTGCCTTGCAAGCCTTGGGTTTGTGCGCCAATCACCTGTAAATAAATACCACCATCCAGCATGGCTTTTTCGACCAGACCGTGAATCAAAGCACCATTGTCCTGCACAATCGGCTTGGAATCTGGTGGGGTAAACACGTGCAGAATACCGTTTTCACGTGCCGCCTTGCCTTCTGATTTTAAAGTACCATGCTGCTGCTGACCCGGTTCACGCATCCGCGCGCACAGATCAACCATGGTTGGCATCAGCCATTTGCCTTGTCCATCAATGGTTTCAGTCACATCTGCTGTTTCTGCAACCAGCTTGCCATTTTCCAGATATACCGTTTGCACGCGATCAGTCTTTTGCATTGGATCAAGAACGCGGACATTTTCAATTTTTACAATACGCATGACTGATTCCTTATACCGCAATCGCTTCAATTAAACCTTGTTCCTGCAGTTGACCCTGCATCGCCAGTGCCAGCACAGCCATACGCACCGCAATACCATTGGTCACCTGATTTAAAATCACCGATTGCGGACCATCGGCAATGCTGGAATCAATTTCCACACCCCGGTTCATCGGTCCCGGGTGCATCACGATACAATCCGGTTTGGCCAGCGCCAGACGCTCTTTGTTCAGGCCATACATTTTGTAGAATTCTGCCGGTGAGGACAGCGCCGGTGAATCAATCCGTTCATTCTGGATACGCAAGGTAATAATCACATCACAGTCACGGATGCCATCTTCCATTTTATTAAACAGGCGTACATCGGCCCCGTATTCCTCAAAACCAAATGGCAGCAAGGTATTCGGTGCAATCACGCGAATATCTTTACAACCTAAAGTTTGTAACGCCGCCACATCAGAACGTGCCACGCGCGAATGTTTAATATCGCCAATAATGGCAATGCTCATGTCAGCAAAGTCTTTTTTGGTTTCACGGCGAATGGTCAGCATATCCAGCATCGCTTGAGTCGGATGCGCATGACGGCCATCTCCGGCATTAATAATCGCGATATTTGGACAGACATCCTTGGCAATAAAATGCGCTGCACCTGAAGAGGAATGACGCACCACAAAAATATCGGCGGCCATGGCTTCCAAGTTCCACAGCGTATCGCGCAGGGTTTCGCCTTTAGAGGTACTGGAACGGGCAATGTCAATGTTAAGCACGTTGGCCGAAAGACGTTTGGCTGCAGCTTCAAAGGTGGTACGGGTACGGGTTGAATTCTCAAAAAACAGGTTCATAACCGTACGACCTTCCAGCAGGTTGTTAGTGATCAGCTGATTTTGGTCATTAAAAAAGGACTGCGCGGTGTCCAAAATTTTGGTGAGGGTTTGTTTGGAAAGCCCTTCGATGGTGATGAAATGTTTTAGATTTCCATCTTTATTGAGTTGAATCTGGCTCGGAGTATGCAATGCCGCCAAGTGCATGAGAGATTCCTTATACGTTAAGTCAACGTATTATACAGAGAATCGCCATTCTTGGCACTTGGCAATTCGGCTACTTGTATAAAAACCGGCTCGATAATAAAAATTGATTTTGAAATTCCTATGTATTTTTTCAATAAGATAATTTAAACGAATTTTTAGAATGAATATTTTATGTTCTAAAATGGCACCCAAGTCTGGAGCTTGAATGCCATAACTGATCTAGCGTAGTGCGCCAATATAATGATGTGAGACTTGTGCCCGATAAATGTCATCTTCAGTTGGTTCAACTTTCATTAATTCATCGTTATTTTTTTGCTGTAAACCCGCTTTTTGACTTATGTTCGAATCGGAAGAGAACTCGAATACGTCTTTAAATTTTTCAACCAGACGCAGTAATTCCGGATCGCGTGTGGCTTCGGCTAATGCAATCACATGTTCGGCATAATCACTATTTTCAGACAGATAAATGGCATCAATTACCCGGCCTGAAACTCGTCTCAAACGTGCATAGATTAAAGTCGCAATTGAAAAACTTTCTGTATTGACCATTCTTGATTCCCCAATCATTTAAAAATCGAGATTGCAGCCTCTCCCCAGCGACTGCAATCTCGTGATAATTACAGCAATATCCATACCAAAATTAAAAAGCCCATCTGCAATTAAGACAGGCTTTTTATAAAAACTACAATTCAGTTATAAATCAGAATAGGCTAAAACTTACATGGCCTTCATCATATTTGGCCGAACCACCTTTTCTTGATACATCATCCTGAATATTCTCATAATTTCTTCTTTCCAGCTGTTCGTCATCTGGAAGATCCAGCAACTGACGCAAACGCTCGACATGCGTTGCCAGTTCAGCATCCCGGGTTTCTAGCGCCAGCGTAATCACATGATGTGCATAGGAGCGATCCTGCATCAGATACATCACGTCAATTACTCGACTATTCACTTTTCTTAACCGTGCATACAACAATGTTGCAATGGAAAAAACATCATCACGACCGGATGTAATATTCACCCTATATCCCTCTGTAAAATAAAAGATTTAATCAACAAGTTCCTCTTGTTGATGGTGTGTAATTATACATATCTCATGAATTTTCAATTTGCTTTTTATGCCAAGATTAAGAGCTTTTTATAATTATTAGCTCTAACAGAGATGTGCCAGATTTATAAAAAATTCCACAGCTTTAATAGCCAAAATACGGTAAACTTGGCGCAGTTTTTATTTATTCTTTTCCGGTCTCTCTATTTTATGAATACCTCTTCACGTTTAAGCAATTATTGGGTCACCTGTGCCGATGGTCTGGAAACCTTATTAGAAGAAGAAATCAAAGGTTTAGGTGTTCAGAATATTGAACGTTTCCCGGGTCGTCTAACCTTCAAAGGTACGCTGGAAAATGCTTACCGCATCTGCATGTGGTCTCGTCTGGCGTCGCGTGTCCTGATGCCAATCCACACCCATGAAATTGAATTTTCACATGATGCCCGTGATGTTGCTGAAGAGCTTTATGAAGGTGCAATCAGCTTTGATTGGTCACTGATTTTTGCACCACAAAGTACCTTCGCCATTCGTTTACACGTTGAACGTGAAATTAAGGTCAATACGCAGTTTGCTACGCTACGTGCCAAAGATGGTGTGGTTGATTCATTTATGGAAGCTGTCGGTAAACGCCCAAGTATCGACACCAAATCACCTGAAATCACCATGTATATTTTGGCAGGTAAAAAAGAACATACCTATTGCTTAGATTTATCGGGTGATTCACTGCATAAACGTGGCTACCGTCGTTTTATGACCGACGCCCCAATTAAAGAAAACCTGGCCGCGGCAATTTTGCAAAAAGCCAAACTCAAAGAAAAGAATCCGGACATTATTCTGGACCCGATGTGTGGTTCAGGTACCTTTATTATTGAATCCCTGCTGATTTTAACCGACCGTGCACCGGGTCTGGTACGCCGTTTCGGCTTTAATGGCTGGAATGGCCATGACCATGAACTGTGGATGTCATTAAAGGCAGAAGCGGCTGAGCGTCATCAACAGGCGCTGGAACAGCCACTGCCAAAATTCTATGCTTTTGATGCCGACTGGGAAGCAGTCAAAGCCACCAAACAGAATATTATTGCTGCCGGTTTTGAACGTCTGCTCGATCATATCCAGATTGAAGAACGCACCTTGTCAGACTGGCCAGATTTTCAGGCCGAAGGCAAAACTGCGTTTGTGGTGACCAACCCGCCGTATGGTGAACGTCTGGGTGATAAAGCCTCGAACCGTGCCTTGTATTTAGGTCTGTCTGCCCTGCTACAAAAACATTTCCCGAACCAGTCTGCTGCTGTCATTGCAGCCCAGGTGGAACAGGCTGATGTGCTGGCATTTAATGAGCCACAAACCTTGCGTTTAATGAATGGTAAGCTGCCAATTTACATTCGCTTTGGTACGGTCAAACCATCGGCAGTAGTAAAACCGTTCCTGGCTGACTGGCAGCCACAGCAGTTTGAACCAATTGAAGGTGCCGAAGACTTTACCAACCGTCTGCAAAAGAACATGCAGGCCTTAAAAAAATGGGCGGTTAAAGAAAACGTTTACTGCCTGCGTCTGTATGATGCCGATTTACCGGACTTTAATGTCGCGGTCGATTTATATGGTGATCGTCTGCATGTGCAGGAATATGCACCACCGAAGAAAATTGATCCTGAAAAAGCAAAAAAACGCTTTAACCTGGCGCTGCAAGCGATTCGTGCCGTGACCGGTTTAGGCCGTGATGCCGTGTTTATTAAAACCCGTGCCCGTCAGGAAGGTAAAAACCAGTACACCAAACAAAGTACCGCATCGAAACGCTTTATTGTGCAGGAGGGTCAGGCCAAGATTCTGGTTAACCTCACCGACTATCTGGATACCGGCCTATTCCTGGACCATCGCCAGATTCGTTTACGCATTGCCAAAGAAGCTAAAGGCAAGCATTTCCTCAATCTGTACAGCTATACATCAACGGCGAGTTTGCATGCCGCTTTAGGCGGCGCGGCCAGTACCACCAGTGTGGACTTGTCCAACACCTATTTAAACTGGTCCAAAGAAAACTTTGTCTTAAACGGCTTAACCGTCGACCATGCCGATGAACAACACCAGTTCTTTGCCAGCGACTGTTTTGAGTGGCTAAAAGAAGGTCATGAGCAATATGACCTGATCTTTATTGATCCGCCCACCTTCTCTAACTCGAAGAAATTCTACGGCACTTTTGATGTACAACGTGACCATGTTTCGCTAATTAAACGCGCCATGAACCGTTTAACCACAGAAGGCACCCTGTACTTCTCGAACAACTATCGCGGTTTTGAAATGGATGAAACCTTGCCAGCGCTGTTTGATATTCAGGAAATCAGCCATGAAACCATTGGTCCAGATTTCAAGCGTAACCAGAAGATTCACCGCGCCTGGAAAATCCAGCATCCACAAATCTAAAATGTGATTGGCAAGGACGGTGAATGGCAAAGGATGATTTGATCCTTTTCTATTCGCAATTCATTCGATCAGCAATAAAAAAGCCTGCTACCCCATAGCAGGCTTCTTTTACATCGGAAACTTTACGCTGTCACTCATCATCCAGCGTGGACTTACTTTGCAGAGTGAATCGCTACATCTGCCCGGCTTTTTGCTGCAGATACCTCCATAAAAAAACCCGGCCGAAGCCAGGTCTTTGATTAAACAGTTTAGATGAACCGTGTGCGGATTAGTTCAGTTTCAGCTTCTGGAAATCCAGTTGGCCTGCATCTGCCGTAATCACAATGGTATCTCCCGGCTGGAAGTCACCGGCCAGAATTTTCTGCGCCAGATTATTTTCTACCTGTTGCTGGATGGCACGTTTTAATGGACGCGCACCGTAAACTGGGTCAAAACCGGCTTCAATCAGCTGGTCAAAGGCAGAATCATCTACCGTTAACTTGATATCGCGGTCGGCCAGACGGGCACGTAAACGGTCCAGCTGGATATCGGCAATACCACGAATCTGCGCTTTTTCCAGGGCATGGAATACTACCAGCTCATCAATACGGTTGATAAACTCCGGACGGAAATGCTCAGACACGGCCGCCATCACCACATTGCGTACATCATCACGGCTTGGATTATCGCCCAGTTCACGCACATCGCTTGAACCCAGGTTCGAGGTCATTACAATCACGGTGTTTTTAAAGTCCACCACACGGCCCTGCGAGTCGGTCAAGCGACCATCATCCAGCACCTGCAGCAAGATGTTAAATACATCCGGATGGGCTTTCTCCACCTCATCAAACAGCACCACGCTATATGGTTTACGGCGTACGGCTTCGGTTAATACCCCGCCTTCTTCATAGCCGACATAGCCCGGAGGCGCACCGACCAGACGACTGACTGAATGTTTTTCCATAAATTCGGACATATCAATCCGGATCATGGCGTCATCGCTGTCAAACAGGAAATTGGCCAAGGCTTTGGTTAACTCGGTCTTACCGACACCGGTTGGACCCAGGAACAGGAAAGAACCACTTGGACGGTTCGGATCCGACAACCCGGCACGTGAACGGCGCACCGCATTGGATACCGCAATCACCGCTTCATCCTGCCCTACCACACGCTGATGCAGGAAGCTTTCCATTTGCAGCAGTTTTTCACGCTCGCCTTGCAGCATTTTCGCAACCGGAATACCGGTGGCTGCGCTGACCACTTCCGCAATTTCGTTATCGGTGACTTTATTGCGCAATAACTTCGGTTCTTCTTTCTCTTCCACCAGCTCATCTTGGGCCAGCTGTTTTTCCAGTTCCGGAATCACGCCATATTGCAGACGCGACATCTCGCCCAGATCATTTTCACGCTGTGCTTTTTGCAAGGCAATACGCGCCTGATCCAGCTGCGCCTGAATCTGCTTAGTGCCTTCGACCAGAGTTTTTTCAGACTTCCACACTTCTTCCAGATCATTATAGTCTTTTTGGACGTCTTCGATCTGTTTTTCCAGATGACTGACTTCTGCACGGCTGCCGGCATCTTCATCTTTTTTCACAGCTTCAAGTTGCAGCTTTAACTGAATCAGACGGCGTTCCAGCTTATCCAGCGCTTCCGGTTTAGAGTCCAGCTCCATCTTGATGCGCGATGCTGCTTCATCAATCAGGTCAATGGCTTTATCGGGCAATTGACGGTCAGTGATATAACGATGTGACATTTTCGCTGCAGCAATAATCGCCGAGTCGAGAATTTTCACCCCGTGGTGGACTTCATAACGCTCTTTCAGACCACGTAAAATGGCAATGGTGTCTTCGACACTTGGCTCATCGACCAGCACTTTCTGGAAACGGCGCTCAAGGGCGGCATCTTTTTCAATGTACTGACGATATTCATCGAGCGTGGTTGCCCCCACGCAGCGTAATTCACCGCGTGCCAGCGCCGGTTTCAGCATGTTGCCGGCATCCATCGCGCCATCACCTTTACCTGCGCCAACCAGGGTATGCAACTCATCAATAAACAGGATGATTTCGCCTTCATGCTTGGCCAGATCTTTCAGGACCGCTTTTAAACGCTCCTCAAACTCGCCGCGATATTTGGCACCGGCCAGCAATGAACCCAGGTCCAGCGATAACACGCGTTTGCCTTTTAAGCTTTCTGGCACTTCACCATTCACAATACGCTGTGCCAGACCTTCTACAATTGCGGTTTTACCGACCCCAGGCTCACCAATCAGTACCGGGTTATTTTTGGTCCGACGTGACAAGACCTGTACGGTACGGCGGATTTCATCATCACGACCAATCACCGGATCGAGCTTGCCAGCCAGCGCACGTTCGGTTAAATCTACAGTGTATTTATTGAGTGAATCACGTTGATCTTCATGATTATTACTCATCACTTTTTCATCACCTCGAATTTTTAAAATCACCTGACGCAGACTGTCTGCGCTGACACCGATACTGTTCAATAAGCTTTTAGTGGCCCCAACTTCGCTCAGGCCCAGTAATACCCAGTCGGTAGACAGGAATTCATCGCCCGCTTTCTGGGCATAGCTATCGGCCAAGTTTAAGGCTTTAACCGCTTCCGGACTTAAATTAATGTCGCCAGTCGGATTGGCTAGCGTTGGCGCATCATTCAGTGCCTGCTGCAACTTGCTCTGCAAATCACGCAACTGGGCACCGGCCTGCTGTAACAAGCTGACATTGGATGCTTCTTCTAACAGAGTGGCCAAGACATGAATGCCGTCAATGGCGGTATGGTCTTTGCCCATCGCCAGCGATTGCGCATCGGAGAGAGCTTGCTGTAAGCGATTTGTAAATTTTTCAAAACGCATTCTTGTTATTCCTCACAACAATTTTTTCACTTGAAACATATATGGGAGTACTTTTGGCAATTTCAAATGATTTTTCATATATTTTTCAAAGTGTTATTTTAATGAAACAGATATAACTCAATTATAATATTGGTCTGTGACCGGCCAATTTCAAGTCAGCATCAGGATTATTTTTATACAGTAATGCAGCTGCGACCTATGTAATAGGAAACACATATTTTGAGAGCTCTGCCCATTGCGGCCAATTTTTTGCGAGGTCTAAAACCATGGAAAAATAAAAAAGCCGGTAATTAACCGACTTTTTACATGACTTTACAGTCATGATTATTCTGCTTCGATAATCTCGAAATCGTGGCTAATTTCAACACCACCATCTGACAGCATTTTGCTGGCTGAACAGTATTTTTCTGCGGATAATTCAACTGCCTTGGCGACCTGCTTTTCCTTGACTGCCTTGCCTGTCACCACAAAATGCAGATGAATTTTGGTGAACACCGCCGGAATCGAATCGGCACGTTCTGCTTTCAGCTGACAAACCACACCAGTCACATCCTGACGTGATTTCTTTAAAATGGTCACAATATCAAACGATGCACAACCACCAAGTCCCATTAAAATGAGCTCCATGGGACGTGGTCCACGGTTTTCTCCACCATACTCGGCAGAACCATCCATCACCACGCTATGGCCACTTTCCGATTTTGCTTCAAAAGCAACATTCTCTAGCCAATGAACACTCGTTTGCATTGCAAGTCCTTCAAAAAAACTATAAATTTACAAGGTGCCTGTACACTAACATAATTTGAGTTGATAAGGAATTTCATCTCTACTGTGTGACAAGTTCATACTAGGTCTTGTGCGATCTATTATTTATCCATTTTCGGAACCGTTAGCATGACTTCAAACTTTTCACAATTAAGCACCGATGCCCTGTCTCCTGGTCAATTACCAAATTCAGTCAAGGCATTATTAAAACGTGCATATATCAACCGTTATCCGAAACGGACCACAATTGTTGATGCGGGGTCTGAATCAAAATCACTTTATTTGATTCTGAAAGGATCTGTTTCCATCATTCTGCGTGAAGATGATGATCGCGAAATTGTTGTGGCGTATTTGAATCCGGGTGACTTCTTTGGGGAAATGGGTCTATTCGAAGCAAATCCACAACGTACTGCAGAAGTACGCACACGTGACGTTTGTGAAATTGCCGAAGTGACTTATGAAAACTTCCACGAGCTCAGCAAGCAATATCCAGATTTAAGCTATGCGGTATTTGCCCAACTGGTGCGCCGTTTAAAAAATACCACGCGTAAAGTGACCGATCTGGCCTTCATTGATGTTTCAGGCCGTATTGCGCGTTGTCTGATTGACCTGTCTGCGCAGCCTGAAGCCATGATTTTGCCAAATGGCCGTCAAATCCGCATTACCCGTCAGGAAATTGGCCGCATTGTTGGCTGTTCACGTGAAATGGTCGGCCGTGTTCTGAAAACCCTGGAAGAACAAGGCATGATCGAAACTGATGGTAAAGCCATTCTGATTTTTGATGCCTCTTTAGAGCAAAATGATGCAGCAGATGAACAGTTTGATGATGAATAAGTCTTAAACTGCTATATGCTTAAGGCAAATCTTCGGATTTGCCTTTTTTATGCCTGTTCGCTATGTGAAAAATATTTACAAACTAACCTAAAATATTGATTTAACAGTCTGCCTGCGATGGTTTAGCCTAGTCCCTATTCGCTTGATGATATTTTGAATAAGGACATCTTATGCAGTTCAATCCCCTTGCTGATACCGGTATTTTATTGCCTGAAATCTGTCTGGGCACCATGACCTTTGGTGAACAAAACACCCAGGATGAAGCCTTCGCCCAGCTGGATTATGCACTGGAACGTGGCCTGTATTTCTGGGATACCGCCGAAATGTATCCGGTGCCCCCTAAACCAGAAACTCAAGGTGCCACCGAAGTCATGATTGGCAACTGGCTCAAGGCGCGCGGTGGACGGGACAAGCTTTTTTTGGCCTCAAAAATTGCCGGACCGGCTCAGGGTGGCAGCCATATTCGTGATGGACAAACCCGTTACAACGCTACTGATATTCGCACTGCGCTGGATGGCAACCTGAAACGCCTGCAAACCGATTATATTGACTTATACCAGCTGCACTGGCCACAGCGTCCGACCAACTTCTTTGGCAAGCTGGGTTATGGCAATGCCGAAGCCCATGCACAGCAGCATGTCACCGACCTTGAAGAAACCCTGACCGCCTTGCAGCAGGAAATCCAAAACGGACGGATTCGCTATATTGGGCTCTCCAATGAAACCCCATGGGGCACCATGAAGTTTTTGCATCTGGCGGAAAAACTCGGTTTAAGCAAATTTGTCAGCGTACAAAACCCCTATAACCTGCTGAATCGTACTTATGAAATTGGCATGTCGGAAATTGCCAAATATGAAGGCGTCGGCTTACTGGCTTACTCTCCTCTGGCCTTTGGTTATTTAACCGGGAAATTCCGGCATGGTGCCCGTCCGACCAATGCGCGTGTTACCCTGTATTCACGCTTTAGCCGCTACAGCAATCCAGAAAGTGAATGGGCCACTGAACAATATGCGCAACTGGCCGAGCAACATGGCCTCAGCTTAACCCAACTGGCTTTGGCTTTTATTAAGCAGCAGTTCTTTGTCACCAGTACCATTATTGGTGCGACTTCGCTGGAACAGCTAAAAGAAAATATTGATGCCTTTGAAGTCAATCTGTCCGATGACATTTTACAAGGCATTGAAGCGATTCACCGTCAGCAGCCCAACCCGGCACCTTGATGACAGGTATTAACAAAACCTCATGCATAAAAAAATGCCTCATCATATGAGGCATTTTTAAATCTATTTTAAACCCAGAAGCTTAACGACGGTTCTGGTTATAAATGGCCTGAGCAGCCGGCAAGTTCTCACGCATCGCTGCAATACGCTGGCTGTTCGATGGGTGAGTCGACAGGAACGATGCCCCGCCACCACCTTCTAAGCGGTTCATTTTTTCCCATAAGGTAATTGCCGCTTGCGGGTTATAGCCACCACGCGCCATCAGCATTAAACCGCCTTCATCGGCACGACTTTCCAGATTACGTGAATATGGCAAGCCCACACCTACCTGTGCGCCCAATTGTGCCGCTGCAGCACCTAACTGGCCAACGTTACTGCCTGCTGCGCTTAAACCGATATTTAAAGCCAAATTGGTCAGTGCCTGCGCGCCAATCTTACTCTTGGCATGTTCTTCTAGAGCATGCACCATTTCATGGCCCATAATCGCAGCAATTTCGGCATCGGTCAGGTTCAGTTTGTTGACGATACCAGTATAGAACACCACTTTACCGCCGGGCGCGACAAAGGCATTAATCTGGTCAGATTTTAATACTGCCAGCTGCCAGCTAAATGGCTGACCAGTCTGGTTCATCTGGTTGGCAACCGGTGTTAAACGCTGGAACACCGTGTTAATACGTTTATAGGTACTTGAACTGGTGTCCAGCTGCCCCTTGTTACGCGCATCTTGCACCATCTGGCTATAACTTTGCGCCGCGGTTGCATTTAGGGTTGCGGTATCTGCACCGGCCATATCGGCCACGGTGGTACAGCCTGAAAAAGTGATTGCACTTGCGGCACAAAAACTCAATACCAATTTTTTGTTCATTATAATAATCTCCGCCATTCGGCTATACACATACTCATGAATTATATGAAATCATTTCAATGCTTTAAATCTGAAATGGCTTCATAATCATATCATTTATGTAAACAATGGCAGTGCTGTGTAAACTGTAGCTACATCAGCAGCAACGAGCGGAATACGGCCTTAATAGGCAAACTGATAGAAAATCCAGAATACCAGACAGAAAATATTCAGACCCAGATACATCTGCGAAACCACTTCCATTTTCTCTTCCAGTGCCGGATTTTTACGTTTATAGAATAAATAGGCGTTTTGGATCAGTACCAGCGGCACCAAAATACAGGCAAAAATCACACTCAGACCAATAAAGGCCTGATACATAATATTCGGATCATGCTTTTGTAACAGAATCAGCAACATCGCAATGGTCGGTGCACCGCCCATGGCAAATAATAACGAATAGAAAATGGTGCTTGAAATATTTTTATGCATCCTGCCTGACCCAATGTTTTTGCTGTGTTTTATTCTAGCAAGCACCATCTGAATAGACAGTGCTGATGTGTGCAACTTTAGTCTTGAATTACTTCGCAGCGCGGTAATACTGCATTGCTTCCGGCATCATCTGCTGTAACGCGGCAATACGGTCATTATTGCTGGGATGGGTCGACATAAACTTGGCAATGGCGCTATTTCCACGCGCATCATTGGCATTCATTTTCTGCCAGAGCGTAATGGCCGCATTCGGATCATAACCGGCTTTGGCCATTAACAGTAAACCGCCTTTGTCGGCGCGGCTTTCCAGATTACGCGAATAAGGCAACCCTACCCCAAACTGACTGCCCAAATCCAGCAGTAAACCACCATAACCGCCTACCGACTGGCCCACATATTGCGAGCCAATACTAACCGCCAGATTGGTCAGGGTCTGGGCACCAATTTTACTTTTGGCATGTTCTTCTAGCGCATGCACCATTTCATGGCCCATGATCGCCGCGACTTCATTGTCGGTCAGTTTCAGGTTTTCAACAATGCCGGTATAGAACACTACTTTGCCACCCGGAGCCACATAGGCATTAATTTCAGGTGACTTAATCACCGCCACCTGCCACTCAAAAGCCTGCCCGGTCTGGTTCATCTGGTCGGCATAGGGCTTCATCTTTAAAAACACGCGATTGACTTTCTTATAGGTGGCAGAACGGGTATCTAGCACCTTTTTCTGCTCGGCTTCCTGCAACATTTGCTGATAGCTCTGGCTGGCGTTTAAGTTTAAAGTCGCTGAATCTGCCCCGGCCAGTTCTGCCACAGTGGCACAGCCTGTCAAATGCGTTGCCAGTATAATTCCAATGGCTAAGTTCTTATATTTCATAACGTTCTCTAATTATTCGAAAGTGCTTAGCACTATAAACAAAATCAGGGAGTTCTCAAGATGGCGCGCTATTTTTCTCGGCCAAAAATAAAAAACCCTGTGCAGGCACAGGGTTTTCTCATTTCAGCTTAAACGATTAAGCTTCAAACGGATGACGCAGAATAATGGTTTCTGCACGGTCTGGACCCGTTGAAATGATATCGATTGGACATTCAATTAACTGCTCAAGACGCTTGATGTAGTTGATTGCATTTTCAGGCAATTGTTCAACACTGGTCGCACCCACAGTTGACTCAGACCAGCCTGGCATGGTTTCGTAAATTGGCTTCAAGTTTTCATAAGCCAGCGCGTCAGAAGAACCGACACAACCTGAATCGGTGTTTTCATAGCCAACACAGATTTTAATTTCTTCTAAACCATCCAATACGTCTAACTTGGTCAGGCAGATTCCAGACAGTGAGTTGACATCCACTGAACGGCGCAGGATTTCTGCATCGAACCACCCACAACGACGTTGACGGCCAGTAGATGCACCAAACTCGTGACCCACTGTACCCAGGTGTTTACCAATTGCATCACCCACATCATTTGCCGCGTCGTAGACCAGCTCAGTTGGGAACGGACCAGCACCCACACGTGTGGTGTAGGCTTTGGTAATACCCAGCACATAGTCAAGATGCAATGGACCTAAACCAGAACCTGAGCTTACGCCGCCCGCAGTGGTGTTTGAAGAAGTCACGTACGGATAAGTACCGTGGTCAACGTCCAGCAATGAACCTTGCGCACCTTCAAACATAATATTGTCACCGTTTTTACGGTAATTATGAATTTCAGTGGTTACATCCACCACTAATGGTGCAATCACTTCACGCCATTGGTCACACAGTGCAATCACGTCGTCCAGTTTAACTTCTTCAACACCGTAGTATTGAGTTAACTGGAAGTTGTGGTAATCCAGCAATTCAGCCAGTTGCGCACGTAATGCGTCACCGCCACGTACCAGGTCAGCCACACGTACTGCACGGCGCGCCACTTTATCTTCATAGGCAGGACCAATACCACGACCGGTAGTACCAATTTTGGCATTGCCACGTTTTTTCTCACGTGCCTGATCCAGCGCAATGTGGTTCGGAAGAATTAATGGACAGTTTGGAGAAATACGTAAACGTTCTTTAACTGGCACGCCTTCCTGTTCAAGAATGGTCATTTCCTTGATCAGCGCTTCAGGTGAAAGCACCACACCGTTACCAATTAAGCACAGTACGTTTTCACGTAAAATACCAGATGGAATGAGGTGTAATACAGTTTTCTTACCACCAACCACGAGAGTATGACCTGCGTTGTGTCCGCCTTGATAACGTACTACCGCAGCCGCTTGATCTGTGAGCAGGTCGACGATTTTACCTTTACCTTCGTCGCCCCATTGGGTACCAAGTACCACAACATTCTTGCCCATAATAGCCTCATTACATCATGCTGTTAAAATTGAAAACCAGGCGCATGTGACATGAACACATGCGCTGGCGATTAAATTTTTTCGACCGTCCACTCACCGTTACGATTCACCAGCTGGTGAGTTGCATACGGTACAGAGCTTAAATCATCCTGACCCAATAACTGAATTACACTTAAGCCTTGGGTACGGGTGGCCTGAATTGCAGCCAATAAATCTGCCTGATTGCCCTTTGGTGCAACCACCACCGATTTTGCTTCGAAACGACCGGCGCTGAGCGCATATAAGTCGCAAGAGAAACCGGTTGCCGGACGGGCACGACCAAAATGCTGGCCAATACCATCATAACGGCCGCCTTGAGCCAGTGGTGCAGCACGGTTTGGTGCATAAACGGCATACATTAAACCGGTGTGGTAGTGATACGAACGCAGTTCTACCACATCAATCCCGATATGCAGATTTGGCCAGCGTGCCTGAATTTCTGCCTGGGTGGTTTTTACCGCATCAAAGGCATGTTTAAATTCCACATTGGCCAGTACATCGGTGCTTAAATGGGCTTCCAGTGCATCCAGATCACTAGCAAAACGGCCCAGCGCATAGAAATCTGAACCAAAGGCTAAGTCCTGGGTAAAGTCCGCCAGTTCTGGCAAGGCTTTACGCTGATATAAATCAGATAACTGACGCTCAGTAGCTTTGTTCAGACCAGCTTTTTGTACCAGACTGCGGAACAGCCCCACATGGCCTAAATCCAGGTGGATACCATCGGCCAGACCAGCTTCCTGAATCAGGCTGATCATCAGGTCAACCATTTCCACATCGGCATCAATACTGTCGGAACCGAACAGTTCGGCACCCAGTTGCAAAGGCGCACGGGTGGTATTAAAGCCCTGTGGCTTGGTATGCAAGACCGTACCAGCGTAGCAATAACGCGCCACACCATCTACCGGATGTACATGCGCATCAATACGCGCCACCTGTGGCGTCATATCGGCACGCACGCCAAGCAGACGACCAGACAGCTGGTCAATCACCTTGAAAGTGGCCAGGTCTAAATCTTGATTCGATTCTGAAAGAGAAGAGAGAGATTCGATATATTCAATAAATGGCGTGTACACCAACTGATAACCTCGAGATGCGAGGAAATCCAGTGAATTACGGCGCAATGTTTCGATGACTTGCGCTTGTTCTGGTAATACATCAGCTACACCATCAGGTAATAACCATGTCTCTGAAATGGGCATGTTGTAAACCTAAATTCTTGTCTGCGCGGAACAAATCCGCATAAAAAAATCGGGAGCACACCCGATTTCTCCTAGTTTAGCACGATCAAATGGGCTGTGCATCGCAAATTTGATAATTTTCTCTGTCTGATCAATTCCATTACAATCCTGCCCGGCTGGAGCTGTCGTTTCGAGAGTAAAAGCTGTTTTTACTGAAGAAGATAAAGGAGCTGGACACATCCCAAACTTATCATCTTTTTTTCAGCGCAGATGGAAATCACCTTCACTCTGCCCTGCGTCCATCTGCTTAAAAAAGTCTTATTTGACTTTATTCGGATCCAGCACTTGAGTAATTAAATTGACCAGCTCGACGTTCTGGGTTTCCAGCTGATGAATTCGCTGCGCCGATTTATCCAGTGCTTCCTGCTGCACGTGCATTTTCTTGGCCAGATCCTGCATGATCTCTAAAGTCTTTTTCAGATTTTCTTCCAGACTGATGACTTTGTTTTCGAGCTGATGATTATCGCTTTGGCGATTCAAATGATCATGCTGGTTTTTAAACTGCAGCCAGATCAGAAAAATCACCGCTACGGCCAACAGTAAAATAAATCCCCAAAGTAGAATAAACATCATGTGTAGTGCTCGACTTATTTGTTTTGTTTTATCTTAACGAAAAATATAGCAAAAAGGCGAAAAATCGCCTCCAACCTGTCAATACTCGGCTGTTATCGCATTTCGCCCGGTTAGACCACCATCGTGCAGTCCAAGCTTAGACAAAGATTTGGACAGATAGAAATTAATGCGCCTGATGGGCAAAAGATTCACATAAATCCAGTAAACGGTTGGCATAGCCCCATTCATTGTCATACCAGGCAAAGACTTTGGCCTGATGCCCGACCACCATGGTCTGGGTAAGATCGACAATTAAAGAATACGGCGAATGGTTAAAGTCACTCGATACCAGTGGCTCATCGGTGACCTGCATAATTTCGGCATAATCCTGCTGCGCGGCTTTCACCAGCACTTCATTCAATTTATGCACGGTAATGGGTGACTGGGAAATAAAGCTGACATCAATGGCGGCGACATTAATGGTGGGTACCCGAATCGAATAGCCATCAATACGGTTTTCCATTTTAGGCATCACCTGTTTTAAGGCGCCTAAAGCACTTGAGGTGGTCGGAATAATATTCTGCCCGGATGCACGTGCGCGGCGTAAATCACGGTGCGCATGATCCAGCACCGACTGATCAGCCGTGACAGCATGAATTTCGGTCATCAGCGCGGTTTCAATACCAAAAGCATCATCCACAATTTTAACCAACGGCACCAAGGCCTGAGTGGTACAGGAAACACTGGAAATAATCTGGTCTGAGGCTTTGACCTCATGATGATTGACCCCGTAAACAATGGCGGCATCAACCGTGTCAAACGGTGCTGCGCCAATAATCACCCGTTTGGCACCGGCATGAATATGCTGGGTTGCGGCTTCACGCGAACGGAACAGGCCGGTACATTCCAGCACCACATCAATATTTAACTGCTGCCATGGCAACTGTGCCGGCTGTGGCTGGCTCAGCACCTGAACTTTCAGCTTGGCCTGCCCCGAGTGTATGCACAGATAAATCTGTTCCTGTTCCAGCTGGATTTCTACCTGCCCCGGAAAACGGCCATGGGTTGAATCGTATTTAAACAGATGTAGTAGCGTGGCAACATCGGCAACGTCATTAATCGCGACAATATCAAAATGAAATTCTTTAGGATTTTCAAACCAGGCACGCAGTACATTTCGCCCAATTCGCCCAAAGCCATTAATCGCCACTCGTTGCATCCGTATTCCTTCAAACTGCACATCAATCTTGTCTGTGCTTATGTTAAAGGATTTCCGCCAGACACGGCGAATAATTCCTGCCAAACTCAGCAATTAATTTAAACCTGTCCAATATTTAAGCAGTTAGCAGCACTATTTTCTGCTTGATAAAAATTAGCAGGATGCACGGTAACTGGCTAAACCGCAGCAATGACAACAGCTTGTGATTTCACAGCAGTTTAGATGACTTTAAGGTTTGGGTTTTCGCCGCAGATTTGTCATCAAAACACTTTAAAATCATTGGTGAGTGTGGCTTTTTCCGTTATAATTTGGCGTTTTTAAATTTTAAGCCCGTATAACAGCAGAGAAAATCTTGTCAGACTGTTATGCTTTTAGCCAAATCGAGAATTATGGAGTGACTTGGTTGTGAGTACTCGTTTTATGACATCAGCTGAAATTCGTGAAGCATTTTTGCGTTACTTTGAATCGCAAGGGCATACACGTGTCGCGTCGAGTTCTCTGGTTCCCGCCAACGACCCAACGTTGCTGTTCACCAATGCTGGTATGAACCAGTTTAAAGATTGTTTCTTAGGTCTGGAAAAGCGCGATTATGTCCGTGCCGTATCTTCACAAAAATGTGTACGTGCCGGTGGTAAACACAACGACTTAGATAACGTCGGTTATACCGCGCGTCACCACACCTTCTTTGAAATGTTGGGTAACTTCTCTTTTGGTGATTACTTCAAGCGTGATGCGATCAAGTTTGCCTGGGAATTCCTGACCGGTGATGAATGGTTAGCCCTGCCAAAAGACAAACTGTATGCCACGGTTTACCACACCGATGACGAAGCATTCGACATCTGGAACAAGGAAATCGGTTTAGCACCAGAACGTATTATCCGTATTGGCGACAACAAAGGCGAGAAATACGCATCTGATAACTTCTGGGCTATGGGTGATACCGGTCCATGCGGTCCATGTTCTGAAATTTTCTTTGACCATGGCGATCATATCTGGGGTGGCCTACCTGGCACACCTGAAGAAGATGGCGACCGTTTCATTGAAATCTGGAACAACGTCTTTATGCAGTTCAACCGTACTGCTGATGGCGTATTGCACCCGCTTCCTGCTCCTTCGGTCGATACCGGTATGGGCTTGGAACGTATTTCTGCCGTATTACAGCACGTCAACTCCAACTACGAAATTGACCTGTTCCAGCATCTTTTAAAAGCAGCAGCTGAAATTATTGGTCTAGATACCTCTGCACTTGAAGCGGAAGCCAAAGAAAAAGGCACACCGGTACAATATCCAGCTTCACTTAAAGTGGTGGCTGACCATGCCCGTTCTTGCTGCTTCCTGATTGCAGATGGCGTCAATCCGTCTAACGAAGGACGTGGTTATGTACTGCGCCGTATTATCCGCCGTGCCGTGCGTCATGGTAACAAACTCGGTGCAACCGGTTCATTCTTCCACAAAATGCTGCAACCGCTGATTGAAGTAATGGGTGCGGCGTATCCTGAACTGGAAGCTCAAAAAGCACGTATTGAAGCGCAATTACTGAAAGAAGAAGAACAATTCGCCAAAACACTTGAGCAAGGTTTGAAATTGCTTGAAGGCGAACTGGCGAACTTAAAAGGTTCTGTGATTCCAGGCGAAGTGGTATTTAAACTGTATGACACTTACGGTTTCCCGACCGACCTAACCGCAGATATTGCCCGTGAACGCGACCTAACCATTGATGAAGCTGGCTTTGAAGTTGAAATGGCAGCACAGCGTCAACGTGCACGTGATGCCGGTAAATTTGCCATCGACTATAACAGCGTAGTCAAAGTGGATGGTGAAACCCAGTTTGATGGTTACGATGCCACTGCAGGTCAAGGTCAAATCATTGCCATCTATAAAGATGGCGAACAAGTTGACGAAGTCGCTGAAGGTGATGAAGCACTGATCGTCCTGAACCAGACGCCATTCTATGCAGAAAGCGGTGGTCAGATCGGTGATACCGGTATTTTCAAAAACGACACCGGTATTTTTGAAGTGCAAGACACCAAAAAATCGGGCGGCGCTTTTGTACACCAGGGTATTGTAACCATGGGTAGCCTGAAAGCAGCACAAAACGTGGAAGCAATTGTCAAAGCGGACATTCGTGCTGCAACTGCACGCAACCACTCGGCGACTCACCTGCTGCACGCTGCGCTGCGTCAAATTCTGGGCTCACACGTACAGCAAAAAGGCTCACTGGTTGCATCAGACGTATTACGTTTTGACTTTGCCAACGACCAGCCGGTTTCATTTGAACAGCTGCAAGAAATTGAGCGTCTGGTGAATGCTGAAGTGATTGCCAATACCGAAGTGACCACTGAGCTGTTAGATATCGAATCTGCGAAAGCCAAAGGCGCGATGATGCTGTTCGGTGAAAAATACGGTGATGAAGTTCGCGTACTGTCTATGGGTTCAGTAATTGAAGAGAAAAACTTCTCGATCGAACTATGTGGCGGTATTCACGTGAAACGCACTGGTGACATCGGTCTGTTCAAAATAACCTCTGAAGGTGGTGTGGCTGCAGGCGTGCGTCGTATTGAAGCGGTGACAGGCACCAAAGCGATTGAAGCTGCGCAAAAAGCTGATCGTGACATCAACACCATTAATGCGCTGTTAAAAGCACAGAAAGAGCAAACCATTGAGAAAGTTGAAGCAATTGTTGAAACAGCATCTAGCCTGCAAAAACAGATTGAACAGCTGAATCAGAAACTGGCCAGCCTGCAAGCGGGTGAACTTTTAAGCCAAGTTCAGACCATTGCTGGCCGTGCAACACTTATTACCACTGTTCAGGGTATGGATGCCAAAGCACTGCGCAACCTGCATGACGGTGTGAAATCAAAATTAGACAACGCAGTGATTGTACTTGCCGGTGTAGAGGGTGACAAAGTGAGCCTGATTGCATCCGTTGCAAAAGACTTCACTACGTCTATTAAAGCAGGTGACATCATCAAACACTTGGCTACTGAGCTTGGTGGTAAAGGTGGTGGTAAACCTGACTTAGCACAAGGTGGCGCGCCACTAAACGAGAAGTTTGCAACCGTGATGGCAGAGTTAACTGCCTGGCTGGAAGCAAAATAACTTCACTTTTGTGTAACTGACCCTGGCGGCAATCAGGGTCATGGCTTATATGGAACAACTATGGCATTAATCGTTCAAAAATATGGCGGTACTTCTATGGGTACGCCCGAGCGCATTTTAAATGTTGCTCGTCGCGTAAAGCGCTGGCATGACCATGGCCACAAGGTGGTCGTTGTTGTATCAGCAATGAGTGGCGAAACCAATCGCCTGCTCGCTCTCGCGAAAGCCATTACCGACACCCCTGACCCACGTGAACTTGACCAGATGGTTTCTACGGGTGAGCAGGTAACGATTTCCATGTTAGCTATGGCGCTCAATTCTATTGGCGTAGAAGCTAAATCTCTAACCGGTCGCCAAGTCGGAATTAAAACTGACAGCGCGTTCACCAAAGCCCGTATTGAAGCGATTGACACCGATGTCATGACCGGTCATTTAGATGCCGGCCGTGTGATTGTGGTTGCAGGCTTCCAGGGTGTAGACGAGCAAGGCAATACCACAACTTTAGGCCGCGGTGGTTCAGATACAACCGGTGTTGCGTTAGCCGCAGCATTAAAAGCAGATGAATGCCAGATCTACACCGATGTTGATGGTGTATACACCACTGACCCGCGTGTTGCGCCAAAAGCAAAAAAAGTGGATCGTATTTCCTTTGAAGAAATGCTGGAAATGGCATCTTTAGGCTCAAAAGTCCTGCAAATCCGTTCTGTAGAATTTGCTGGCAAATATCAGGTGCCTTTACGCGTACTATCTAGCTTCGATAACGACAACGATGGTGCATTTGACGAAGAGTTTAAAAACAACGTCGGAACTCTTATTACTACTGAATTGGAAGACAACATGGAACAGCCAATTATCTCAGGTATCGCGTTTAACCGTGACGAAGCTAAACTGACTATTCTCGGTGTGCCAGATGAGCCAGGTATTGCCTCTAAAATCTTGGCCCCAATTGGCGCTGCCAACATTGAAGTGGATATGATTATCCAGAACGTTGAAGAAGATGGCACCACTGATTTCACCTTTACCGTAAACCGTGGTGAACTGGCCAAAGCCAAAGCGATTCTTGAAGCGACTGCACAGGAAATTGGTGCACGTGAAGTTGCAACCCGTGATGACATCGTAAAAGTGTCAATTGTTGGCGTGGGTATGCGTTCACATGCTGGCGTAGCGAGCAAAATGTTCACCGCACTTGCAGATGAAGGCATCAACATTCTGATGATCTCGACCTCTGAAATCAAAATTTCAGTGATTATTGAAGAAAACTATTTAGAGCTTGCAGTTCGTTCACTGCACACGGCGTTCGGTTTAGACCGCGAGTCAGGTGAATCAAGCCCGCGTGCTTAATCTGTAGTCAGCAATTATTGGAATTGTCAGACAATATTGCGAAAAACTACAAAAAATCAGAGCCACTATAGTATTTTTTATAGTGGCTCTGTTATATTGAAATAATGAGAATTAGAAATCTTAACAGAATTGTATCCGACAAGGTTTTGTCAGGGAGAGTTCTGATAAAATTTCGCTTGAAATATTTTGTGCTTTTCAAAACTTTCAAATCAATGCAGGTTTAGCATTTTGCAAGGAGATAAACATGCTGATTCTGACCCGACGTGTCGGAGAAACATTAATGATTGGGGATCAAGTCAGTGTTACTGTACTTGGTGTCAAAGGCAACCAGGTGCGTATTGGTGTGAATGCGCCAAAAGAAGTGTCTGTTCATCGTGAAGAAATTTATCAACGTATTCAACATGAACGTGCCATGCATGAGCATTTGCAACATCTCGATCAGGATTATCAGCCTTCTTATGAAGATGATAATTACCCACAAAATAACTTTAACCGTTAAGACTTAAAGTTATCTTGTTATAAAGCGGCTCTACGGCCGCTTTAAGTTTTTTTAGCGCTTCAAAATTATTGCTGTTCCAGCAAAGCCAGCGCTTTACGTACTGGTCCAAAACTACGGCGATGCTCTGTAGTCACGCCATGCAAAGCTATTGCTTCAAAATGCGCTTTGGTCGGATAGCCCTTATGTTTGGCAAAACCAAACTGTGGAAACTTCTGGTCCAGTTCCAGCATCTGCCGATCACGGGTGACTTTGGCCAGAATACTGGCTGCGGAAATTTCGGCGTGCAAGGCATCTCCACCCACCACCGCTTCACACGGCATGTTTAGTCCTTGCGGAATTTTATTGCCATCGACCAGGACCTGATCGGGCTGGACCTGCAAGGCTTCAACCGCACGGCGCATAGCCAGCAATGAGGCCTGTAAAATATTCAGCTCGTCAATTTCAGCCGGACTGGCTTCAGCAATGGCCCAAGCCAAGGCTTTTTCCTGAATCTCAATGAATAACTTTTCACGTTTCTTTTCACTCAGTTTCTTGGAATCATTCAAGCCCGCAATCGGATTGTTCGGATCCAGAATGACTGCCGCAGCCACCACGGTTCCCACCAGAGGCCCGCGCCCTGCTTCATCTACACCAGCAATTTTCATCGACATTATTACCTTCAATAAAATAGGCTGAACCTGTCAGCCTATTTCTTTCATCTTGCGCTTATTGTACTGCTTCTTGCACACAAGCATGAATGGTTTTTGATACAACATTGCTCACAATGGTGGCACGCGCTGCCGGGTCAATCGCTGCTGTCGCCAAGTCTACCGCAGTCACATTTTGTGGTGCTTTTTCGCTGACACAACCACAGATTTCAGTCTGGATATTTTGCTTTTGGGTGCTGGTCATGACTTTGGTGGCCGTTTGCCATGCCGGAATGTTGTTTAGCTCGGTGACACATTTGGCATTAATCGCAATTTTCAGTGCTGCGCCGCCCAATTGCTGGGTCGTTGTTGCCGCTGTAGGCTGAGTGGTGCCTGTAGATGCACATGCGCTTAACAGTAATGCCAGCGGTGCTAAAACATAAGCCAACTTTTTCATGTATTTTCCTTCAGTTTTGCGTCATTTTACCGGCCTATTTTAAGGGCTTTAGCGCGGATTCGGTTTATCTTTTTGACCGCAATGCACAAATAAATGGCAAATTTAAGCATTATCCAGGGCAACTGCCTGCTTCATATCCGCAAATACCGTTGGACAGGCCGATTGCACCCGGTTCCAGCTTGGAATAAAAGACTGCTGGTTCGGATAATTCATAAACTGCTCCCCTGCCTCGACAATACTCTGAGCAAATAATTCCACCACATTTTCTTCGCTGTGCCGGTCATAGTTCAGGCCATTGGTGGTGGCATCATAATAATAGTGATCAATCAGATCCAGCGCATTACGATAATAGGCCGCGCGGATAATCCGAATATTGTCCAGACTGACCTGCACCCCCAGCGCCGCCAGCTTACGGAAAAATGCCAGTGCGATATCCCGGCTCATCCGTTTTAGGCCACCATCCCCATTGGCGGTGGTGACTTCCTGATGTTTATGTTCATAATCATCGGCAATATCGACCTGACAGATGCGCTTGGTGGAATAGTTGCGGTAAATTTCCGAGAGCACGCCAATTTCCAGGCCCCAATCGCCCGACACCTTCAGGTCACGCAGTGCTTCGACATGAATTGCCATCTCTCCAGACAAGGGATAACGAAAGGCTGAAAGATAAAGCAGATAATCCAGCGGTCCGAAGACTTTTTTCAGCGCCTGCAATAAAGGTGACACTAGCAGACGTGATACCCGACCATTCATTTTCCGGTCAGCCACCCGCGCATAATAACCTTTGGAAAACTGGAAACTGAATTGTGGATGTACCATCGGATAAATCAGTCGGGCCAGCATGTCACGTTTATAAGTACGAATATCGCAATCGTGCATCGCCACCACCTGACTCTTGCCTTCGGCCATGGCATAACCCGCACAATACCAGACATTACGGCCTTTACCGCGCTGCAAAGGCGCGACATTTAACTGATTTAACTGCTGATGCAGCTGCTGCAAACGCGGTCCATCATTCCATAAAATCACATGGTTTTGCGGCAACACCGAGAAGAATTCCCGCGCATGGGCAAACTGCTCCGCATTGGCCTGATCCAGACCGATAATAATCTGCTGGATATAATCAGCGCCTTTTAATTCTTCGACAATCTGGGTTAGCGCCGGATGCTCAAGCTCGGAATATAAGGAAGGTAAAATTAAGGTGACCGGTTTGGACTTGGTAAATTCGCGAAGTTCCTGTTCATATTCATGTAGATGGCGCTGTTTTAAATCATGTATTGTTGTAATCATGCCTTCTTGTGCAAAATCGACCATCATTCTCTCCAGTTTATTGTTGTAAAAAGTGCTGTAATCCTTCTGCCCAACCCGCTGGTGCCTGCTGCCGGGTGAAGTACACAGAATCGTGTTCTAATGCCAATGCTGCTTTATACGGCCGTTTGACCACCACAGCATGCTGACAGGCTTTCAGCATATCGAGATCATTTTCACTATCCCCCAGCCCAATACACACCATTTGCGTCGGATAAAACTGTTTCAGCCAGTTCACCGCCAGCGATTTATCACAGTCACGGCTTAAAATATGGCTAAAGCGTCCACCATGAACCATATGCAAATTACTGGCCAGATGTTGCGACAATATCGCTTCGTCTTCGGTTCGGCTGTCCGGATTCCAGATAATGACTTCGCTATACGGACGTTCTAAAGCCCGGGCTGCATCGTCCAACACCAAACCGGTCAGCGCTGCAATCTGCGCAGCATCACAGTCACTAAAGCATTGAAAATTTAAGCCATAGTCTGCTTTTAACTGCTGTAGTTGCACCGCAATGTCGGTACTGGATAAGGGACTTTGATAGTCATGCTGCGCATTAAAATAGATATATGCCCCATTTTCAGCCACAAAAGGCATGCCGCTTAAACCGAGCTGTTGCTGCAAATGGCGGATTTCCGCTGCGGTTTTACTGCTACATAAAATAACCGGAGAATCCGGAATTAAACGCTGGATCAGCTCTGTGTTCTGCCCATAGCTGTAATTATCATGATTTAATAAAGTCCCATCTAAATCTGTAAAAATTATAAATTTTGGCATCTGTACTTATATTGGCTTTATCTGTGTAGAATCCTATAAGATTCTTAGCCTAATATTGCTTTAACTTACTTTTTTATAACAAGAAAGTAACAGGCCTACATGAAGTAGGCCTATTTTTTTCATCATTTTATGAAACTAGATGCGCTTATAACGCCTGGATTTTTTCAATCCAGGCCTGTTTCTGCGCTGCTGGCAGGAACGAGGCTTCAAAAGAGTTAATCGCCAGTTGCTTTAACTCATCTGCATTTAAATCTAACGCTTCGGTAATGGCAATAAAGTTGTCATTCATATAGCCGCCGAAATACGACGGATCATCCGAGTTAACCGTCACCTTCACGCCCTGCTGTAACAAACGGCGGATATTGTGCTGCCGCATATCCTGCACCACGCACAGTTTTAAATTACTGAGCGGGCACACCGTAAGCGGCATTTCATCCTGAATCAGACGCTGCATCAGTGCCGGATCTTCTTCAGAACGCACGCCGTGGTCAATACGATTCACTTTCAGCAAGTCCAGTGCTTCCCAGATATATTCTGGTGGACCTTCTTCACCGGCATGCGCCACCACCAAGAAACCGTATTCACGGGCTTTGGCAAAAACGCGGGCAAATTTAGCAGGCGGATGCCCCACTTCGCTGGAATCCAGACCGACTGCAATAATCTGTTCTTTATACGGCAGTGCCTGTTCCAGCGTTACAAATGCTGCTTCTTCGCTAAGATGACGCAAGAAACACATGATTAAACGGGAACTGATGCCCAGTTTGCTTTGTGCATCATCACAGGCACGTTGCAAACCGTTAATTACTGTCGCAAAGGCAATCCCGCGGTCAGTATGAGTTTGCGGATCGAAGAACATTTCGGTATGTACCACCTGATCTTCTGCACACTTTTCAAAATAGGCCCAGGCCAGATCATAAAAGTCCTGCTCATGTACCAGTACATTGGCACCGGCATAATAGATGTCTAAAAACGACTGCAGGTTATGAAAGTTATAGGCCTCTTTGACTTCCTCGACCGACTGATATGGAATGGCAATGTTGTTACGCTGCGCGATGGCAAACATCAGTTCTGGCTCAAACGTCCCTTCAATATGGACATGCAACTCTGCCTTGGGTAAGGCGCGAATCAGCTCAAGTTGATTCATCTCTCATCCTCATGAAAATAAAAAAGGGTGCAAACCGAGTTTACACCCTCAAAATGGTTGCTGGGGATTAACCGCCAAATAACGCGAATTTTAATGCCCACAATACTGCAATAATCCACACCATATACGGCACAGATGAAGCTTTACCGGTCAACAGCTTGATCAACGCATAGCTGATAAAGCCCATGGCAATACCGTCTGCAATTGAGTAGGTAAATGGCATAAATACGATGGTCAGGAAGGCTGGAACCGCTTCGGTAATATCTTCCCAATCAATATGTACAATGCCCTGAATCATCAGCACACCTACAAATAACAAGGCAGGTGCAGTAGCAAAGCCCGGTACCGATTGGGCCAGTGGCGCGAGGAATAAACACAGTACAAACAGCACCGCCACCACTACCGCAGTCAGACCGGTACGCCCGCCCGCAGCAACACCGGCAGACGATTCAATATACGGTGTGGTTGAAGAGGTACCCAGTGCTGCACCCGCTACAATGGCAGATGAGTCGGCAAATAAGGCTTTTTTCAAACGTGGTAATTTACCATCTTTGAGCAGGCCCGCACGATGTGAAACGCCGACCAGGGTACCGGTGGAGTCAAACAGATCGACCAGGAAGAAGACGAAAATCACCCCGATCAGGCTGGCAGTAAACAGACCTTCAAAGTCCATTTGCATGAACGTTGGCGCGATAGACGGGATTTCACCGACCACACCTTTAAATTCGCTTAAGCCCAAAGCCGTAGAAATAGCCGTTAATACCAGAATACTGATGATAATTGCACCACGCACCTTGAATTGGTGCATCACCACAATCATCAGGAAGCCAAATAAGGCCAACAGCACTGAAGGCTGTTTCAAGTCACCCAGACCCACCAAAGTCGCCGGGTTATCGACAATAATGCCTGCGTTTTTTAGTGCAATTAAGGCCAGGAATAAACCAATCCCGCCGCCAATGGCCAGTTTCAGGGACATTGGAATGGCATTGACAATGGCTTCACGAATTTTGAACATGCTGATGGCAATAAACACCAGACCGGATACAAACACCGCAGCCAGCGCAGTTTGCCAAGGCACACCCATGCCCAGACAAACCGAATAGGTGAAATAGGCATTCAGGCCCATACCCGGTGCCAGCGCAATCGGATAGTTGGCAATCAGTCCCATCACCAGACAGCCAATTGCGGCTGCCAGACAGGTTGCAACAAAGACAGCCCCGTGATCCATCCCGGTTTCGGATAAAATCATTGGATTGACAATAATGATGTAACACATAGTTAAGAATGTGGTTACACCGGCAAGAACCTCAGTACGAAAACTGGTCTTGTTTTCGCTTAACTTAAATAAGCGCTCAAGCACATTTTCTGAAGATGGATTAGGAGTCGTCATGACCTCGCCCTTGTAAATAAACTTAAATACCCAACAGTGATGCGAAAGTACGGAGAAAATTCATCCCTACCCCTAGCATTGCCAAGCAACGGATATGCCAAAAGTTACACGCACAGGATAAGTCTATTTAGCCATTATGCTTTGAGCCCTTAACAGCTCAAATCAGATAAATTCTAAACAAAAAAGCCGCATAACTTTATGCAGCTTTACTTACCATAATTAAATCAACTATTTAAAAAATAAATACGCTAATTTAATTGTCTAATGGGTAAATTATATCACACTGATTTTTCATTGTTTCTAAAATTTATCTTTAATTTTCATTCAGAGCATTTCATGCTGAATTAGAATTTTTGGCCTAAACTTCCAGCCCGCTCAATAGAGGGTTCGATCTTTCGCATGTGATCATCCAGCGATGAACGATGTGAAGCCCGATCTTGTTCAATCAGATGCAGAGAGTCGCGTGCCTCCTGCACAATATTCTGCATTTCTTGTTGTCTGCGGTGTTGTTCCTGCTGAAACACCCAGACCATTAACAGGATAACCATGACAATAAAGGTCACTATCAGGATTTGCCTCATGTTCTTTACTATTATTAAACAAATTTAATTTATACTAACAGAAAAATAAACAATATGTGAACCATGTCACAACTTTCATTTTGTGTATTAATCAAATTTTAACAATTCAAGCATTCAATTGGCCTTTAACTCACTCCTACCCTCACCTATTGAAATTTCAATTTCCTGACACCCATAAAAAAGTCCGCACTGGGCGGACTGTTTAGCCTTAACCGCAGGATGCTTGCACAATTTTATTACTGTTCGGATCAATGGTTACTGTGACTCGGTCAGCGCGATAATCCATGGTGACCGGCTGGCCAGGATGGACGCTGCGAACAATTTTGGCCTGGGTCCGCTGCTTGATTTCGCTCTGTGGCAAACTACCTGATTGACCGATCAGCTTTTTGGCTTCTTCTGCCACACACTGGCCTGGCTGCTGACGGAACAGCGCCCATTCTTCAACGATGCTGCCATCTGGCAAATGGCAATAGCCCACCTGCCCACTGTGTTCATCTTTAATTTCCAGTCGGCCGCCCTGTTCAATACAATACTGACTGGCCGGATTGGCAAGTCCTACCTGTGCAGGAGGCTGTTGTACGGTGCTACAGGCCATAAGCGAGGCTGCAAGCGCAGCAAAAAGAACAATATTTTTCATGGGCAGTATTCTTTTATAAAAAATATTAGCCTAGCAAATTTTACTGCACCTGCTGTGTCTTTTTGCAAAAGAGGGAGAAAGTTTCTTGTGAGTCTTAATAAGGGGCAGCTTTAACTTATATAGAAGAGTCACTGATAAAATGATGGATGGAGAAATTACAGATATGAAAAAAGGCTTATCAGTATTTCACTCATAAGCCTTTAAAATTTGGTAGGCATATCCAGACTCGAACTGGAGACCTCTACGATGTCAACGTAGCGCTCTAACCAACTGAGCTATACGCCTATATGTGACGCATCATATTCACTTTTAAATTTTATGACAAGCCTTTTCTATGATTTTTCAATGCAGATGCACAAGAATTCAGCAATGCTTTGAATTTTTTCAAATCTGCCTCAGAAACCTGCTCAGATGCATACTGCATCTGCTCATATAACTGCACGGTCTGCTTAAACACATGATGCTGCTGTGACTCAGCCTGAGCCGCCAAACGAGACATCCACATGTTAAACGTTTCAGCAGGCTTTTTCTGTAATTCAGGCGGTAACGGCTTCGAAAACGTCTGCAACAGCTGGGCAAGTTTTGGCTGCCGGCGAAGATGCTGATAATACAACCAGGCCATATATAGCCCCAGCAGACCTAAAATGGTCAGTATCAGCATCAGGATATTGGCATAGCTGGAATGTAGCCCCAGTTTGGCCAGCCAGCCCCGCTGCGACTCGGCATTATAGCCCACCACCTTGCTTTGCCATTGATAGCTGGCATAGTCGCTCCAGATACGCAGTTTATTCATTAAATGATAATGCCGATAAGTCCAGCCACTGCCGCGCTCGCCCAATACCGCCTGATCTTCCGCAATCAGGTTTTGCATGCCCTGCTCAACCCGCTGCGGACTAATCATTGCTGTGGGGTCAAAACGCTGCCATTTGCCGTTTAACAGCACTTCGGTCCAGGCATGCGCATCTAACTGGCGTACTTCCCAACTTTTACCATCTGGGGCCAGCTCTCCACCCTGATAACCGGTGACCACCCGCGCCGGAATTCCGACATAACGCATCAGCATCACAAAACTGGAAGCATAATGTTCACAAAAGCCCTGACGTGACTGAAACAGGAACTCATCAACACGATGTTGCCCTAATCGCCCCGGGGTTAAGGTATATACAAAGCCATTTTCCCGATACCAGCGCAGCACCTGCTGTACATAACGCTCAGGATCTTGTCCGCTGTGCAAAAATAAACGCTGGGCCAATTGTTGTGCTTGCAGATCCTGCTGTACCGGAAATTGAGTATTGATGCGTAAATTCAGATGAGCATTACTCACGGTCTGAGCCTGGATATCGCCGATCCAGCGCAACGGAATCGGCTCGACCCGCTGGGTTAAACGCCGCGGTACAATGCCCCAATCCTGCTGGCTATAATAACGGCGCTCCAGCGGTACCGATTTCTCCAGCCCCATCACCCAACGCACGCCCGGGTCAGCCGCCAGATATTGATAATCAAAACTACGCGCCTGCGCCGGCTGCAATACATCGCTACGCATTAACGGCTGCTGGTTAACAAAGCTGCTACGCCAGCGCTGGCCATCATATTCATCCAGCACCATCGCCCGCCAATACAGCTCATGCCGTGGTGGCAGTTGCTGCACATCGCCAATAATCCGAAAGGCCAGCGCGCTAGATTGTGACAGCTCGGCAATATCGCCCGGCGACATGCTGTCACTAATTCCGGTAATGCCTTTATTTTCCGGAATCGGAATATGCCACAGCGGCGGCAGCCGTGGGAAAAACATAAACAGCAAGACAAAAAATGGCAGTGCATACAGCACAAAACGTCCCACATGGCGGGCATCGCGCTTTAAGGCCTGTACAGCCGAAGCCTGATATTCAAATTCGCTGGTTTGCAGGCGATACAGCCCGATCAGACAACTGAGCAGGCTTAAAATGACCATAAAGGCCATCCAGATTGACTGGCTAAACAGGAAGGAACTGGCACTGACAAATAGCGCGAAATTGAACAGGATAATCACATCGCGCCGGGTTCGGGTTTCGAGGGCCTTGGCAAATAAAAAGGTTGATAACACCGCCACGCCGGCCTCTACCCCAATAAAGGCGCGGTACTGTAAATAAATACTCAGCAGCGCCAGCGCAATCAGGCTAAAGGTCCAGTATTTAGCAATCGGCTGACGCCCGGGCTGCAGACTGAAATACAGACTAATCAGGATGATGATAAAAATTATACTGAGCAGCACAGGCAGATAGATCAGCTGTGCCAGTAACAGCAGGCCCAGGCTTGAGAGAATCGAAATACGGATACTGGAATTCATCTTTATGCCTGCGCCAACAGTTGTTTGGCGAGCAGCAATTGCTGCTCGCCACAGGCGGCCGGTAATTCTACCTGCGGCAAATACAGGGCATAGGCACATTGCTGCTGTTCACACTGCTCGACTAGGCCCATCATTAGGCTGAGTTTTTCTTCATGCGATGTGCTGGGCATCTGCGCATAGTCAATTTCAAGCTGCTGCTGATTCTGATATTGCTCAAAGACCTTGACGTATAAGCCCTGGCCACGCGCCACCTGTTTCCAGGACACTGCCTGCAAGGAATCTCCGAGCTGATAACTGCGCAGCTCCCGGAATTCATCTAAATCAGGTTCTTCATTGTGCCGATTGTGTTTATTTTCAGTGGTGTGCTGCGCCGCTTTCGGTGCAATCCAGGCAAAGTCATTGAAATACAGATAGGTCCAGGCACGTACCAGACCAAAGGGATAAACCGAATATAACTGGATGGCCGGATAATGAAACTTGCCGCGCTGGGCAGTATAAAAAGCTAAGCTATACTGCTGTTTGGCTTCACTCAGCGCCAGTTTATGTAATTGCTGATCAACCTGAATCCACAGATAACGCAGCTGTGGCGTATCCTGCTGAAAAAACAGCTGCAGCTGGACATTTTCCCCGGCCTGCCCGACCTGCTGTGCCACCACCTCAAGCTGCAAGCCATGCAGCTGCTTAAAGGTCAAATAAAAACTGATACATAAAATCGCGCTAATTAAAAAGCAGAAGCCCAGAATCAGGTTATTGGCATAGTTAATACCGGCCACAAAGGTAATCAGGATAAGCACCAGATATAAATAACCCTGCTGATAAATAAATACCAGCACATCTTTTTGCGTGAGGCGTTTTTTCTGCTGGAATTGAAAGCGTTTCTCCAGCCAGTGCTGCCAAAAATTCTGCCCGAGCATACTTAGCTGACCTGCACCTGTTGCAGCAGCTGCTGGGTTTCACCCTCACTTAAACCAATACGATGTGCCACCACCGCCACAAAAACCGCTTGTACATCATCCGGAGTGACAAAACTGCGCTGTTCAATTAACGCATGTGCCTGGGCGGCTTTTTTCAGGGCCAGTACTCCGCGCGTCGATAGTCCATGCCGGTTTTTACGGCTGGCTTCGGCCAGATCCAGAATATAATCCTGCACGGCGTCACTGACATATAGCCGATGCACCTGCTGTTGTAATTCCAGGATTTCATCTTCACTAAACACATGCTGCAAACTGGCAATCAGGCTCTGCCGGGAAGATTGCTGCAGCAATAGTTTTTCTGCATAACGCGATGGATAGCCCAGTGATAAACGCATTAAAAAGCGATCCAGTTGTGATTCAGGCAATGCATAGGTTCCGCTTTGAAACAGCGGATTCTGGGTAGCAATGACCCAAAATGGTTGCGGCAGTTCGTAACGCACGCCATCGACCGTGACGTTGCCCTCTTCCATTGCTTCCAGCAAGGCACTCTGGGTTTTCGGGCTACAGCGGTTAATTTCATCGGCCAATAAAATCTGGGTAAAAATCGGGCCTTGCTTAAACTCAAACTGATGTTCTTTCTGATTAAACATGTTCACCCCAATTACATCACTGGCCAGCATGTCATTGGTAAACTGAATCCGCTGAAATTTCAGTCCGGCCAAATGTGCCAGACTGCTGGATAAGGTGGTTTTGCCTAGGCCTGGTAAATCTTCAAACAGCACATGGCCGCCAGCCAGTAAACAGACCAGTGCCAGTTTGGTCTGCTGCTGTTTATCCAGAACAATCTGATTAACCTGTTCAAGGAACTGCTGGATTTTGGGTGCATAGCGCTGTAGCTCGCTCTGGAGCTGCGCCTGATCGTGTACTGGTTCCGATTTCTTATCCTGTTTCATGCCCCAAATCACCTTCATTCCCCAAATAAAAACGGTGTATGCCCTAACATACACCGTTTTGTTTTTTTTCTAAAGAAATCAGATGATTTCTAGATTTTTAACACGGACACTTCTTCAGGTTTCCGGAAGATGGATAACGTGAATCGACACAGTGCCGGTAAAAGGTTTTGGCATCCATCGCTTCCAGATCCGGATGATGCTGCCGCATATGCTCCAGATAAGTCTGATAGTCAGGCACCCCCACCATCAGCCGGAAACTTTGCTGCAGGCGCTGCCACAATGTGGCAATCCGCGACCAGTTTTTAGGATTCAGGATTAAATCCTTCTGCGACATCACGGTCATTTTGATGATTTTATAAATCACCGTTTTACCCGCTCGAGCAAATTTCAGATTCATCTTCTCGCTCCTTAATGGCCTTTGGCCGGCTGAATATCTTCAGGATCGCGGTAAATTGCTTCTGCTTCATGCACGGTTGGTTCCGGATTGGCCAAGGCACGGCGAATCACCCCAATCGCAGCAAACAGCATCACAAACGCCACAATCATAAAGAAGCCACACAATGCCGCATTAATCTGGTTCGACATTGCCACAGTCTGCATTTCCGCAATACTTTTGGCTGGTGCCAGAATTTCATTATTGGCAATGGCGGTATTGAAACGCTCTGCCTGTGCCAGGAAGCCGATCTTCGGATTTTCGTGGAAAATCTTCTGCCAGCCAGCAGTCATCGAGGTGATAAACAGGAACACGGTCGGGATGATGGTCACCCAGACATATTTCTGTTTCTTCATCTTGAACAGGATGACAGTACCAAGAATGAGCGCCATCGCAGCCAAAATCTGGTTACCAATACCAAACAGTGGCCACAAGCTGTTAATCCCGCCAAGTGGATCGACCACGCCCTGATAGACGAAGAAGCCCCAACCTGCCACCGCAACTGCTGTCCCCAGCAAGTTACCAAAGAAGTTGTGAGATTTTTTCACCGCAGGAATCACAATACCTACGGTATCCTGAACCATAAAACGGCAGGCACGGGTACCGGCATCCACCGCTGTCAGAATGAACAGCGCTTCAAACAGAATGGCAAAGTGATACCAGAACGCCATCATTTCGCGGCTATTGAAAATCTCGGTGATGATATGGGCCATACCAATTGCGAAGGTTGGCGCACCACCAGTACGGGACAGAATCGAGTTTTCACCGACTTCCTGAGCCAGCAAGGTCAAGGCTTCAGGCGTCACCACAAAACCAAGATTACGCACCGCTTCTGCAGCCGTATCTACCGATGTACCCAATAAAGCTGCTGGCGAGTTAATCGCGAAATACACACCCGGATCAAGCACCGCGGCACAGATCAGCGCCATAATCGCCACGAAAGATTCCATCAACATACCGCCATAACCAATCATACGGATATCGCGTTCGTTGTTGACCAGTTTTGGCGTGGTTCCTGAAGACACCAGGGCGTGGAAACCGGAAATCGCACCACAGGCAATGGTAATAAACAGGAATGGGAACAGCGAACCGGCAAATACCGGACCAGTCCCATCCACGAACTTGGTGACCGCTGGCAGTTTCATTTCCGGCATGGCAAATAAAATACCAATCGCCAGACCTGCAATGACACCAATTTTCAAGAAAGTTGACAGATAATCACGCGGTGCCAATAACAGCCACACCGGTAAAACCGACGCAATAAAACCGTAAATGATTAGCGCCCAGGTCAGTTCAGTCCCCGATAAGGTAAAGAACGGACCCCAGTACGGATGCTGTGCAATGTTTTCACCGTAGATAATACCGAGCATCATCAGCACAAAACCAATAATCGACACTTCTGCAATTTTACCCGGACGGATAAAACGCATGTAAATGCCCATAAAAATGGCAATCGGAATGGTGGCGGCAATACTGAATACACCCCACGGACTGTTGGTCAGGGCTTTCACCACCACCAGCGCCAGTACCGCCAGGATAATAATCATCACCCCAAGTGCACCCAGCATCACGATAATACCGGCAAAGCTGCCCAGTTCCTGCTTGGCCATTTCACCCAGTGAGCGGCCGTCACGACGGGTCGAAATAAACAACACCAGGAAATCCTGTACCGCACCGGCCAGCACCACCCCGACCAGTAGCCAGATGGTGCCCGGTAAATAACCCATTTGTGCTGCCAGAATAGGACCAACCAGCGGTCCGGCACCGGCAATTGCAGCAAAGTGATGGCCGAACAAGACACTTTTATTGGTCGGAACATAATCTAAACCGTCGGCCAGGCGATGCGCGGGAGTTAAACGCCTAGCATTGAGTTCAAAGACTTTATTGGCAATAAATAAACTGTAGAAGCGGTAAGCAATGCTATAGACACAGGCGGCGGCAAGGACCAGCCAGACTGCGTTTACATGCTCACCACGGCTGAGCGCCAGAATCCCGAAAGACACTGCACCCACAATAGCGACGAGCAGCCAGATAATTTTCGAAGTTAGGCTCGACTTCGTTGGTAATGTTTCCATTCAATCCCTCATATTTTCGATGCATTTAAATCAGCTTGATTGTTGTTGTTCGAGGTACTGCTGTTTTCCTTTGCGACTTTACGCCTGTTATTTTTCTATGCCTCTAAGACTTTGGCATAAAAAAAGGGATGATTGATCATCATCCCTTCGATAATAGTATATTTTTACACCATTATGCACGTTCTAAATATTCACCAGTACGGGTATCTACACGAACGCTTTCTTCTTGCTGAACGAATAATGGAACACGTACCACAGCACCTGTTTCAAGTTTCGCTGGCTTACCGCCACCGCCAGAAGTATCACCACGAACACCTGGATCAGTTTCAACAATTTTTAATACCACGAAGTTCGGAGCGCTAACGTTTAAAGGCACGCCGTTGAACAACATAATGGTACATTTTTCATTAGAATCGTCTTTTAACCATTTTGCAGCATCGCCCATAGCTGTTTTATCAGCTGCGATCTGTTCAAATGTTACAGGATCCATGAAGTTCCACAGTTCGCCGTCATTGTACAAGTAGTCCATTTCTACTTCTACAATGTCAGCAGCTTCTAGTGAATCACCAGATTTGAAAGTTTTTTCTAATACTTTACCTGTTTTAAGGTTACGTAATTTCACACGGTTGAAGGCCTGACCTTTACCTGGTTTTACGTATTCGTTTTCCATGATTGAACATGGGTTACCATCAAGCATAACCTTAAGGCCTGACTTGAATTCATTCGTAGAATAATTGGCCATGACTGGCACACTCCAAACTTACTAACTTTAAGCTATCGATGCTACGGGCTGTTGCGATGTCATTTAGCAAGTCTGACACGAACATTAGTTGCCACATGCACATTCATTTTATGTGACGTATTCTAAATGACCAATATGCCTTGCCGCAATGAAAAATTCTTGTTTAACCGGCCGCTGCTGCCTAAGTTACAAGCAGATATCCATCTACCGGCTTTATTCCCAACTGGCAGATGCTTAAAATCAGCGCAGCTCGTTCTGGACTCCGCCTGGCCCGGATGTCCTGATTTTTCGCACACAAAGCACATTCCCAGCGCCTGCAAACTGTTAAACTAGCACGATTAGGCCTTGCCCTCCCACTTCCATGATTCTTTTCCGGCATGACAAACTATTTGTATCAACAGCAAAACTGGCAATCACAGCTCAGTGATTTAATTACCGATCCTCAAGAGTTACTGAGTCTTCTGCAACTGTCGCCTGAACAGTTACTCTCCGGCGCAATTCTGGCATCTGAACAGTTTAAATTACGTGTGCCGCGTGCATTCGTCGGAAAAATGAAAGTCGCCGATCCCTTTGATCCGCTGCTGTTACAGGTCTTGCCACATCATCTGGAACTGGAAGATCATCCTGAATTTGTCACCGATCCCTTAGGTGAAGAACAGGCCAATCAGCAACCGGGTGTCCTGCACAAATATAAGTCGCGTTTTTTACTGACCCTGACCGGGGCTTGTGCGGTACATTGCCGCTACTGTTTCCGCCGCCATTTTCCCTATCAGGACAACCTGCCTAAAAATGAAGATTGGCTAAACATCAAACAATATATTGAATCTCAGCCCGACATTAATGAAGTGATTTTAAGTGGCGGTGATCCATTAACGTTAACCAATCGACGTTTACAGAGCTGGATTGAACGTCTGGAATCACTGCCGCAGATTAAATTTTTGAGAATTCATTCACGCGTTCCGATTGTAATCCCCAACCGTGTCGATGAAGCGCTGATTTCCATATTAAAAAACAGTAGGCTACGGATTATTCTGGTGGTACACTCAAATCATGCATCAGAATTGGATGACTTCACTTGCCGTACATTAAATACACTGGTGAAACATCAAATTACCGTCCTGAATCAGGCAGTTTTACTTCGTGGGGTGAATGATTCTGCTCAGGTTCTGGTCGATTTAAGTTATCGCCTGTTCGATGCTGGGGTGATGCCGTATTACTTGCATGTATTAGATAAAGTGAAAGGTGCACATCATTTCGATCTGATGCCACAGGACATCGATCTTATTTATAAAGAGGTTTTAGCGAACTTGCCGGGTTATCTTGTTCCTAAACTCGTTAGGGAAATTGCGGGCGAAAAGAATAAAACACCGCTTTTTGGGGTTTCAACTGCTTGAATTTGAGTTAAATAACAACGATGACTATGAATCATTCAGATATTTTTCAGGTTGCCACTGAGCTGAAATTGGAACAGCTCAGTTTTTGCCAGAATTCTGTCAAAAGTATTCAGGAGTGGGCAGCTGACTTATCCATTTTACAGCTTGGGGACTCGTCAAAAGCCTTGTTCAAAGCCTTACTGGAAATTTCTGAACTCAAATGTCAGGAAACCTTGCGCTTTGACCTGATTCAGGCCATTCACCCGACGCTGGAAAATGTCCTGACCAGCCTGGAAAAACACTTTTTTAACCAGGGTCTGATTAGCAGCGACCGCAATGAGCACATTATCGAGCTGGCGCTGTTGTTACGTAGTCATTTTGCCAAAGTCTATATTGAAATCGCGCGCCGCAGTCACCGCCAGCTGGCCCAGCAGAAGTTTTCCATTTTTGCCTTTAACCTGAAAAAGAACCTGCAGACTGCGCGGACTGTGGCCACCTATTATGCGCTGCAACAACTGACCTTATTGCTGTATCAGCAACAGATGCTATATAGCTCGCCATTTTCCGGGCAATGGCTCACTGCGCATCAACTGTTTAACTGCGCGCTGCAGCACAATTTTCTTCAGAACAATATTAACCATCTGCAAGGCACCCAGCATCAGCTGCAAAATATCAGTCAGGCATATGCGCAATTAATCCTGCTGGATATTTTCAATTCCCATCAGATTCGTCCGGCCGAAATTCAGGGGCTGTATCTCTGCAGTTTTGACTGGGTCAAGCTGATTCAGATTTTGCCCAAAGAAACCACCCTGTCACGCTATATTGTCGATACCAACAAAGACTATCCGCCAATTTATAACTCGCATCAATCGGGTGATTTTGAGCCGGGTATTTTTATTTCGACGCAGGCACTGCTGGATCATATTAGTGAAAATCAGGGCCGCAAGGCCGAACATTTCTCCCGCAATGAAAAGCTGTTTTTAACTCCGGCCCTGCATTTTCATATTCATACCCTGCTCACTCATAATCCTGAGCGTCGCCATGAACGTTATGAATATTCGGCCCGGGTCAAAATCTGTTTTGGCTTAAGCGTGGCGCACTTCTATTTGTCTAAAGGCAAGAATTTTCAGGAAACCCTGCAACTGGGTGAAAATTACCAGTTCCAGAGTGAAAGCCAGTTCATCAACCAGATGCACAGTCATGCCACTGCCGACATCAGTAAAATCCAGAATCTGGACCGCGAGGCCAAACAGATTTACGGCGCGGAAGTGCTGGATATCAGTGTGAATGGTTACCGGATTAAATGGGAAGGTGAAACGCCAAAAAACCTTAAAACCGGTGAATTTATTCTGGTGCAGGAAAATCCGCAAAGTCCGTGGCGTGGCGGTGTGATTCGCTGGATTAAACAGTCGACTGACAAAACCCTGGAACTGGGCCTTGAAGTTTTGGCGCAGGACATTATTCCATGTGCCGTCTATGTGAAATCTGACCGGCATAGCGGGCATTATCATCCTGCCCTGCTCATGCAGAGCTCACAGCTAAATGAAGTCAGCACTCATCTTATTTTACCGGGGATTCAATTATTAAGAGACAAGCAGACCGTACAGCTGCGTTTGGGGGATGAAGACATTAAAGTCTTTTTAATTAAACCGTTACTCATTACTCAAAGCTTTATGCGTTTTGACTTTGAACTGTTAAATGACCAGCAGCAAGCCACAGTCGATGCCTTTATTCACAAGCAGATGAATGACGTTAAGAATCAAGATTTATGGGAAGCGTTGAAGTGAGAAATCCTTTACTATCTAAAAAATTTAAACGTACCGAAACACGTTTACTCATTATCGATGATAACCAAATCCGTTTTAATCAGATTTGCGAACAGCTGAATGCACAGGAACATACCGTGCAGGCCACCCTGCTCGATGACCTGCAAAATTTTGAAAAACAGCTGAATTTAACCTGGGATGTGGTGATTTTTGGCCGCGCCTACGACTTGAAAATTGATCAGGCCCTGACCCTGATTCGCGCCTCAAAACAGCCGAATTTACCGCTGGTGTTATTGCAACCTGAAGACTATGATGCCACCCAATATAGCGCCCTCATCCGCAAAGGCATTTATGATCTGGTCAACCTGAACGATAGTGACAGTTTCTATCTGGGTCTGCTTCGTGCCCTCTCTTTCAGCCGTTTGCAGCAAACCCATGCCCAGCTCAAAGAAGAGCTGGAAAATGCCCAGACGCAGGCGCAGTCTCTGGTGGAAGACAGCAACAAGGCGGTGGCGATTATTCAGGAAGGCATTCATGTACAGGCCAATCAGGAATATTTACAGCTGTTTGGCTTTCAGAATGAAGATGAGATTATTGGTCTGCCTTTGCTTGACCTGTTGCAACCGGAAGATCTAGCCGATTTTAAACTGCGCTTTAAAAAAGTATCGCAAGGTCAGTTTGATTTAGGCCGTTTCAGCTACAGCTCTTTAAATAGTCATGTCGCCGCGCAAAATCCGCTACAGCTGGAATTTTTACCGGCCACTGATGAAGATGCCTTGCAGCTGACCATTGATATTCAGCAAGCTGCTACAGCACCAGCCAAGGCCAGCCATGAAAGCACAGCTGGTCAGCAGCCGACCCATCAGCTGATTAACCGCACCCTGAACAATCAGCCATCCAAAATTAATGCGCTGGTGGTATTTGCCCTGGCCTCCTGCCCTGAAAAAGTCTTGCAATCGGACTGGGTTACGCTGAAAAACTATTTCGGTAATATTAAAACCTTCCTGAAAGAACAGACCAATGTGCCTTTATTCAAGGTCAATTCATCGATCTATATTGGCTTGTTTCAGGCAGAATCAACCACCATTTTGCATTCCAAACTGATTGGTCTCAGCTCACTGAGTAAACCACAGTTATTGAGCGTCAATGGGCAAAGTTATCCGCTGAATTTCCGTATGGGCTATGCGGTACTAGAAGGTGAAATTGCCGACAGCACCCAGTTTGAACAGCTGATGGAACGTGCCTTTGTAACCGCACTGCCTTATCAGCAAAAAGATGAGCAAAGCCTCGGACTGGATTTATCCATGACCGATCTGTCGCTGGAAATTGTCGAGCCAAAGGTTGCACCTGTGGTCGAAACCGCTGCTTCATCGCTATTAGGCGCCTTACGCCACAGCCTGGATCGTAATGAAATTCATCTGAAATACCAGCAGCTGTATGACAAACAGGACAGCAATTTATATACCTATGAAGTCAGCAGCGGCTTTATTCATCAAGCAGAATGGAAAAGTCTGACCGGGCTGGTTGATCTGGCTGAAGATCCGGAACTCTCAATTAAACTGGATCGCTGGATTCTGGTCGAAGCCTGCAAACAGCTGCATAACTTCATTACCCAATATCCGGAAGCCAAGCTGATTGTTAACCTGAACAAGCATGTGCTGCTACAAGACCGCGCTTTCCCGGAATTTGTGTCCAAACTGATTACCATTGTCGGCAGTCAGCAGGCTTATCCGTTAATTCTGCAATTCTCTGAAGAAGATGTGAGCCAGAACCTGATGGATGCCCAAAAGCAGATGCATTTGCTGCATCAGCATGGTGCGGAGATTTCCATCCGTGAATTCGGCCAGTCGATGTATAGCGAATCCATTCTTAAACAGCTGGATGTGCAATATGTGACCCTGCATCCATCGCTGACCAGCAAACTGATGCAAGATAGTGCCACTCAGGAGCTACAGGAACAGATTCAGCAGTTTAGCGAAATCAAGCCGGTGGAAGTGGTGCTACATGAACTAAACGATATGAACCTGTTTGCCAACGCCTGGAATGTGGATGCCCGTTATATTCAGGGTGATTACTTCCAGAAGAAACTGGATCATCTCATTGATGTACAAGACCAATAAGGTCTTGTACTTTTCGCCTGAAGTGCAGGCACAAAAAAACGGGCAAATGCCCGTTTTTTTCATTCTGGGTATTAACCACGTTTGATAGAACGTGACATACCAGCAAAACGTTGTTTGAACTTGTCGATACGACCGCCAGTGTCAACGTTCTTTTGCTTACCAGTGTAGAATGGGTGGCAAGCTGAACATACGTCTAGGTAAAGAGTGTCTTTACCAACAGCTGAACGAGTTTCGATCACGTTACCACATGAACAAGTAGCAACTAATTTTTCATATTTTGGGTGAATATCGGCGCGCATCGTCGATTACTCCATAAGATTAAAGAAGGTTTAGCTGTCGTCGCAATTGATCACTCTCAAGACTGAGGAAAAAAGCTGTTTATTCGAGATAAACCGCAGACCAACACCACAACAGACCATTCTTTTGGCCCACCGAGACGGATACCGTCAGAGCTAAGCACAACAAGTTGGGGCATATTATACGTGAATCTATGCCAATATGCGAATTATTCTTTGTCCTCAATTTCAGGCTGCTTCGACCAGTAATTGGCAATAATGCCGCAGACCATCAGCTGGATTTGATGGAAAATCATGATTGGCAGCACAATCATGCCCAAAGGCTGGCCAATAAACAGAATCTGCGCCATCGGTACACCACTGGCTAGGGTTTTTTTAGAGCCGCAGAAGAAAATCGCAATCTGGTCTTCACGTTTAAAGCCCATCCATTTTGGTACGTACAGCGCCAACAGCATGATGATGGTCAGCAGCACCGAACAGGCTACAGTTAAAATCAGTAACGTTGTGCCACTGACTTCATTCCACAGTCCGGCCACCACGGCGCCACTAAAGGCACCATAAACCACCATCAAAATCGTACCCTGATCAAAGCCTTTAACCAGACTTGGGAACTTGACCAAAAATGGATAGACCCACGGCCGCAGCAATTGCCCCAGAATAAAAGGCACCAATAACAATAAGGTAATCTGAATAATGGATGAGGTCGGATCATAATCGTGCTGCGACTGGCCAAAAATAAACAGGCTGACCAAAACCGGGGTAATGAACATGCCGGCAATATTGGAAAAAGACGCACTGCAGACTGCACTGGCGACATTGCCGCGTGCAACCGAGGTAAAGGCAATAGAAGACTGCACCGTAGAAGGCAGGAAGCACATAAATAAAAAGCCCCAGTACAGCTCCTGCCCCAGCAATGGCAATAATACGGGTTTGGCCATGAGACCCAACACTGGAAATAACAAGAAGGTAAATGCAAACACCAGCGTATGCAGTTGCCAGTGCATGATGCCTTGTACCACCGCCTCTCTGGACAATTTTGCCCCATGTAAAAAAAACAGCACAGCAATAGCCGCCGTGGTAATAACGCCAAAGACTTCAGCGACCTGTCCAGACACCGGCACGATACTGGCCAGTATCACCATCACAATTAACAATATGGTAAAGCGATCCAATGCAAGTAGTTTTAGCATGTCTACATCCTGTGATTTTATTTTTGCATCGACATAAAAAAGCCCAGTCAGCGGGTTTTACCTCACGGTAAAGTTCCATCTTACTGGGCTGGAACAATAAAGCTAGTCTGCTGGCTTAATGTTCACTATTTTGTGGCGCTATACTACTGCGCCAACTTAGTTATTGCGGGCATTGTCATCCTGCTGGATCAGCTCGATTTTATAACCGTCCGGATCTTCCACAAAGGCAATTACGGTCACGCCGCCTTTCATTGGCCCCGCTTCACGCACCACATTGCCGCCGCGTGCCTTGATTTCTTCACAGGCTTTGTAGGCATCTTCCACTGCAATGGCAATATGACCATAGCCATTGCCCAGCTCATAGCTGTCTGTATCCCAATTATGGGTCAGTTCCAGCACGGTATGGTTGTCTTCATCACCATAGCCGACAAATGCCAGGGTAAAGCGGCCTTCTTCGTAGTCACGTTTACGGAGTAAAGTCATGCCAAGTACTTCAGTATAGAACTGCAATGACCGTTCTAAATTGCCTACACGTAACATGGTATGCAGCATGCGCATATTATTCGTCCTTTTGTTGAATTTGAGCGTGTTCATGAGCACGCAATAATTTTGCCACCCACACCACCAGAATCAGAATTGGAATTCCAAGCAGCGTGGTCATGAGGAAGAAATTCGGATAACCGATATTATTGACTATGGTACCTGAATATCCACCTAAAATTTTAGGGGTGAGGGTCATGAGCGAACTAAAGATCGCATATTGTACAGCGGTAAACGACACACTGGTTAAGCTGGACAGGAAGGCAATAAATGCCGCACCGGCCAGACCGGAGGCCAGATTATCAATAATAATTGCCAGATAGAGCCATAAGCTGCTATACGGTTTAATCACCTTACCGCGAACTTCTATCGGTGCATCAGCGTTGACATCTACCGGTGTCAGGGCCTGAATATCAATATCCAGCGCCGGATGTTGCTGTGCCAGCTGATAACCGCGGCTGGCACTGAGCGTACTGCCATCCAGCAATCGGGCCTGCACCTGAATCGTGCTATTTTGCGCTGTCTGTAACTGCTGGCCTTCAATCACGCCACTAAACAGGCCACCTTCTTCCAGCTTGGCCGGATATTCCTTGCCATCCAGAACCAAACTCAGCGGCTGTTCAGGTTGTAGCTGTGCAGCATCGAGTCCACTCAACTGCCCGCGAATCACTAGACTTTGCTCGGCTTCCTGTACAGAAATCCGGTCATCCGAGGTAATCGGTAATAACTGGATTTGGGCTGTGCCGGTCTGCTGCAAATACGGCATGCTTAATTGTGCCTGATCGGACTGATTGGCATATTGTGCCTGTACCTGAATCTGATTGGCCTGAGCCAGCACATTGCTCGGTACCTGTATACTCCAGTAACCGGCTTCATCAGCCTGTACCTTATATTGCTGCGCCCCGACATTCACCTGCACATCACTCAGGCTTTGCCCGGATTTGACCAGTCCAATAAAAATCAGGTTGGTCGAGCTGGCCAGCACTGCGCCCAGAAACATCAGTTTCATGATATTCATTTTTTGGGCCAGCAAACCACCCAGGAAGCCACCCACCAACGAGAAAATCACCCCGTAGACTTTGACTGCTTCAGCAATCTGTTCTTTGCTGAAGTTCAGGTCCTGATAAAACACATTGGAAATGACCCCTGCAATAATATCCGAAACCCGATAAAACCCGATCAGCAGCAGTAACACCAAAGCCAGCTTTAAACCATAGCGCTTAAAGAAATCCGCGACCGGATGCACCCAGGTTTCAAAAGCCATCTGTTTATTGACTGCACCCAGTTTGACCAGCACAGTTCCGATCAGTAAAGCCACCGCACCCGAGCCAATAAAGCGAATCGCCTCCAGCGTAAACAGCAGGAAGGAATCCTGAATACTGAGCTGGTTTTTCAGCGCATCCAGCGCCTGACCGGAATAGATATAACTCAGCACAAAACTGATCACGGCAACAAAAAACACCACCACCAGTCGATAATAATCGCTGCGTTTATATTCTTTACGGACACGCTCCACCACCGGCTCACGAATCACCAGCGTGGTACACATCCCGATCAGCATCACCGCCGCCATCACCAGATAGGTGTATTTCCAGGCCTCATAAATATAGTTGCCTTTAGCCGTGCCCAGATACGCTGCCAGAAATAAAGCGCCCGCACCAGCTACAATCATCCCGATACGATAACCGGCGTTATAGGTCGAAGCCAATACAGTTTGCATCTGGGTTTCAGCCAGCTCAATACGATAGGCATCAATCACAATATCTTGCGTGGCCGCAGCAAAACCGAGCAGCACCGCACCCACCGCCATCTGGTAGAGATGCGTCTGCCCTAAGGCCGGATCTGAAAAGGCCATAATACAGATGGCGCATATAATCAGGACCTGGGCAATTAAAAGCCAGGCCCGGCGCCGGCCCAGTTTTTGGGTTAAATATGGCACTGGTAACTCATCAATTAATGGTGCCCAGACAAACTTAAATGAATAACCCAGCGCCGCCCAGCTAAAGAAAGTTACGGCATTACGGCTAATGCCGGCTTCACCTAACCATAACGATAAACTGGAAAAAATAAGAAGAATGGGAATACCGGCCGAGAAGCCAAGAAACAGCATGATCAGCGCACGCCGATCTAAAAATGCGGTAAAGGCAGATTTCCATCCTGTAGATTGTGTTGTCATTACATTATTTTTGTCAAAAAACTGAATGTTGCTATTCAATCGTTTAATGGATTTGGTTTCAACCTGATTTATGCAAACGCCCTGTGATTTTCTGGAGAAATGCAGCGGCCTGGCTTGAAATTTTCTATTAAACCTGTATACCTTAAATCTCTATTGCAATAATTTCGTTTTGGATTTCACAGTGACGCAAAGACACGAGCACATGACCTCTTCTTTATCTGCTTCAATTACCGAACAACAAACATTAGTTTTACAACCAGAACAAACTCTTACCTCAGCCTTCGAACAAGCCGAAATTCAAACGACACTTAATAACACCCGCTTAAGCCCGGAACAGCTGACCCATATTCCGGATCTGGAAAAAATTCCGGCCTCCACCAAACGGATTAAGCCTTTAAATAATTTTCTGGGTCAGGATCGTGCCCGCGCTTCAGTAGAAGCCGGCATTGCATTGCCGTATTCGGGCTATAACATTTTTGCGGTCGGTACGGCAGGACTGGGTAAACGCACTATGATCCGGCGTTTACTGCAACAACATGCCAAAACCATGGCCACGCCAAATGACTGGGTGTATGTCAATAATTTTAAAAACCCGCGTCAGCCCATTGCCCTGCGACTGCCGGCCGGTCAGGCACCAAAATTCCAGACCCAGCTGCATCAGAGCTGGCAGACCATTTTAAAACAGCTGGAACGCCGTTTTAGCGCCGAAACCTATCACAACCGCATTGAACAGATTCGCCAGCAAACTGGCGATGAACAGCAACAGGCCCTCATTGAACTGACCAAAGAAGGTGAAACGCTGGATTTAAAACTGGTCTCGCGCAATGACGAGCACTGCTTTATTCCGGTACAGTTTAAAGATGATCAGCTGCAGGAAATGACCCAGGAAGATGTCAATGCCTTAAGTAGCAAAGAGCGCGCCGAAATTGCCGCCAATATGCGCTATATGGATAAAAAACTGGAACGTCTGGGTCTGCATCTGGGCGATCTGGAAGATGATGCCCGCGATCGGGTTCAGGTCCTGAATCGTGACATTGCCAAACAGGTGGTGATGCCGCGGATTGATTTATTGCTGAATAAATTTTCAGAGGTTCAAGGGCTTGAAGACTATCTGAAATACTATGCTGAAGACATTATCAACAATGTTGAAATGGTGCTGGAACAGGAAGAAGATGACTTCACTCCGGCGGTGTTTAGCCGGGTGCCAGCGCGTTATCAGGCCAATATTGTTGTCACGCATAAACCGAACTCGGGTGCACCGGTAATCTTTGAAGATTTCCCGACCCACTACAACCTGCTCGGTCATGTGGAACAGATGACCCAGAACGGCACCATCACCACTGACTTCACCTTAATCCGTTCCGGTGCCTTACATCGTGCCAATGGCGGTTTTTTAATTCTGGAAGCCGAACAGTTACTGGAACAGCCTTATGCCTGGCAAGGGCTGAAACGTGCCTTGAAATCGGGCCAGCTAAAACTGTCCTCACTGGAACATATGCTGACTTTAACCGGTAGTATTTCGATTGAGCCGGAATCAATTCCCCTGACTTTAAAGGTCATTCTGCTGGCCGAGCCGGAAATCTATTATGAAATTCTGGAAGTCGAACCGGAGCTGGGCAGCGTCTTTAAAATCCGTGCCGACTTCACCGATACATTACAACGTAATGACACCAATGAGCAGGCTTATATGCAGCTGATTGCTGATTATGTTCAGGCCGATAAACTGCTGCCCTTTGACCGCTCTGCCCTGGCTGCGCTGTTAACCGACTCGAGTCGTCTGGCCGAGGACCAAAGCTCGTTGTCCTTACATGCGCTAACGCTAGGTGATCTGATTCGGGAATCACATCATCATGCCGTACAAGCCGGCAAAAAAATGGTGTCAGAAGAACATATTAACATGGCGCTGGATCATCGCAAATATCGCTTAGGCTATTTACGTGAACTGTACTGGCAAGACCTGTCACGCGGCACCCAGCTGATTGAAACCAAAGGTCATCGTCTGGGTCAGATCAATGCCCTGTCCGTGATTCATTATGCCGATGTCGAGTTTGGTCTGCCTTCACGCCTGACGGCATCGGTCTATCAGGGCGGCGGCGATATTCTGGATATTGAACGCAGTGTTGAATTGGGTGGCTCGCTGCATGCCAAAGGCGTGCTGTTAATGTCCAGCTTCCTGAAAGCCCATTTTGGCCGCGAACAGATTCTACACTTCTCTGCCGCACTGGCCTTTGAGCAGAGCTATGGTCAGGTCGATGGTGATAGCGCCACCGTTGCGGAACTGTCTGCCCTGATTTCAGCAATCAGCCAGTTACCAATTGATCAGTCCTGGGCCATTACCGGTTCCATGAACCAGCTGGGTCAGGTGCAACCTGTTGGCGGCGTCAATGCCAAAATTGAAGGCTTCTATGATGCCTGTAAATTACAAGGTTTAACCGGCAAGCAAGGCGTGATTATTCCGCGTCAAAACATGCAGCATCTCATGCTGCGTAAAGATGTGATTGAAGCGGTGCAAAAAGGCGAATTCCATATTCATGCCATTGATGTGATTGATCAGGCGCTAGAAATTCTGATGGCGCGTCCGGTCGGTAAACTGGACAAAAAAGGCCGTTATAGCAAAGGCTCGATTTATGACATGGTGATGGCGCAGCTTGAATACTGGCAAGCCATTGAAGATGGCGCAGAAATTGAAGAGGAAGAGCCAAAGAAAAAGAAAAAAGCCAAGAAAGAAAAAAAGGCCAAGAAAAAAGATCAGCCTGCTGAAGCAGCAATTGAGGCTATTCCGGTAGAAGATGCCCGTAACCAGACTGGCTCATAATGGCCGGTCTAAAAAAGCAAAAAAGCGCCGAAAGGCGCTTTTTTATACGACTGAATTAAGCTTCAGGCGCTGGGCTGTACTGTTCAACCAAAGGCTGTAACTCACCTTTTTGGAACATATCCAGCATAATATCGCTACCGCCAATTAACTCGCCATTGATCCACAATTGCGGGAAAGTTGGCCAGTTGGCAATTTTCGGCAAAGTTGCACGAATATCCTGGTTTTCAAGAATATTCACATAGGCAAATGGACGACCAATTTGACTGAGCGCTTCTACTGCACGAGCTGAGAAACCACATTGTGGGAATTGCGGTGTGCCTTTCATGTAAAGAAGAACTGCATGTTTAGCAATTTGGTCACGAATTAACGCTTCGGTATCGCGTGCTTGTTCAGTCATTGATAAATCCTCAACTAATCTGTTTTGCATTATACCGAAAACACAGCAAAACAGTATGCTTAAAGCAATATTTCCATTTTTATTTACATTTACACTTTCAATCGGGGGCAGATTTTGCTTATATAAGTTTTTTCCTTTCTTTCTTACAGATAAGAGTTAGTCATGAACAACGTTACCCTTGCCCCTGTGCAAACTGATCAACCGTCTCATTTGATGCCCGTCTTCGGCCGTCAGCCGATCAGCTTTGTCCGCGGCCGAGGCGCTTATCTGTACACTGAAGATGGCACCGAATATCTGGATGCCCTGACCGGTATTGCAGTCTGTGGTTTAGGTCATGCTCATCCGGAAATTGCTGCTGCCATCGCGGATCAGGCCGCGACCCTGATTCATACCAGCAACCTGTTTGAAGTGCCTTGGCAAACTGCCGCTGCACAAAAACTGGCAGAAGTCGCTGGTATGGAAGAAGTCTTCTTCTCTAACAGTGGTGCAGAATCGAATGAAGGTGCCATTAAAATTGCACGTAAATTTGGTTATTTACAAGGCATTGCCAATCCGAAAATTATTGTCGCCGATCAGTCGTTCCACGGCCGTACCCTGGCAACCCTATCTGCCACCGGCAATAAAAAAGTCCAGGAAGGTTTTGCACCGCTGGTAGAAGGTTTTATCCGTGTACCGTTTGGTGATGTTGAAGCCATTGAAGAAGCCGCCATTCAGTATCCGGACATCGTCGCGATTCTGGTTGAGCCAATTCAGGGCGAAGGCGGTGTTAATACCGCGCCTCAAGGCTTTAGCTACCTAGAAGATATCCGCCGCATCTGTAACCAGCACAACTGGCTGATGATGCTGGATGAAGTGCAAACTGGTAACGGCCGTACCGGTAAATATTTTGCCTATCAGCACACCAATATTGTGCCAGATGTCTTAACCACTGCCAAAGGCCTGGGCAATGGCTTCCCGATTGGTGCAGTGATGACCCAAGGTCGCGGTGTGGGTGTACTCACTGCCGGTAACCATGGTTCAACCTACAGTGGTACTGCCCTGGGGTCACGTGTGGTCTACACCGTGATTGATATTATCCAGAAAGAAAATCTGGTCGAGAATGCCGCAAAAATGGGTAGCTATATTGTTGAGCAGCTACGCAACCAGCTGGCTGACCAAAATGTCAGCGTGCGTGGTTTTGGCCTGATGATCGGGATTGAATTACCTAAAGCCTGCGCAGAACTGGTGGATATTGCCCGTGATGAATACAAACTGATTGTCAATGTGACCGCCGGCTCCGTGGTGCGTTTACTGCCAACCTTGAACATTAGCCAGGAACAGGCCGATCAGCTGGTTGAACGTCTGGTGAAAATGATCAAAACGTTCCTGGCTTAAGCCGCGTGTTGATCTCAACAGATCTCAATCTGCATAAAAAAGCCGCATGATTGATCTGCACCCCGAAAGTTGGACACTCTTAGTCCAATTTGAAGGGTGCTTTTCTATGGCTAAATATTCTCAACAGTTTAAACTTGAAGTTGTTCAAAATTATTTATCAAATAAAAATGATGATGGGTTTAGAAAAACAGCTAAT